>JBBSOT010000347.1:0-5670 GCA_038259455.1 Hyphomicrobiales bacterium | reverse complement strand
AGGCATCGCGATTCGCTCGGCACCGAGATGGTCATCGCGCCCGGCGACGTAAACCTGATGACGGCCGGCCGCGGCATTGTTCATTCCGAGCGCACGCCGGAGGAACTGCGTGGCGCCCCGATGTCGGTATCCGGTCTCCAGACATGGCTGGCGCTGCCCGATCACCGGGAGGAGGTCGCCCCGGTCTTCGAAAACACGGCCAGCGCCACTTTACCATCATTCAAGGCCGATGGCGTCACGGGCCGCGTCGTCATCGGGGCGTTGTCAGGCGTCAGTTCGCCTGTTCGTACGGCGTCTGACACGCTCTATGCCGACATTCGGCTCGATCCGGGTGCGAGCATCCAGATTCCGGCCGATGCCGAGGAGCGCGCCATCTACGTTCTCGACGGCAAGGTATCGATCTCGGGAGACCGCTTCGGCGAAAACCGGCTACTGGTGTTCCGACCGGGCGACGAGATCGTCGTTTCATCGGAAATGGGTGCCCATTTCATGCTGTTCGGCGGTGCTTCGCTTGGTTCCAAGCGCTATATCTGGTGGAACTTCGTCTCGTCGTCGAAAGAGCGCATCGAGCAGGCCAAGGAAGAATGGAAGACCGGGCGTTTTGATATCGTCCCGGGCGACGAAGAAGAATATATTCCCCTGCCTGAAGGCTGACGCTCTCGGCTGCCACGCCTCGACGCGGGCCACTCCCGTTGCCTCGCCGGCTGCTCATCTTTACAATTTAACTAACTCTCTGTTTACGTTGATATTTGGGGTTTTGATTACCCTGTCTCTTGGGCGTTTTTTAGCCTCCCTGCGCTAGGAGTGCTTTCAGGCAGGGAGACAAAAACGATGAAAGCGCTGATGTGTTGGCTGGCCGCGCTGAGCGTGGTTGCGCCGCCCGCGATTTCCGGCAGCAGATACGACCTGACGCTCGAACAGGCTGTGCTCGGCATCGTCGCCGCCAAGATGGGCGACATTCGCGGCGGCTTCTCCTACGACGCCAAGCCGCAGATCGTCGTCAACCGCGACGCCATGTTCACCGGCGCCATCGGCATCGAGACCGCGCGTCTTGCCAGGCAGCCTATGGATCCTGAAGCCATGCCCAGCGCTGACGAACGCAAGGTCTCACGCATCATCGTCTACTGACCCGGCTTGCCTTTCGGCTGCGCATTCTTCAATGAAGGCCGATGGCCCTGCCCAACAATATCCGGCTCCGAACCAGGCTCGACGAATTTCTCGTCGGGCAGGGCTATTATGTCAGCCGCTCGCGGGCCCGTGACGCGATCGGGCGCGGCGCGGTGATCATCGATGGCATGGTTGCCGCGAAGGCCGGCCAGACCGTTTCGGCATCCTGTGACATCCGCATTGACGATCCTGCCCGCGACTATGTCTCGCGCGCGGCGCTCAAGCTGATCGGCGGCCTCGATCATTTCGACCTCGATCCCTCCGGCTGTTCATGTCTG
This sequence comes from Hyphomicrobiales bacterium, assembly GCA_038259455.1. Lineage (GTDB taxonomy): Bacteria > Pseudomonadota > Alphaproteobacteria > Rhizobiales > Rhizobiaceae > CAMYMG01. The sequence continues at coordinate 4,225 of JBBSOT010000347.1, read as the reverse complement.
GACATCGGCGCCTCGACCGGCGGCTTCACGCAGGTCCTGCTGGAGCGAGGCGCCCGGCATGTCACCGCCATAGATGTCGGCCATGACCAGATGGAAGCGCGCTTGCGCGACGACCCCCGCGTCACCTGCCTGGAGGGGCTGAATGCCCGCCATCTCGTTGCCGCCGACATTGCCGGTGCAGTTCCGGATTTCGTCGTCAGCGATGTCAGCTTCATTTCGCTGACGCTGGCGCTGCCTCCCGCACTCGGCCTTGCCGCTTCGGGCGCACGGGCTCTGCTTCTGGTCAAGCCACAGTTCGAGGCCGGCCGCTCTGCCATCGGCAAGGGTGGTTTGCTGAAGGATCCGCAGGAGGGTGCGCGCATCGCCGAAAAGATCCACGATTGGCTGGGCGGCCTGCCCGGCTGGCGCGCCTTGGGCCACTGCCCATCCCCCGTCGAGGGCAGCGACGGCAACCGAGAATTCCTGCTTGCGGGGATCAAGGATCGATGAGCGAAACATATGAAATAGCGCGACTTGGCGCGCAGGGCGACGGCATTGCCGAGACCGCGAACGGCCCGGTATTCATTCCTTTCACGCTGCCCGGTGAAACGGTCACCGCCTCTCGTACGAAGGACCGCGCCGAATTGGTCTCGGTCGAGCGCTCCTCGCCCGAGCGCATCGAGCCCGCCTGCCGGCATTTCGGTATCTGCGGCGGTTGCTCGGTCCAGCATCTGGCGCCGGCCGGATACAGCACCTGGAAACGCGAAAACCTGGTGCAGCCACTGCGCAGCCAGCATATCGAGGCAGAAATTGGCGACCTCGTCCCCTGCGCCCCGCATAGCAGGCGCCGCGTCACCTTCACCGCGCGCAAGTCCGACAAGGGCATGCTGCTCGGCTACAACCGGGCGCTGTCGAACGAGATCGTCGACATTGCCGAATGCCCGATCTCGTCGCCGCTGATCGTCGCGTCGCTCGACCGGCTGCGTGTACTGGCCGGCATGATTTCAGTCACGCCCAAGCCTTTCCAGCTGGTCGTGACGGTGACGGACACGGGACTTGATATCGCGGCCCGCCAGTCCGGTGTTCCCGGCGAGGCGCGTCGCCGCCAGGCATCGGACTTCGTGTTGAAGGAAGGCTTTGCCCGCCTGACCATAGACGGCGAGATCGTCGTTGAAGCGAAGAAGCCGTCAGTGCTGTTCGGCGCTGCGTCGGTCCTGATCCCGCCCGGCGCCTTTCTGCAGGCCACGCCAAATGCCGAACGCTCGATGGCAGAACTGGTCTGCCAGCATCTGGGCCGGTCCAAGAAGGTCGCCGACCTGTTTGCCGGTTCGGGCAGTTTCACCCTGCGGCTGGCGAAAAACGCCGAAGTCCGGGCGGTGGAAAGCGATGCGGCATCGCTGGCGGCGCTTGATCGCGGCTTTCGTTTCACGCCAGGATTGAAGCGGGTCACCACCGAACGGCGCGACCTGTTTCGCCGACCGCTGACCTTCAAGGAGCTCAACTCCTTCGACGGCTTGGTGTTCGACCCGCCACGCGCCGGCGCCGAAGACCAGTCGAAGCAGATCGCCCGCTCCGATGTACCTTATGTCGCCGCCGTGTCGTGCAATCCGGCAACCTTGGCACGTGACTTGTCGATCCTGATCGCAGGCGGCTATCAACTGAAGAGCGTCACCCCCATCGACCAGTTCCTCTGGTCGCCGCATGTCGAGGCGGTGGCGCTTCTGGAGAAACCCAGGAAGAGACGTTAGCCTCCAAGCAGCCTCTCGACGAATGCCGGCACGATCTGCGTGGCCGGTCCGTGCGCTGCCTCGTCGAACAAGTTGGCGCCTCGTGACGGCTCCTGGTTGAGTTCCACGGTCCGCGCACCCGCTACCCGTGCGTCGCGCACGAAACCGGCCGCCGGGTAGACATTGCCGCTGGTGCCGATCGATATGAACAGGTCGCAGCCCTGTAGCGCCGTCAGGATGCGGTCCATCTCATAGGGAGTCTCGCCGAACCAGACGACGTCGGGGCGCATCTGGCCGATTTGTGTGCAGGCCGGGCAGTTCGTTTCCAGCGACATGTCGGCATGCCATTGGTGGCGCTCGCCGCATGCGTTGCAAAGCGCCCTGTCGTGCTGACCGTGCATGTGGATCAGCTTCGTCGAGCCGGCAGTCTCATGCAGATTGTCGACGTTTTGCGTCACCAGCAGGAACTCGCCACTGAATTCGCGCTCCAGCCTGGCCAGCGCAATATGAGCCGCATTCGGCTTGGCGGAGCGCACGGTCCGCCGCCGCCAGTTGTAGAAATCGTGCACGCGCCCGGGGTTGGCGGCAAAACCCTGGGGTGTAGCGACCTCGCGATAATCGACCTTCGACCAGATCCCGTCAGGATCGCGGAATGTCGCTATCCCCGATTCGGCCGAGACGCCCGCTCCGGTCAGGATGACGATTGAAGAGGGCACCTCGACGGCCTTTCAGGATCACACCCGCGTCCCGCCAACCGTCATCTGGTTCATCCGCAGATGTGGCTGGCCGACGCCGACCGGCACGCCCTGTCCTGCCTTGCCGCACATGCCTATGCCATTGTCGAGCTTCATGTCATTGCCGACCATCGACACGCGGTGCATGGCATCGGGGCCGTTGCCGATCAGCATCGCGCCCTTGATCGGTTGGGTCACCTTGCCGTTTTCGATCATGTAGGCCTCGGTGCAGCCGAACACGAACTTGCCGGATGTGATGTCGACCTGGCCGCCGCCGAACGATACGGCATAGATGCCGTTCTTCACCGAGCCGATGATCTCGGCCGGGTCCATGTCGCCCGATGTCATGTAGGTGTTGGTCATGCGCGGCATCGGCTGGTGCGCATAGCTCTCGCGCCGTCCATTGCCGGTGGCAGCCATTCCCATCAGCCGGGCATTCTGGCGATCCTGCATGTAGCCGACCAGCTTGCCGTCTTCGATCAGTACCGTCCGGTTGGTCGGCGTGCCTTCATCGTCGACAGTCAGCGAGCCGCGCCGCTCACTGATCGTGCCATCGTCGACAACCGTCACGCCCTTGGCCGCAACCTGCTGACCCAGAAGCCCGGCAAAGGCCGAGGTCTTCTTGCGGTTGAAGTCGCCCTCCAGCCCGTGGCCTACTGCTTCGTGCAGCATCACGCCCGGCCAGCCATTGGACAGCACGATATCGAACGTGCCGGCAGGCGCGGGAACAGCTTCCAGATTGACCAGCGCCTGGCGCAAAGCCTCGCTCGCGGCGTGCTTCCAGCTATCCTCGATGACGAATTCGCCAAAACCCTTGCGCCCGCCAATGCCGTAGGAACCGGTCTCCTGCCGGTCGCCGTCGCCGACCACCACCGACACATTCATCCGAACGAGTGGCCTGACATCGCGAACGATCTGGCCGTCGGCCCGCAGGATCTCGACATGCTGCCAGGAAGAGGCCAGAGATGCGCTGACCTGCCTGACGCGCGGGTCGCTGGCGCGCAGATGGGCGTCGATTTCCTGCAGCAGCTTTGCCTTGGCCTCGAAGGAGGGCGAGCCGATCGGATTTTCGTCGCTGTAGAGATGGCGGTTCGTGCGCGGCGGCGCCTCGGCGAGCGTGCCCGTATAGCCCGCCTTGACCGCCGAAACGGCATCCGACGCCCGAAGCAGGGCCGCCTCGGAAAGCTCGCTTGCATGGGCATAGCCGGTTGCTTCTCCTGCCACTGCCCGAAGCCCGAAGCCTTCGTCGGTGCTGTAATTGGCGGTCTTGAGACGGCCATTGTCGAACATCAACGACTCGCTCTCGCTGCTCTCGAGATACAGTTCTCCATCGTCAGCGCCTTTGATCGTGTCTGCCACGATCTGCTTTACGCGGTCGTCTGCTACGTCGAATCGTTCTATCAGTGTGGAACGCACCGCTAAGCTCCATGTTTTTCGAGTTCTTGACGCAGATATAGGACGGCGTCGGCCGTGTTGCACCCCGCAACTGGCCGGCCAGCGGCACGGAGCAGATAGTGAAGGCACTCTATTGGGTTGCGACCGGTGCACTGGCTGGCTTGGTCGTCAGCTCGTACTTTGGCAGTCAATTTGCAATCGCCGGTGCTGTAATGGGCACGGGAATGGCGATCGCCATCATAACTGAATACCGATAGAGCCCTCAGGGCAAAGCGGCGAACGCCTCGCCAAAGCCTGTCAGGTCAACCGGTATGCCGATGCCTTCTTCCGGCGTGGCGAAAACGATGAAGGTTGCTTCCTTGCCGGTTTTCAATGTGTCGAGCAACTGCT
>JBBSOT010000346.1:0-5690 GCA_038259455.1 Hyphomicrobiales bacterium | reverse complement strand
ATGCGACAGGGCGTCCGGTTGCCAGCTCAAGGGCATATTTTCCAAAAAGGGCAGCGTGACCAGAGCTTCCACGCGCACAAGTTATGATCGTGCTAGGCGGCGAGGTTGCCCACCATTCTGCCAGCTTTGCGAGCGAATCGGCCAAGGCCTCGGCCTGAAGCGCAATCCGGTCTGGCGCTTCTTGCGCTTCGATTGCCATTCGTGTTGTGATCATGCCCCTTTGCCCGCGTTTGGCATGGTCCGATGCGACGCGACCATCGGGGCACCTGCAAGCATCAGCGCCCCACTCACCGCATCTCCGGCTGGCTCGACCAGCATCTCGCTTGTCCGGGCACGCAACCACGGTCGCAAATGCGCCGCCAGCCCGCCCATCAGCGAACATCGCGGCGCGCCCTTTTCGTAGATGGTTTCAATGAAACGTTCGATGTGTCTTACCGCCTCGATCACGATCGAACGGGCGATGTAATCGCCCTTTTCGGCATAGGAGATGACCAGCGGCGCAAAAGACGCGAAATCGCCCGGTGTCGCTGTTTCCATCCACTCAATCACGGCGACGGTGCTGTCGTTGAACTGGCCAGTAACTGCATCGCTGAGGGGGGTCGACCGGGTTCGTCCGTCAAGGGCGCGCAGAGCGTGGCGGACCGCACTCAGACCCAAAGCAGCGCCGCTTGCCTCATCCGAGATCGGGAAGCCATAGCCTCCCATGGTGTCGGCTTTTCCGCCCACTCGAAGGTAGGCGACCGACCCGGTCCCGACAATAAGGATTGCCCCATCCTCACCCCCATGCGCGCCGAGGTGCGCAATTTCCGCATCGGACGCGATAGTGACCTTGGCAAAGGGCCATTGATTGGCGGCCAACTGACACGATTGGCTGGCCCGCGAAAGACCCGCCAGACCTAGCCCGAGAGCGATAGCACCCACAGCGTTCTGCGACAGGCCTGCCTGATCCAAGGCTTGCCGCGCAATGCCGAGCGTCAACTGTTCTACCGCTTCAGCACCAATCCGAAGGTTGCCCGCTCCGGCCTTGATACTGCTGAGTTCGCGCCCTTCATGGTCAACCAGGCTCGCGAGGCTTTTTGTCCCCCCGGCGTCGATGCCCAGCCAGTACCGGATGTCTCTGGAAGCATTCTCGGTCGCTAAATTGCCTGTCATTTCGATCATCCTGGCAAACTGATCTTGCCCATGGACACCGACGGCATTCCCGCAATCCGGCCTTCGGCCATCCGCCTTCCGGCGACGGTTTCATTGGCGAGGATCGCAAAAAGAACGGCTTCCTTAGCATCCGGATCGATGCCGAGCTCGTCAGTCGTGACCACCGCATGACGCTCGGCAAGCTCGCGGCGGATATTCGTCATGAGGGTGGGATTGCGGGCGCCGCCGCCGCTGACATACACATTGGCGTCTCCAGTAACTTGTAAGGCATTGATCGACGCCGCAATTGAACGCGCAGAACACAGGCTGAGTGTCGCAAGCAAGTCTTCAATTCGCGCAGCTGTGTCGCCTGACCGCGCTTTAGCATCATCCAGCCAGGCCAGATTGAAGGTTTCCGGTCCGGTTGTCTTTGGGCCGGGCCGCGAGAAGAACGGGTTGGTTAGCAGTTGATCTAGAAGCCCCGGCAAAACGACGCCGCGCGCAGCCATTGCACCATCAGCGTCGAAACGCATCGAAGGAAAATTTCGCTGGACGAGTTGATCCATGACCGTGTTTCCGGGGCCGATATCGGTGCAGGAGGACCAGCGGCCATTCTGCGCACTTGCGACGAAGGTCAGATTGGCGATCCCGCCGATATTGAGCAGAATGCGATCCGCTTGCTCATCTCCGAAAAGCAGATGGTCGCCGTACGCCGCAAGGGGAGCTCCCTCGCCGCCTGCAGCGATCTGCTTCTGCCGAAAATCATGCACCGTTATGATGCCGGTCAGATGGGCGATATGATCGCCATCACCCAGTTGCAGCGTTGCATTGGCATCGAGTACGCGTTCGCCAAGAGCGCTGGGCGCATGATACACGGTCTGACCATGGCTTGCGATAAGGTCGATGCTTTCCGCCGGGCGATGCCATTCGTCGAGCGCTGCGAGGATCATATCCGAATGGACCTGCGCAACGAACGGATTGAGAAGGCAAAGCCGCTCGAGGTCGATGGAACGGCGAGCAAAAACTTCGCCAAGGCGGGCACGGAACGTCGCGGTATACGGGACCGTCGTGAAGTTTTCGAGCGTCAGGCGCGTTGTCTCGCCTGCCCCCTCGACGCGGCACAAGGCGATGTCGAGTCCGTCGAGCGAAGTACCACTCATCAGGCCAAGAATATGGCGCTCATCCTTGGCCGCAATCCGCGCCAGCTTGTTTATGTCGTCAAACATCGAACACGAGACCGCGATTGAGGATGTTCGCCGGGTCGAGCGTCCGCTTCAGCCTGCGCATCAGTTCGATTTCTTCGCTGCTGCGAGAGATGTGCAACCAGTCTTTCTTCTCGCGGCCAATGCCATGTTCGGCTGAAACCGCGCCATGGTAACGCGCGAGGGTCGTGTAGACGGTCTCGTCCGCGACCCGGCGAATTTCGTGCAGGTTTTTGGAGGTGGATCGGGGTGTAAGAAAAAGGTGAAGATTGCCGTCGCAAAGATGACCGAACACGTGCAGCTCGCCGTGCGGGAAGGCCGCGCTAAAGGCCTCCTTGAGATCGCGGATATATTCGTCCATTGAGCGTAGTGGCAGACTGATATCATAGAGATAGACAGGCGGCTCGGCGAGGATCCGATCAAAATCGTCTCTTACCGTCCAGAACTCTACTCTCTCGCGTTCGGAAGTAGCCACAACTCCGTCGGTGAGCGTTCGTGCCTCCATGCTGCATTCGAGAAGCGAGAGCAGGCCCCTGCCATTCTCATTGCGGTTTTCGTCAGCCACAGCTTCGATCAGAACGTAAAATGGTGCCTCGCGCGTTAGCGGTGCCCGGTGACCGCCATCGACGGTAACGGCGTCATAATAGGCGCCCCACATGACCTCGAAGGACAGTAGATCGGCAGCAAGGATCCGCTTGGCATCGGACTGAAGAGTGAGCACGGCATCGAAGCTGTCGAGCGCAACCATGGCTACATCTCGAGCACTGATGCTCGGTTCGAGCCGGAGGACGACCTTCGTAACGATACCCAGCGTCCCCTCAGTGCCGATAAACAGCTGCTTCAAGTCATATCCCGAATTGTTTTTCAGCATCCGGTTCATCGAGGAAATTACTTCGCCGGTCGGCAGAACTGCCTCCAGCCCGAGCACGAGGTTGCGCATCATTCCGTAGCGCACCACGTTTACCCCCCCTGCATTGGTCGCGACATTGCCGCCAATTGTGCATGTCCCTCGCGCGCCAAGATCGAGCGGCAGGAACATGCCCTCATTGGCGACGGCTTCCTGCAAAGTCTGGAGCACCACGCCTGCCTCGACCACCGCGACACCTTCGACAGGGTCAATTTCGAGGATGCGGTTCATGCGTTCCAGCGAGAGGATGATATCGTCGGACTGGGACTGCACGCCATCGACGCAGGTCGTGCGTCCGCCGTGGGTCACGATTGTCTGGCCGGTGGTTGAAGCAAGCCGCAGCAGGTCAGAGACTTGGCTCGCGGTTGCAGGTCTGGCGAGCGCACGCGCGCTGAGCGAAGATGCGTCCCAGTAACTGGTTTGCCGCAAGGCAATTTCGTTCGGATCGAGCCAATCGATATCCGGCAAGACCTCAGGAAGCCTACGCTGTTGATCTATGTTGATTTTTGTGGAACTCATTGGTGCAACTCCGAAACGAACTTGTACCGGTCTCCGCGATAGACAGACCGCGTGAGCTCGACCACGTCGTTCTTCATATTGCGTGTAATTCGCTCAATCCGAAGAACAGCACTCTGCTCCGCGATGGACAGCAAGCCTGCCTCGGTCGGGCTTGCCAGGGATGCATGGATGCTCTGTGTTCCGCCGACAGGTCGATTACCCATAGCCTCAAAGGCCTTGTAGAGCGAACCTTCGAGCTCGCCGATCGGCGGCAGGAAGCGTTTGGGCACCACCGCATGCTCGATCGCCAGCGGCTCACCATCCAGCAGGCGGACCCGGCCCAATCGCACCACTTCACTGTCTCTGCCGATCTTGAGGATATTCGCCTCATCCTCGGTCGGGCGCGCAATGTTCCGGACGATCCAGATGGTTCCCGGAGTGCCCCCGCGAGCTGCCGCTTCATCGCTGAAGCTCCCCAGAACATCGTTCTTGGTCTCGATTACACGATTGACGAAGGTCCCGGATCCCTGCCGCCGGGATAGCAACCCTTCGGCAATTAGCTCCTCAATCGCCTTGCGAACTGTCACGCGGGAGGCATCGGTCAACGCGCACAGTTCGCGTTCGGACGGAACGGCTTCCCCCTCTCGCCATTCACCAGCGATAATGTGCTGCTTCAGGTTCGCTGCGATCTGGAGATAGAGCGGCGTGGACCGGGTCCTGCCCGGTGCCAGATCAAGCGCCATCAGACGTTCCCCTTGCTTGTCGGCTGGAAGCAGATAAGGCTTTCCCGACGCTTTGACCCGCCTCATCAAGCAGACGCCTTGCTTCCTTCCTACCATGTCCCGCCGCTATCAGGATGGCCACAGGCAGATCGTTTTCGGCAGTCTTCAGTGCATCCTCGCTGCCTTCGGGAGAGGTGCCCGCAATGCTCGAGATAATGTCCACGGCGCGCCGACGAAGCTTGTCGTTCGAAACGGACATATGGGTCATCAGCCCTTTATGCGTCAGGCCAAGTCCGATCATCATTCCGGTTGAAAGCGTATTGAGTACGATCTTCTGAGCCGTTCCGGCCTTCATGCGCGTCGAGCCTGAGATAAACTCAGGCCCGGTTTCTGCGCAGAGCGCAATCTCCGCCAAGTCAAGAAGCGGCGTGCCTGACTGGTTGGCGAGGCCGATGGTCAATCCACCCATGGCCCGCGCTCGCTCAATCGCGGCACAGGTGTAGGGTGTCCTTCCGCTCGCTGCTACGCCGATCACCACGTCGTCCGGCGTTATTGAGCTGTCGGAAATCTCTCTGAGTGCCATCCCGGCGTCGTCTTCTGCAGCCTCTGAGCTTTCCACCAGCGCAGACCGGCCACCCGCAAGCAGAAATACCAGGCGGTCCAGCGGCCAGCCATAGGTGGGTGCGAGCTCAACGCCGTCCTGAACTGCAATCCGACCCGAAGTGCCAGCTCCTACCAATATAATACGACCACCCTGCGTCAGGCGAGGGACGGCTGCAGAAACTGCGTATGCAATGCGTGGGGCAAGTGCCTGAGCCGCGCGAGCAGCCTCTAGCTGCCCCACAAGCATTTTTTTGACGCTGTCGGCAATGTTCTGGCGGGGCGGCATTACGGGCGCGCAATTCGCAGGCTTGTTCATGCCCCCCATTCTAGCGCAAACCCCAACCGAGGCAATACCTGTATTACATTGGTAATATATTAGCTTTGGAATGGGTTCTATTAGGCTGCCACGATCAAAACAAGGGGCGGGTGCCGGACATGGTCGCGCGAAGAAGTAGCGACGGTGAACGTGGGCCATAGCTCGAGGCGCTTTTCTCACCGCTTGCCGCCCGCAGGTGTTCTTCGCCACGCCTCGGCATCAAGCATGAAATCATCACGCTTGAAAGAGGGAACAGCAAGGATTGGAAATTACAGCCTGCAGACCGATGGACCTCAGGCGACCTCGCGGCT
>JBBSOT010000345.1:0-5697 GCA_038259455.1 Hyphomicrobiales bacterium | reverse complement strand
CGCCAATGCAGAATGAGACCTCATGCGGATCGTGGCTCGGCGCCGGCACCCGGCTGGCCGATGACTCTATATCGCGACGATCGATCGGCTTCTCACGCGCAGCCGGCTTGCCAAGCGGCTCCACCGCAACTGAGATGCTTCTCATTTGTGTCGGCTGGCTCATGGTAGTGTACTGACACCCTGCTTATCGCTCTTCAGCGAGAGGTGCGTTCAATCGGTGCCGCCACACCTGTTCCAGTATCGCACCAGGCGGCACTCTCTGAAGCCACGTCGAATATGCCTTACTCGGATTGATGCACCGGGCCAATGGATACGCCGTGTAGCGCCACCAAGGCCAAGCTGGGCAAATTGAAAATTGCGCGGCCAAACAATTCCGAAAGCATCCGAGAGCTTCCGACAGACAAAGGGGGAATAAATGGGGGAAGGCGCTACTGAGCACAGCGAAAATCTTCACTAAAACAATCACTTATGGCTGCTGAGTGGCGGAGAGGGTGGCCGCCTTTCCGCCATTCTTACTGACATTAGTGCCAACTAACCCTTTGCTGTTGCTAGTAAAGTCGTTATGGACGACATGACGGTTATGGCAAGCGGCGGTGAAAATGGCGCGACACAAGCTCTCCGACAGCAGCATCAAACGGCTGGACAGTCCGGGCATATATGGCGACGGCGACGGCCTCTATATTCGCGTACGCAAGGGTGGCTCGAAGCAATGGGTCTTCATTTTCCGAAGAGGTGCCGATCGTACCGAAATCGGGCTCGGAGGATATGGACAGGGAACCGCGCCCGTTTCCTTAGTTCTCGCTCGGGAAAAAGCCGATGTCATCCGAGACAGTCTTGCGAGGGGCGTCGATCCAAGGTCTCCAAGAAGGACTGCTCGCGTGATCACCTTCGCGCATTGCATGGAGGAACTGCTGGCGGCGAAGGCGAGTGAGTGGACGAATCCGAAGCACAGCGCGCAATGGGAAATGACCCTGCGCGAGTATGCCAAGCCGCTTCACGACAGCCCTGTCGCCGAAATAGTCATGGGGGATGTCAAGGACTGCCTCGCTCCACATTGGCAGGAACGGCCGGAGACAGCCGACCGGCTCCGGTCACGCATCCAGGCCGTTATTGACTATGCCATAGCTCACGAATGGAGGACCGCCGGCAACCCAGCCAGGTGGAAGGGTTTGCTCGACAAGGTAATGCCAAAGCGCCAGAAGCTGACACGGGGTCACCATGCTGCATTGGCTTATACTGAGGCGCCGACGATGATGGCCAAGCTTCGGCAGTCCAGCGGAACAGCCGCTCGGGCGGTTGAGTTCATCACCTTAACGGCCGCCAGGAGTGGCGAGGCCAGAGGTGCGACGTTTGACGAGATCGACGAGCAGGCCCGAACCTGGACGGTTCCTGCCGAGCGGATGAAGGGGAGCAGGGAGCACATCGTGCCGCTATCTGATCGCTGCATGCAGATCGTCGATATCATGCGACAGCGGGCTACAAGCGACCTCATTTTTGGCGGTGGCGTTGAAGGGAGGCCGATATCCGACACGGCGATGACAAAAGCGCTGCGCCTTGCTTCACCGGACAAGACAGCTACCTTGCACGGACTGCGAAGCATGTTCCGTGATTGGGCCGGTGAGGAAACTGACACTGCGCGCGAGATCGCGGAATGGAGCCTAGCGCACCACGTGGGCAATGCGGTCGAGCGGGCCTATCGCCGCGGCGACGCCCTGGAGAAGCGACGAGGGCTGATGAAGGATTGGTGGAAGTACTGTTCCGGGGGTATCCCATCTCGAGGACGGCAGGACGGCGATGCCTAGGAAGCGAAAAATTGGGACCGGCATTACGCGTCATACCCAAATTGTCTATGATGGCTTTGATCCCCGTGATGTTGCCGAGGCCCACGCACGGTCTGCAGGTTACATCTCCCCGTTTCAAGACTTTCCCGGATGGCTGGAGCAGTTTGATACGAGATTGGCGGAAATGGCAGTACGCCAGAGTTTGCCAACTAGAGCCGACATACTGGTCGTTTATGACGCAGAACGCCGTTCAAACTGGTATGCCGCTGACCGAGACGAATGGCGCAAGGTTAGAGAAAGCAAAAGCCATAGAGAGTCTCACCACTTTAAGCAGCCAAAAGCCCAGCATGCCAGGTGCTATCTGACCGCGACCGACAGCGACCCCCAGGTTGAGGCATCGTGGGGCTGGCAATGGGGCTATCAGTCAGTGCGTTGGTACCTTGGCACCTTGATGGGCCTAGCTCTTGATACTCGCCGAGCTTTTCAAAGCGAGGCTTGGCTTGAACTCGCAGGTAGATGCATCGAACTTGGGAAGATGCAGCGTGAGTTCCAACTAAAATATGCGTCCGACAAGCTGGTTCAGGATTTTCAAAGGGCTTCCGAAAGGCAGGTCAAGGGCGTGGATCGAGCCAACTCGCGCAAGAAGGAAGAGGCCGCGACTTGGCAAGCGCGAGCTATAGAGATTGCAGATCGTATTCCGTATGAATCTCGCAAATCTGCCAGCGCCACGGCCGACTTTGTACTGTCAAACTGGACGGTCGGGAAAGCGCCCGCAAAAGTGACCCTACGCAAATATATATCGTCAGTTTGGTCACACCTGAAGCGCGGCCAACTTTGACAGATGACTGAGAAATTGGAGTACTTGATATGCCGTTACCAACCTGGGCGGCATTGAAGGTTTAGCCGTCCCCTAACTGGAGAAGGCTATGAAGTCCGAAAGCCCCACGCTCATAAGCATCAACGATGTGTGCCGGCTAACATCGCTTAGCAGGACCTACATTCACAGGCTGCGTTTTGACGGCCGCTTCCCTCAGACTGTGTCGATTGGGGACCGGCGGGTCGCCTTCGTCCGATCAGAAATATTGGACTGGATCGAAGCCCGCATCGCGGAAAGGTCCACCGCGTGACCGAAGATGATTCGGCGGAGATCGTCACTGGTCTTGAGGTGCGATCCGCGTCGGCCGTCGAACGCGCTTCCGTCTGGTTTGCCGAGAACCGAACCCAATTGGTTGGCTCCGCGATCGTCCCAGAACTCAGGAGGCGGTTCGCTCTGACGCCATTGGAAGCAATCGAGGCACTGCGGAACTCGTTACGATGAGCCGGGGATACCGATCAGCCGCTGCGGGCGCTACGAGGCTCGAATGGTAGAGCTTGCTAAGAACGATATCTTGTTCGCTCACTTGGCGCTCGGACTTGAACGCGGCCTATCCAGTGCAGCAAAGCGCGTCGGCGCGGCAATCCTTGAGCACTACAACCGCAAGACCGGTCGCTGCGACCCAAGCGTCGAGCGACTTGCGCGCCTGTTGGGCGTTGACGAGAAAACGATCCGCCGCGCGACCAACGACCTCGTCGCCAAGGGGCTGTTCAAGAAAAGCAGTCATGGCGGCCGTCACAACACAGCGGCCTATTCGCCAAATTGGCCATGCTTTCGATTGATCGTTGCTGATTGGAACGCGTTGATGAGGTCCAGAAGGGGAGTAGGAGAAGCATCAACAAACCGGGCAGAAATGTCCGAAGGTATCGGGCAGAAATGTCCGTTGGATGCGGACAGAAATGTCCTACAAACCGATAGAACTAACCGGAAGAAAGAACCTGGTGCGGTTTCACTGTCGACGGACGCTTCGGTCGCAGGCAGCAAGGGGCTTGGGAAAGAGGGTGCCAAGCAGCCAACTCAGCGAAATATCGTGCGGGGGTTCTCTGGCGGTAAATCCGTAAGCCGTTCTGACGCTGCAGAAGCAGCCGAGGCGCGCAAGCTGAGCCACGAGATACAATCCCTACCTACCGCCGAGAAACGCTTTGCGGCGTGGATGCAGGCGATGCCGCGGGACACGACATGAACCCGTCGCGACTGAACGAGTGCAGGGGCGTGGCCGAGCTTCGGTGGCGCCGCCGCGATCATCAAAAGCACCCACACAGAGGCCCGCTGGGGCTCGTTGCGCGGGCCGCCTTGACATGCAAGCCAACGAACTCCTGTCCGAGGAAATGTCACTTGGCTTGGCGACTGCAGCGAAGCGGAGCTGGCGCCCGGCTCTGAAGGGGGGCGGATCGAAAGTCAGGAACCTCTCGGCCGCCTTACCCGCGTCCCCGGCACGCGGAGGTTTTTTTTCCCGCATGTCAGATTCTGGACGATCCAAGGGGGGGCAATTCTGCCGCAAGTCCCGGAACTGGTGGGTTTATCGAGAATACATGCCGAAATTTTGCTGATTATTTTTCCACATCCCGTTCTGTTCGTTCCACCGACCCACGTCATCAACTGGCGGCCGCTTACGACGCCATCTCGCTCGACGCGAGACGATATGTCCGAGATAAGATCCCGGCTGAATGGCAGAATCTGGGCCGAGAGTGGTCCGTCAGCTTTTGGTTGCAGCCCTGTCTATTGCTGCCATTCCGCAGCCGACCTCATCTCGGCCATTCAGCCTAGCTTGCCTGCGCCCCGAAACTCGCCGTTCGAAGGGCGTCTGGCTTTAGCCTTTGACGGAAACTACCCGGACGGTCCAGTCTCGGCTGGGATTTGCGATCGACTGTCGTCGTGAAGCCGACGCTATATCGCTCCTTCACATATCACTGGCGGACTTTCGAAAGTCGGCCGCTTCTAGCGTCCTTCCTGGGCTCTAAACTGAATAATGGGTTTCGAGCGGAGGCGATTCCGACAAACAGCCACAATTCTCATCTGCCCTGTGATCCGTCAGTCTGCTTCGGACAGCCCGAACTCTCCAGCGAGATGGGCGCGCAAGATTGCATCCCCGGTCAGGCGCTGAGCTGTCGCGGCGCTTGCTTCGAACGGTTGGGCCAAATCACGCTGGCAATGGGCGCGCAGCACCCAAAATGGCTGATACGTAGCCACCGTGCCGACTGCGACGCCGTCGAGCATCGCCAGAGCCTCCGCCACGCGGCCCTGCTGGCGCAGCACCGAGGCCAGCGCCACGCCGCCCCCGATGGTCGGGTGATGCGTGGCCAGCAGCCGATAAAGCGTTTCCAGCGCGTCGAGGTTCAGCCGCCCCGTCACGGCCCGCTGCGCATGAACAGATTGGATCGCCGCCTCGCACAAATAGCGCCCGAACTGACCCAAGCGGGAGGCGGAGGTCAGGAGAGTCTCGGCCTCGATCACCATGCTGCGGTCCCACCGGCGCGCGTCCTGCGCATCCAGCGGCACGAAGCCGCCGTCTGGCTCCCGCCGTGCGCCGCGCCGGGCATGGGTGAACAGCATCAACGACAACAAGCCCATCGCATCCGGCGCATCGGGCAAGAGGTCCAGCAGCAGGCGGCCAAGATATATTGCCTCGTCCGGCAGGCCGCGCATCGCGTCGGGTTGATCGGCGCCCGCATCCCACCCCGTGCCAAAGGCGGCATAGATCGCGTCCAGCACATCGGGAAGGCGTGCGCGCAGGCATTCGGGTTCGGGCACCTCGAACCGCAACCCGGTCTCGCGTATACGGGTTTTGGCGCGTACAAGCCGCTGGCCCATCGTGGCAGGCGGTGTCAGGAACGATGCGGCGATGCGCGCCGCATCCAGCCCCAGCACGGTCTGCAGCATCAGGGGCGTGCGCGCGGCGGGGTCGATGGCCGGGTGGGCGCAGACGAACAAGAGCTTCAGCCGCTCGTCGGGGAATTCGCGCGCGGTGTCGGCAAGCTCGTCATAGTGGCGCGCGAGGTCCGACGCGGCGATATCGCGGACGCGGTCATGGCGGCGATCGTT
>JBBSOT010000344.1:0-5704 GCA_038259455.1 Hyphomicrobiales bacterium | reverse complement strand
CTTGCCCTTGTCATGGTCGAAGAAGACGCCCGGCGAGCGGTGCATCTGCGAGACGATGACGCGCTCGGTGCCGTTGATGATGAAGGTGCCGTTGAGGGTCATGAGCGGCATGTCGCCCATGTAGACGTCCTGCTCCTTGATGTCCTTGACCGACTTGGCCTGCGTGTCCTCGTCGATATCGAACACGATCAGGCGCAGCGTCACCTTCAGCGGCGCAGCATAGGTCAGGTCGCGCTGACGGCATTCGTCAACGTCGAACTTCGGCGCTTCGAACTCGTACTTGACGAATTCGAGCATCGACGAGCCGGAAAAGTCCGAAATCGGAAAGACCGACCGGAAAACGGCCTGGAGCCCCTCGTCGGGACGTCCGCCTTCCGGCTCCTCGACCATCAGGAACTGGTCGTAGGAAGCTTTCTGAACCTCGATCAGGTTCGGCATTTCGGCGACTTCGGGGATGTGTCCGAAGTATTTCCGTACGCGTCTGCGGCCATTGAATGTCTGGGTCTGGGCCATCGTCGCTCCTTGGCTAGCTCTCTTGGGGCGCTGCCTCGCTGGCGCGCCTTGCAAATTCCCCGGACCGCCGCCTGCGGCCCGTCAAAACGGTCAAAAACCCGTTTCCTGAAAGCCGTTTTCGGCCCTTAGGAAAGAGGTTCAACAATACTCGCCCCGTTACGCGCCACCCTGGCAGGGGTTGGCGGGCAGCCGAAGCCGCCCGCCTGACACCAGCAACGCTTACTTAAGTTCGACCTTGGCGCCGGCTGCTTCCAGCTGGGCCTTGAACTTGTCGGCGTCGGCCTTGGAAACACCTTCCTTGACCGGCTTGGGAGCCGCTTCAACCAGGTCCTTGGCTTCCTTGAGGCCAAGTCCGGTGATTGCGCGAACTTCCTTGATGACGTTGATCTTCTGCGCGCCAGCTTCGGTCAGGACGACGTCGAATTCCGTCTTTTCCTCGGCCGGAGCAGCAGCGGCAGCGCCACCGCCAGCAGCAGCAGCGGCAACCGGAGCAGCCGCCGAAACGCCCCACTTTTCTTCAAGAAGCTTCGAGAGCTCGGCCGCCTCGAGGACGGTCAGGCTCGAAAGTTCGTCTACGATCTTTGAGAGATCAGCCATTGCAATATTCCTTCATAAGGTTCGAACGTGTGTTTGTGATAGCGAGGAACGGCCTCATGCCGCCTCGTCCTTCCGGGCGTAAGCGCCGATGACGCGCGCAAGCGAACCTGCGGGCGCATTGACGATCTGGGCGATCCGGGTTGCCGGCGTGGCGATCATGCCAACCAGCTTGGCGCGCAACTCGTCGAGCGACGGGAGCTGGGCCAAAGCCTTCACTCCGTCGGCGTCGAGCGTGGTCGTGCCCATGGACCCGCCGAGGATAATGAGCTTGTCATTTCCCTTGGCAAAGTCGGACGCGACCTTCGGTGCCGTAATCGGATCATCCGAATAGGCAATCAGCGTCTGTCCCTTGAACAGATCGATGATGCTTTCGGATTCCGTGCCCTGAAGAGCGATTTTGGCGAGACGGTTCTTCGCGACTTTGACGGTGCCGCCCGCGGTGCGCATTCTCGACCGAAGGTCGTTCATTTGCGCCACGGTGATACCGGCGTAGTGGGCCACGACTACTGAACCTGCGCCCGAGAACGCCGTGTTCAGGCCCGTGACGAGTTCGCGTTTTTCCGCTCTGTCCACTGCCTATCTCCAGTTGACCGCTGCCCCGTCTAAGGAACAGTGGTCGGGTTGCCTTTGCCGCGCGGGCTATCCGATAATCCGGATCTCCCGAACAGCGCTCGAGGATCCTGCCCCCTTTCGCCACACCAGCGAACTGGTGCGCAGACAAAAGGCAAACACGGTTCGAACCTTTCATTGGAGCAGTCGCCCCTTTGTCCGGTCTTCACCCGTCTCATGCAGGCACTTATTAAGGCCCAGCGGCCGCCAGCAATCTCGGACAGGATATCCGGAACCATTTCTGCTTCCGGACCCCGGACCTCTTGCGAGGCCCGGAATTTCTGGGGAACCAGCCTGTCGCGGCTGATCCCGTCAATACATCAGGACGCGCCGAGCGTGGCGACGTCGATCTTCAGGCCGGGGCCCATGGTCGAGGTGACGGACACCTTCTTCACATAGACGCCCTTCGAACCGGCCGGCTTGGCCTTGTTCACGGCGTCTGCGAAAGCCATCACGTTCTCTTCCAGCGCCTTGATGTCGAAAGAGACCTTGCCGACGCCGGCAT
The DNA here is from genome assembly GCA_038259455.1 of Hyphomicrobiales bacterium. GTDB lineage: Bacteria > Pseudomonadota > Alphaproteobacteria > Rhizobiales > Rhizobiaceae > CAMYMG01. Next base: position 3,480 of record JBBSOT010000344.1, on the reverse strand, counting down.
GCACGATGCCGGCCTTCTCGACGCGGAACTCGACAGCACCGCCCTTGGAAGCCTTGACCGCGGCGGCAACGTCGACCGTCACGGTTCCAACCTTCGGGTTCGGCATCATGCCGCGCGGTCCGAGCACCTTGCCCAGGCGACCGACCAGCGGCATCATGTCGGGCGTTGCAATGCAGCGGTCGAAATCGATCTGACCCTTCTGCACGATATCGACCAGGTCCTCGGCACCGACGATGTCGGCACCGGCGGCCTTGGCTTCGTCAGCCTTGTCGCCACGCGCGAAGACGGCAACGCGAACCGTACGGCCGGTGCCGTTCGGCAGGTTGACGACGCCACGAACCATCTGGTCGGCATGACGCGGGTCAACGCCGAGGTTCATCGCAACTTCGATCGTCTCGTCAAACTTGACGGCCGAGCGGTCCTTGAGAAGCTTCAGGGCTTCGCCGAGGCCGTAGGCCTTTTCCGGATCGACGCCGTCGCGGGTCTTGGACAAACGCTTTGAAATCTTTGCCATCGTCTCAGCCCACCACTTCCAGGCCCATCGAACGGGCGGAGCCCTCGACCATGCGCATGGCCCCTTCGATGTCCGTTGCGTTCAGATCCTTCATCTTGGCCTCGGCAATTTCACGCACCTTGTCGCGCGCGATCGTGCCGGCCTTGATCTTGCCCGGCTCCTTGGAGCCCGACTTCAGCTTCGCGGCCTTCTTGAGGAAGTAGCTCACCGGCGGTGTCTTCATCGCGAAGGTGAACGACTTGTCGACGTAATAGGTGATCACGACCGGGATGGGCGAACCCTTCTCGGCTTCCTGCGTCTGCGCGTTGAACGCCTTGCAGAATTCCATGATGTTGATGCCACGCTGACCAAGCGCAGGTCCGATCGGGGGCGACGGCGTTGCCGATCCCGCGGGAACCTGTAGCTTGAGCTGGCCTGCAATCTTTTTAGCCATTCTCGTCTGCCTTTACTTCGTGCCGGACAATGCCGGCGGTTGCAGTCTGGTGGTCCGGGTCCGACAGCCGGCTAAGCCGCCCTCGCCTCCCACCTGTTCAGGTCCGCATTCTCATGCGCACCCAATCCGCCACCGGAATCCCGGCTGCGGACTTGCGGTCAGCCCTTTTCGACCTGACCGAATTCGAGATCGACAGGCACGGCGCGCCCGAAGATCGACACTTCCACCTTGAGCCGTGCGCGATCCTCGTCGACTTCCTGAACGAAACCGTTGAACGATGCGAACGGGCCGTCCGACACGCGGATTGCTTCGCCAATCTCGAAAGTGACCGACGGCTTGGGACGCTCGACGCCCTCCTGCACCTGATGCAGGATGCGCTCGGCTTCCTTGTCGGTGATCGCCACCGGCTTGGAATCGCCCAGGAAGCCAGTGACTTTCGGTGTGTTCTTGATCAGCGAGAACACCGCATCCGTCAGCGTGGCACGCACCATCACGTAGCCGGGAAAGAACTTGCGCTCCGCATCGACCTTGCGGCCGCGACGCACCTCGACGACCTTCTCGGTCGGCACGATAATCTGCTCGATCAGTTCGCTAAGACCCTTTTGCTTGGCCTTGTTCTCGATGTCCTCTGCGACCTTCTTTTCGAAGTTCGAATAGGCGTGAACGATGTACCACCGCGCTGTCATGCCAAAATCTCCAATATCGTCCGGCGTCAGCGCCCGATGCCGAGAATGATCTCGACGCCGTAGGCCATGATCTGATCTGCGGTAAAGAAAAACAGCATCGCGATCAGGGCGAAAACCAGAACCATAATGGTGGAAATCATGGTCTCGCGTCGCGAAGGCCACGTAACCTTCGACGCTTCCACCCTCACCTGCTGAAGAAAGGTAAAGGGGTTAGAGGTCTTTGATGCCATATGCCGCTTTTCCTGTGCCCTTCGGTTCCGCCGAAGAATCTTGTCAATTTCCGATGCCCGGAAACGCTCAATCAAACACGTCAGATTCGCGAATCAGAGCGACGTTTTGGCCAAGCAAATTGGGCGCGCAAAGACGTTTCCCTCTCCACGCGCCATAGGTTTCTGACGCCGATATAAAGGCGGTCGCAAAAATTAACAAGTCCCGATTGCATAAAAGGCATACGTCTGGCAATCCACCGTGCCTTGATCCGCTAAGATTGTCCTGTGCTTGGCACGCTCCTTCGACACAAAAGGCCCGGCCCGTGTTGATCCTCAAGCGACTTGTGCGCGAAACCCGAGACAGGTTGGCATTGCACCGCGGGTTTGCACGGCTTGAGCGGAGCTCGGGACTGCCCAGGCCGCAGATAGCCTTCTCGAGGACGCCATCGCCCTTTCGCTACGACTGTCGCATCGAGCGGCGCGCCGGGCGCTACAGGATCACCTTCATGGGCGACAAATTCAGCTTTCTTGTGCGCTACAACCGGACCCCTGCCGCTCTCTTCTGGCTTACACAGTGCCCGCCGGCCGTTTCGTCGATTCTGCTCAACCTGTCGGATGGGGATGCCACATCCTGCGCTCCCTTCGCCTATTCGGCAAACAGGCCGGAGGTTGTGGCGCTCCCGGATAGCAGCTTCTTCTCCAGTCGCGCGTTCTCTGGCATGCGGACCTTGGCGACAGACACCAACGTCGGATGGCAGGATCGAGCTGCCCGGGTGCGCTGGCGCGGCTCCACAAACGGACTGGGCAGCAGGGATTACGGTTCGCCCGATGCCATGTGGGATCAGAGCATCCTGCCGCGCATTCGCATGCTGATGATTCTGCGGGATACCCAGGACACGGACGCCGCATTCGCCAATGTCCGCGGCGCCGACCTTCGCCGCCGGCTTGAGCGGGACGGCATGATCGGCGAGAGAATTCCTGAAACCGACTGGATCAACGACAAGATCGCCATCGACATCGACGGAACCACCAACACCTGGACCAATCTCATGGCGCGCTGGCATCTGGGCTGCTGCGTCATCAAGGTCGAAAGCCAGGGCGGTTTTCGCCAGTGGTATTACGACCGGATTCGCCCGTGGGAGCATTTCGTGCCGGTCCGCTCGGACATGAGCGACTTGGTTGAAAAGATCGAATGGGCGCGTTCGAACGATGCGCAGGCCCGCGAGATCGCCGCCAATGGCCAGGCCTTCGCCCGCTCGATGACGCTTGAAAGCGAAACGCGGTATGCAGTCGCTGCGATCTGTGCAGCTCAGAATGTTGGCGAAGCCGGATAGGCTGGCACGGGCAGCAGGGCTCGAACCTACGACCTGCGGTTTTGGAGACCGCCGCTCTACCAACTGAGCTATGCCCGTATGCGTCAGCGAACCGACGCTGTCGCTCTAGTTCGTCTTCTCGACGGCATCAAGCCCAAAAGTGCTTTTGCCGCCCGCGAAATCGAGGTTCCGCCGGAAATCCCGGCGGAACCCGAAGTCCAGTTACTCAGTGATGCTTGCGACGATGCCGGCGCCGACGGTGCGGCCGCCTTCACGGATAGCGAAGCGCAGCTTCTCTTCCATGGCGATCGGCACGATCAGTTCG
>JBBSOT010000343.1:0-5711 GCA_038259455.1 Hyphomicrobiales bacterium | reverse complement strand
TTCGAATTGGGAAATGTAGGGTCTAGGAAGCGGTCCAAGTCACACCACAACCGAAATTTCCCAATGATTTGAGTGCCCATCGCTTTCATGTCGGGTGCACCACTTTCGTGTTTACGGATTAAAATGATCCTTTTTCCTGACAGCAAACAGAACAAAGATGGGCACCGCCGCCAGCTACTCAAAATCTGCCAACTGCCTGGCTCCAGTCACAACCTGGGGAAAACCGACGTCCGTCCGAACCGATAATCGAGTCCGCATTCGCCGACAAAGCCGCCCTTCCCACGCTCGTTCTTCTGACCTGAAACCGGCCGTACGTTCAGGTTTCGTTGACCGCGCACGACTGGCCGCTTTCAGGACTGCGAAAATCGGTGTTGCATGGCGGAAATTGGGTGGTTAACTGCCGCTCATCCGCACCTTGATTGCCGCGTATCGGCGCGATCACAGCTTGGCAGTCCGAAGTCGCAGCGAATTAAGCACCACCGAGATGGACGAAGCGCTCATGGCAAATGCAGCGAACATCGGGCTGATAAGGATGCCGAAGAAAGGATAAAGCAATCCTGCCGCGACAGGCACCCCGGCAGCGTTGTAGAATAGCGCGAAAAACAGGTTCTGGCGGATATTTCCCATTGCCGCCTTCGCAAGGCGGCGAGCCCGCACGATACCATCAAGGTTGCCCCTCACCAGCGTAATTCCCGCGCTCTCGATTGCGACATCGGCGCCAGTGCCCATCGCGATACCGACATCGGCTTGAGCGAGTGCTGGTGCATCATTGACCCCGTCCCCGGCCATCGCAACTTTCGCTCCTTCGGCCTGGAGCTCGCGGATGATGCGCGCCTTGTCCTCGGGCAGAACGTCGGCGCGGATTTCGTCGATGCCAAGCCGGGCCGCGACCGATTTTGCAGTTCGTTCGTTATCGCCGGTTGCCATGATGATGCGCAGGCCCAGCGCGTGCAATTCTTTCAGCGCCGCCGCGGTGGTTTCCTTTACCGGATCGGCCACCGCGACAAGACCGGCGATGGCGCCGTCTACCACTACGAACATCACCGTCTCACCCTCATCACGCCTAGCGTTGGCCTTCTGTGTCAGCCCTGCTGCTTCGAGACCCATGTCGTTGATCAAGGCGAGGTTACCAAGGGCGACTAACCGGCCGCCGACCGTGCCCTTGACCCCTTTGCCGGTAATGGCTTCGAAGTCGCTGGCGGTTTCCATTGCAATGCTGCGCTCCGCCGCGCCGCGCACAATCGCTTCGGCCAGCGGGTGTTCCGACCCGCGTTCGAGCGAGGCTGCAAGATGCAGCACTTCTGCCTCGTCGTGGCCGTCCTCTGGCATCACCGCGACCAGCCGGGGCTTGCCCTCGGTCAGCGTGCCGGTCTTGTCGACAATCAGTGTATCGATCGTCTCGAAGCGTTCGAGTGCCTCTGCGTTCTTGATCAGCACGCCCGCCTGTGCACCGCGCCCGGTGGCGGTCATGATCGACATCGGCGTCGCGAGTCCCAATGCACAGGGGCAGGCAATGATCAGAACCGAGACAGCCGCGATCAGCGCATAGGCGAGAGCAGGAGCAGGGCCCCAGATTGCCCAGGCGATAAAGGCCAGCACCGCGATGCCGATCACCGCCGGAACGAACCAGCCTGCAACCTTGTCGGCATATTTCTGGATCGGCGCGCGCGAGCGTTGAGCGTTCGCGACCATCTGAACGATTTGCGCCAGCATCGTGTCCGAACCGACACGGGTGGCCTCCATCACCAGACTGCCGGTGCCGTTGATGGTCGCACCGGTAATGTGATCGCCAGCGACTTTTTCAATCGGCACAGGTTCGCCTGAAACCATGCTTTCGTCGACGGACGACCGACCTTCCAGTACAGTGCCATCGACCGGAACCTTGTCACCGGGCCGGACGCGCAGGTGGTCGCCCACCTGGACGTCCTCCAGCTCGATTTCTTCTTCAGTGCCATCGGGCCGGATGACGTGTGCGGTCTTCGCTGCAAGGTCGAGCAGCGCTCGGATGGCCTTGCCGGTGCCTTCGCGGGCGCGCAGCTCCATAACCTGTCCCAGCAGGACCAGAGTGACGATCACTGCCGCAGCTTCGAAATAGACCGCGACATTACCTTCTGCATCGCGAAAACCGTCAGGGAAGATGCCCGGAACCAGCACGGCGACAATGCTGAATAGCCACGCCGCCATAACCCCCATCCCGATGAGCGAGAACATATTGAGGTTCATCGTCCGGAAGGAATTCCAGCCGCGGACAAGGAACGGCCAACCGCACCACAGGACTACCGGCGTTCCGAGCGCGAACTCTATCCACAGCGTTGTTCGCTCGCCGAATATTTCGCGCAGACCGCCAAGGCCCAGCATCGGCCCCATGGTCAGAACCAGCAAGGGTATTGTGAGGATAGCGCCGACCCAGAAACGCCTGGTAAAATCGACCAGCTCCGGATTGGGGCCGTCCTCCACCATACTCGCGGATTCCAGCTCCAGCCCCATACCGCAGATCGGGCATGATCCCATTTTGGTTTGGCGCACCTGTGGATGCATCGGGCAGGTATAGACCGTGCCGATGAAGCCCTCTGGCACCTGATCGTAGCGGCCATCGCTCGGTTGGTGTTCCTTCTGGTCATGCGAAGCGTGGCATTCCGTATGCGCACCGCCTTGCTGGCCGTCGTCCGGTACCAGATGCATTCCGCATTTCGGGCAATCACCCGGCTCGTCCTGCCGGACTTCAGGATGCATGGGGCAGATATAGCCACTCATGACGGATCTCCACGACCGAAGAAGCGATAGAGCGGAACAATCAATACCGCGATATACCAGCCGTAGAGAAAGCTACCGACCGCGCCTGCGATGAAGCCCGGCCATGTCAGCCACTCAAACCCTGGCAGTAGCGAAGCCCATGCCTCATGCATGTGGAAGCGTCCGGGCATCAGCAGGCCGAACGTAATACAGACAAGAAAGCTCAGCAGAATGAAAACGCTAAGCGTCCATCCCCAGCGGATAATTTGGCGGCCAATTGTTGGATTTTGCATGTCTATCTCCCTTGGTGCAGCTGGTGTCTGAGTGCGACCACAGGGCTGCTCCTGCGGGGATGAGCACAGGCTCTGTGATCTCAGTCCGTGCGAAACCGGTCCGCGCGTTCAACCAGATCAGTTATGTGATCGGCTGCATGAATGGTCCGCGGATGCTGAGTATAACCTGGCCGAGGTGTAATGAGAGCGGCCATGTCGCGCGCCATTTGGCGCTGCTGCTCCGACCCCTCTGCCAGCAAAGCGATCATGAGATTTTCGAGCGCGATGACCCGGATACGCAGATCGACCAGTTCAGTGTTGGTCATTTCAGGGACGGCACTGGCAGCATTTTGCGCGATAGAGGCAACCGCGCCCCCTTCATTGTCCCATCTTGCGATCGAACGCTGACGGATTTCGGACATTTGCTCGGGCGAATCCCTGTGTGGAACAGCCTCGGTCTCGCTTTTGCTGCCTTTTGCCATCAATTCCCCGTTTCCGTGCTTTGCACTGGCACTGCTGGCAAGATGGGGGCATCCGAGGGAACTGGCTGAGCCTCAAGATCGGCGATCAGTCGCTTCATTTCGGCAATTTCCCTGACTTGTGCCTCGATGATGTCATCCGCCAAAGCACGAACGCGTGGATCGCGGATCTGCGCTCGCTCGCTGGTCATGATTGCGATCGAGTGGTGCGGGATCATAGCCCGCATATAGCTCACATCATCGACCGTCTCCTGACTGCGGACGAGATAGAGCGAGCCTGCAAAAACAAGCAGTGATGCCCCGACAATCGTCAGCTTCTTGGATGTTCCGTCATACATCTTCCACATGAAGGCGAGCATGATGATCGCCATGACAGCGCCCATATAGACGGCCATCCAGGTGCGGGTCTGGCTGTAGAAGGTATGGTCGAGTGCGTAGGTGTTCAGATACATCAGGCCGAACATCACAACAGTCGAGGTTGCGATCATCGCGAGAAAACGGGTGTAGGTCATTGCGTCTCTCCCATGGGCGCTAGCGACATCCGCAGGGACATCACCATGCGGCAAAGGGTTGCGATCTTGGCTTCGGTTTGGGCTGGGGTCATCGTTTGACCTTTTCGAACAGGTCGATCAGTTCGTTGAACTTCACGCGCTGCTCTGTGGTATCGCCCGATGCGATCGCTTCGGACACGCAGCACGCCGCGTGATCCTTCAGAATCTCGCTCTCCGCTTTTGACAGCGCAGCTTTCACCGCCTGCACTTGGTGCAGGATGTCGATGCAATAGCGCTCGTCGGCAACCATTTGACCCACGCCGCGAACCTGGCCTTCGATGCGCTTCAGTCGGTTGAGAATGGCAGTTTTGTCTTTCATCATCGATTCTCTCTTATCCCTTGCAATACCATAGGGGGGTATAGTATCAGATCACCAAAGGATGAGCAAGACAATGACGAATGAAGTTACGCGAAGGACTCTTTTGGGCGGTTTGGGTGTCGGTGCATCCATGCTCGCGATCCCTGCGTGGGCGCAGGGCCATAGTGTCCACGGCGGACATGGACGCGGAGGTCCGTTGATCCCGGCAGGATTTGGCGAACTTAGCGGCGACGTCATCGACCTGACTGTTGGCAGCGGCCACCGCATTGTCGAGGGCAGGCGCGGTCCAGGCATTGCCGTGAACGGCAGCGTGCCGGGCCCCTTGATTCGGCTGCGTGAGGGTCAGAATGTCCGCCTGAACGTCACCAACCACCTCGATGCGGATACCTCGATCCACTGGCATGGCCTGCTCTTGCCGTTCCAGATGGATGGTGTGCCGGGGATCAGCTTTCCGGGTATCAAGCCGCACGAGACATTCTCTTATGAATTTCCAGTCCGGCAGGCGGGCACCTATTGGTATCACAGCCATTCGGGTCTTCAGGAGCAGTCGGGCCACTATGGCCCAATGATCATCGATCCAGCGGGCGCGGAGCCGGTCGCATATGACCGCGACTATATCCTGCTTCTGAGCGACTTCACCACACACGATCCGCATTTCATCATGAACCGTCTGCGCACTGGCGAGGGTTATTTCAACCGCCAGCAAAATACCTGGACCGACGATTATCCGATGACGGGTGAGGAACGGCGGATGTGGGCGCAAATGCGGATGATGCCCACCGACATCATGGACATCGGGTCGCCGACCTACACCTTCCTCGCCAATGGCCGCGGACCGGGCGAGGGCATGGAATTTCTCTTCTGCGCGGGCGAACGCATCCGGTTGCGGATCATCAACGGGTCAGCGCAAAGCTTCTTCAACGTTCGCATTCTTGGCCTGCCGATGACTGTCATCGCCGCCGACGGGCAGAATGTGAAGCCCGTCGAGGTCGATGAGTTTCAGATCGGCACCGCCGAGACCTATGACGTGATCGTCACGGCGGGCGACGCCGAGGCCTATTCGATAGTCGGCGAATCGATGGACCGGTCGGGCATGGCGCTCGCGACGCTGGCGAGCCGATCGGGCGCTCGCGCGGCCGTGCCGCCCTTGCGCGATCCGCCGCTGCTGACGATGGGCGATATGGGCATGAACCACGGCTCAGGGGGAATGGACCACAGCGGCATGGACCATAGCGCACCTGCCGGTAGTGCTGCGCCGGTCGGCGCTGCCAGTGCCGGTGCGGCGGCCATGGACCACTCGGCCATGGGGCATTCTGCGCCAGTTGCTTCCTCCGATGATGCGATGGGCGGCATGAGC
>JBBSOT010000342.1:0-5717 GCA_038259455.1 Hyphomicrobiales bacterium | reverse complement strand
GGCAGGTCGCAGGGGCGGCCAGATAACAACGCGAGCTCGCAGCTCATAGTCAAAACGGCCTGCCCGCTTCTTCGCACTCCAGCGCCCCTGTCCCGATACCCAAGTTTACCACGACAGATGGAAAACCGAGCGTCGAAATCGGAGCGCCACGAACAACATGCCCGATAACAACGCAGCTGGGCTGCTCAGTCATGTAGCGCCGAAACTGATCCCGCGTCAGCTTCTTGCGATGCTTCACCTCACCAGTCATCGATGCAACATGCAGCTGGAAAACGCGCTTTGCCAAGTCCACCCCGATCATTGTATCGTGCATTTCGTCGTCCTTCTCCATTCTGTGGCCTAACACCACCATGCTGGCACTTTGATGCCTGTCGGGGAAGGGCGGCAACCATACCATCTTCAACAGGCTCTCCACGAAACCCGTGGTCTGCCGCAACGCCATGCCGAACAACACCTTCATGGTGAGACAGGTCTGGACGGCGGCATCGCTGTAGGTCTGCCGACGGCCGCGCTTGCCAGTAGGCGCAGCGCCCCACTTCATCTCGGGGTCGAACCAGATCGTCAGCGAGCCCCGGCGTTTGAGCGCCTCGTTATAGGCTGGCCAGTTCGTCGTCTTGTAGGTCGTGGGGGTGGGCTTGCTCATGCACGCCAGCTACCACGCTGGATTCAAGAGATGAATCCTTCACGTGCTTTGTACAACAAGGCCCTGTCAGGTTGCAAAGAGCAGCTTTGACATGCCATTCCAAATAGGCAGGACCGCAGCGATAGCCAGAAGTCCTTGAACAAGCTTGAGGAACATCTCGGCATTCAGCTTTTCGCCAATGCGGCCCCCAATCCAAAGTCCGACAAAAACGGGTAGCGTCACCAAAACGCCGGTCAAGATGGCGGGTAGATCGAATAGACCGACCATCGCGAGGGCAGGCAAATGCAAAGCCGCGAACGTGATGAACATCATGCTGTTGCAAAAGATGAATGCGGGGCGCTCAAGGCCTGTGGCTTGGAAGAACGGCAGACCAACAATTCCAGACACGCCAATTGAGCCATGCACCATTCCGGCAACCCCGCCGATTAAGGGGGCGATCGTATTGCTACGTTCTGACGATAGCACGTCGCGCTTATTTCGACTTCTCCACAAGTACGACAAGACCAAGCATCCTAACCCAATCTCGAGGTACGCGTTTTCGATGCTCTTAAGAACAAAAGCACCAAGAAATATTCCTATCATACCGCAGACCAAAAACGAAGGCAGAAACGCAATTTTGCGATGTGCGCGGAACTTCCAGATTTGCCACAGGTTAGTCGCCAATGATGGCGGTACCGCCACCGACAATGCCAATGGAAGCGACCCGAAGGCCGTTAATATCGGGATCGCGATCAACGGCAGGCCAAATCCCAACGCACCCTTCGCAAGACCGCCGATAAAGAATGTCGCGGCGGCGATCATCAGAATAACAGGGTCAATGCTCATGGTATTCATTCATTACAAATGTCAGCTTCCATCATGTGTGACCAGAATTGTCAGTCCAGTTTAGTGTCATGGTCGGTTTATGTTGATTTCCACACGTAAGTGACCCGGGTTTTCCATCGAGAAGTGAGTCGCCTTCAGGTTATGTTTCGAGGGTCAGGCTTTGGTCAAGGCATGATTGTCCTCCTTCTGTTTCCGCTCGACCGCGGCCGAGCTGGCCATGAAGCGGAAGCTGTCGTTTCCGGTCTCCAGGATGTGGCCGCGGTGAGTGAGCCGATCGAGCAGCGCGGTAGTCATCTTTGCATCACCGAAGACCGTGTCCCATTCGCTGAAGCTGAGGTTGGTGGTGATGATGACGCTGGTACGTACATAGAGTTTGCTCAGCAGGTGGAAGAGCAGCGCGCCACCCGAGGCGCTGAACGGGGGTACCTGAGGCCATGACCGACTGGTCATTGACCAGCTTGCAGCTCAAGCTGATCAAGATCGGCGCTCGTGTGGTGCGTCACGCCCGCTCCATAACCTTCCAACTCGCCGAGGTCGCGGTGACCGGCACAATGGTCAGGGCCATCCTTGCCGCCATTCACCGATTGCGGCAGCCGCCGTCATGCGCGACCGCGATCCCGCGTTCCGCCAGAAGGTCTTCCACAGCCCGCAAGTTCAGGGCGGGTCGGTGGTGGGCCCAAACGGCGTACGCAATCACGCTCCGAGGAAATCAGAAACCTTTGATCCGGGAAGCATCTTCGAGGCTCTGCATTCGACAACGCTACGTGAGCGTCGTACCATCAAAAACCTGACAATGCCCCTCAGTCGTATCGCTTAGAATGCTGCAGCATGGACGGAAGTCCGATCACCTCATTCAGCTCGTCAAAATCGGCCATCCTGTCGCGGAAGGGGCCATTCGAGCCGTTCGTCTTCAGACTGGCGTAATAAGCCTGCCCCTGACGGATCATCGCCCGGGCGATGCCGCCCGGAAAGATGACCACCTTGAATCCGAGCCCGTGAAGCTCCTGCGCCGAATTGAGAGGCGTCATGCCGCCTTCGACCATATTGGCGAGCAGCGGCAGACGTCCCGCAAAACGCTCCCTGATCTGGCTCATCTGATCGAGCGTCCGCGGCGCTTCGATAAACAGCACATCGCCTCCGGCCTCGGCATACATCTCCGCGCGCTCCAGAGCCGCGTCGAAGCCTTCGACCGCAATGGCATCCGTCCGCGCGATGATCTGGAAGTTCTCCGATTTACGCGCATCGCAGGCCGCGCGGATCTTGCCGGCCATTTCGGCGGCAGGGATCAGCTTCTTTCCGGCCAGGTGACCGCATCGCTTGGGGAAGCTCTGATCTTCGAGCTGGATGGCCTGCGCCCCGGCGCGTTCGAACCCCCGGACGGTCCGCTGCACGTTCATCGCATTGCCAAAGCCCGTATCGCCATCGACGATCAGCGGCAATTCCACGCGGTCGGTGATTAGTTCTATGGTCGAGATCACTTCGGATACCGATACGAGACCGATATCCGGACGGGCCAGCCGGGTATAGGCGATCGACGCGCCCGACAGATAAAGGCACTCAAAACCGGCCTGCTCGGCCAACAGCGCGGTGAAGGGGTCATAGACTCCCGGCGCCACGATGCCGCGTTCGGGCTCGGCCAGCAATGTCTTCAAGTCGGTCATGAAACGGCTCCGTTCTTCGTTGGTCTGGTCGTCCAGATCTCGGCCGACGTCGTCTCGCTGCGGTCGTATTCCATCTGGTGTTCATAGGTGTCCGGGCGGTACAGGCCGCTGATATGTTCGACGACCTTTCCGGTCTCATCAAAGACCAGTCGGCGCACCGCGAGCAGCGCCTCGCCCGGCTCGATATTCAGCAACCGGGCGACCTCCGGCGCGGCAAGCTTCGCGCTGATCGACTGGCGCGCACGGGCTATGCGGTGCCCGGCCCGTTCGATCAGGCGCAGCAGGGGCATGGCCCGCATTTCGTCGGCGGTGAAGCTGCGACCGATCTCCTCGGGCAGCCAGGTCGTGAGATGGCTGAAGGGTATGCCGTCGAGGCTGCGCACGCGGACCGCGCGCTGCATGATCGTCCCGTCCGGCTGCCCCATGGCGGCACAGATGTGTCGCGGCGCCACTGCATAGGTCAGTTCTATCAGCTCGACATCCGTCTCGAGACCAAGCGCGACAAGGTTCTCGATATTGCCGGACAGACTGGCGGTCACCGGCGAGGGGCGGTTGCCGGGATGCCTTGCAAACGTCCCGCGCCCACGCTGCCGCTCGACCAGTCCCTCGGCGGTCAGCCGGTCCATCGCCTTGCGGATGGTGATGCGCGAGACGTCGAACCGCTCCGACAGCCCGACATCGCCCGGCATGGGTTCGGCGGCCGAATAGACGCCATCGTCGATTTCCTGCCGGAGAATCAGGTATACGCGATGATGTTTTGGCCAAAGGCTTTCATCGCCCTGCGGAGTGGCGTTTGCAGACCCGGCATGCTGCGCCATTCACGTGGCTCCCTGATTGTTCCAACTGCGTCTCTTCCAAGGTTTAACCAGTGTTCCTCTCTGTTCCAAGTTAAATGTTCTATTGACATGACATTATGACTTGGTACTTTCGGATCTGCCGGGCGATCCTTGCCCGTGAGGAGTTTCGGGAGGACACCATGCTGAATTTTTCGGGCGCGCCGCGCCGTCGTTTCATCGCCATCGCAATTGCCGCAATCGGCGCAAGCAGCGTCACATTGGAAACCGGCGCAGCCCGGGCGGCTGACGGATGGCCCACGGATCCGATCAACATCGTGGTGCCTTTCAAGGCGGGTGGATCCGCCGACCGCATGGCCCGTACATTGGCAGAACCCTTGGGCGCAGAGCTTGGCGTCCCGGTCGTGGTCGAGAATCGTCCGGGCGGCGCTGGCGGCCTCGGCGCGACCTATGTCAGCCAGCAGCCCGCAGACGGCAACACGCTGCTTCTGATGCAGGCGACGCCTTATCTTGCAAATGCGATCCTCGTCGGTGGCGCACCGGTCAAATGGGAGGACTTCTCCTTTCTGAACGCGCAGTGGAACGACTATGCGATCATCGCCGTCCACAAGGACAGCCCTTATGAAACCTTCGGTCAGCTCGCCGAGGCGATGAAGGAACCGGGAAAGGTGTCCTCCGGGATCATCTACGGGAATGGCGGACATCTGCAGACCTTGCTTGCCATGCAGGCCCTCGACATCCCCGAGGAAAACGTCCGCTTCGTCACTTATGACGGCGGCGCGCCGCTGCGCACCGCATTGGCGGGAAATCAGGTCGATTTCGAAATCCTCGCGGCACAGGGTGCTGAATCAGTTATGGACAGCCTGCGTGTCCTGTCGGTCGTGAGCGACAATGACCCCTACAACCTCGGCGCTCCCTTGCTGAACGATGAACTTGCATCGCTTGGAGCAGAGCCTCAGCCGATCGTCGGCGGCAATGTCACCGGGCTTCTGGTTCCGTCCGCCTTCAAGACGGAATATCCGGATCGTTACGACCAACTGGTTTCGGCCTACGAAGCCGTCGTGACCAGCGACGCCTACCAGACCGCCGCACGGGACTCGGGCATCGCCGCGGATTGGGTCGGCCCCGAAGCAAGCCAGAAGATGGTGGACAGCGCCTTTCAGGCCCTGACCGAACTCAGCGACGTGATCAACTGATCCCGCAAGGGGGCGGCCCGTGTCGCCCCCGACGCAACAAACCCGGGGCTTTGCGCCGCGCAGGCGCGCATTTCCGCACATGCGGTCTTGAAGGAGTGATGCCATCTTGGAACCAGAGCCTATCACCCAGAGCGAGCGTTCCCAAAGCAGACGCGACTGGGGTGCCCTGATCTTTGCCTGTGTTCTTGCCGCGGCGGTGCTTTTCTTTGCGTGGTCGGTTCTGGGCATGGCCCGGCGGCCGACCGACTGGCTTCTGATCGTGCCTGCAGCGGTGCTCGGGGCAGCAACCTTCCTCTGGGCCGGACTCTCGGACATCCGGGTGCGCCTCACGGTCTGCAACCTCACCGGTGCGGCACGCGGTGAAGCGGCGCGGCCGTTGGTCCTTATCGGGCTGACCGGCGCCTTTGCCTGTGCCGCTCCGTTCATCGGATTCGATCTCGGCGCGGCGATCTTCATTCTGCTCTGCCTGCTGGTACAGGGTGAGCGGTCCTGGTGGAAGCTTGCGCTGGCTTCGGTCGGGGGAACAGCGCTGATGACCTGGATATTCGTGGACCTGCTCATGGTCCGTCTCCCGGTCCTGTTCCTGTAGCGCCGTTCC
>JBBSOT010000341.1:0-5721 GCA_038259455.1 Hyphomicrobiales bacterium | reverse complement strand
CGGAAGCAGACGGCGATCCTGAAAGTCGCGCAGTCGCGGGCAAAACCGGAACCCGAGCATGGCACATAGCGCAAAGACATGATCGGTGGCGCCGCCGGTGTCGGTGTAGTGTTCCTTGATGTTGAGATCGGTGCCGTGGCTGGTCAGGCCGTCGAGAACATAGGGCGCTTCGTGGGTCGCGGCCGAGATGATGTTGACGTTGTAGGGCGCTCGCTGATCGGAGTTGTGCGTGTAAAAGCTGAACCCGTGGTCGACCCCGTAGCGGGCATTGATGTCGCCGCCCGACGCACCTCGCTTCGCGCCGCGGAAGAACTGGCCGTCAGAACTCGATGACGTGCCGGAGCCCCACACACTCGCAAATGGCAGGCGGTGATGCGCATTGATGATCGATGCCAGCGCCGCGCGATACGTATCGTCGCGGATGTAGGCGTCATGGGTCCACATCAACTGATCGCGGGTCACGCCCTCGCTGGCCGCCGCCATGCGAGACAGGCCAAGGTTGGTGCCATCGGCAAGGATCGTCGCGAGCAGCGCGCTTTCGTTCGGGCAGGGCTCGCCGGTGCGCAGATTGGTGAAAGCGGCGAGGAAGCCGGTGTCCCTGGCGACCTCGTGCAGCAACTCGGTAATTCGGATTTTCGGCATCATCGCGTCGAGCCGGTCGGCCAGCGCTTCGGCGGCTTCAGGAACAGCAGTGCGAACTGGCGAGATCTGCAGCCGGCCATCCTCGAAACGCACACCGTCCAACTCGCCGCGTTTAAGCCGTTGCGCAAATTTCCTGAGCCGCCAGCCAAGCTGGCGGCCGCGTTCCGACAACCATTCGTCTGCCGTCGGCGGCAGGCCAAGGCCCACCACGATCGGCGTCGTGTCGGACTCGCTGAGAAGATAGCTGTCGAACTGCCGATAGCCGGCCGATCGTTCCACCCAGACATCGCCGGACCGCAGCTTGTTCCTGAGATGCGCGAGCGTCGCCACTTCCCACAGGCGGCGGTTCACCTTGCCGTCACTGTCCACCACCAGCTTTTGCCACTCCTTACGGAAAGGCATCGGCGGGTTGAGGGGCAAGTCGCGCTTGCCCGATTTGTTGACGTCGCGAAGCAGCTCGATCGCTGCGATCGTCTTTGCGCTGCCCTTGCCGGCCCGGAGCGACAGCGCCTCGATCAAATCGGGCGCGAACTTTCGCAGGGTTGCGTATTTGTCGGCCGCCATGACCAACGGGTCGACGTGCGCGGTACTGGCGATGCCGGCAACCTCGTTTCGGACCCTGAGCAAGTGATGCCACCCGACCGACGCATCGATCGCGTCGATCGGGTCCTCACCGCTGTCGACGGCGAAGGTCAGGGCATCGATCGTCCGGCCGAAGATGGTCATAAGGCGTCCCACGTCTCGCGACGTGGCGGCAAAGTTGCGCGCTTGTGCATTCCTTGCGCGGGTGAACACGCTACCAATCAGCTTGTCGGCCATCTCTATTGCGGCGTCGGTCAGCCTTTCTTCGATGTCGATGACGAAAGCGACTAATGTGGCGTGCCGCCGCGCGCTGGCGTAGCGCTCGATCATGTACGTCGCCGATGTCCGGCCCTCGCGGACGAACTGTCGGTAGCGGTCGACGTGGATGCTGTTGGCGGCCGCGGCGGGTATGCTGATCGCCCTCACGAACTTCAGGCGTTCGAGGATCTGGCGGATGTGGTCGGGCTTGGCTGCCACCGGGATCGATTTGAGCCAGCTAAGCCGACTTACACTGTCGGCGCCTGCCTCGTCGAACAGGGCATCGAGCGCGAGCACCTGTTCTGCAGTCAACGTCGATACCAGCGCCTGAGCTGCCTGCTTGCGAGCCCGAGCCCGGCCGGCAATGCCAGTGCGCTCAATCGTCGATATCGATGGCAACAGGATGCCGGCACCGCGCAAGCCGGCGATGACGCCGGCAGCGACGGTGCTGCCTTTGTCGGTCGTCCACGCCGCCTTTGCAGCAGCGTCGATCATCAGCGGAATGTCGCTTCGCACTGGCGCGCGCACGCCGAGCCTGGTCGCCAGTTCGCGCGCATGGTCGGTCATCGTCTGCTCGCGGGCGGCATAGTCAGCCAAGACGCTTGGTGACAGGCCGAGTTGCGCTGCCACGAAAGCGAGGAGTTCCGCTGGCACCGCGTGCCGGTCCTGCAGGAACTGCGCGAGCGATACCCCGGGATGGCGCAAGAGGGCGAGCTGCAATGCAGTGCCAAGCCAGTTTCGCTGATGACGGCGTGTGCCAATGATGGCGATATCGGCCGGCTCGAACGTGTAAAGCCGCGCCAGGTGATCGCGGTCTTTCGGAATGCCGATGAGCAGCTCCCGTTCGGCGTCGGTGAGTAGTTCATGCTTGCGTTTGGCCATGCCTCGTCCTGTCCACAAAATGCCAGTCGATGTTATGGACGCTAGCGAGTAAAGAGACATAGTGTGTGGACGGGTTCAGGCAGCAAATTGCAGCCTAGCTTCTTGTGTCCACGGAACGTTCGTTTGGGAGACAGGGCTTGGGCGACATTCTGGGATATGCCCGCGTCAGCACCGGCGACCAGGATGTGGCGGGACAGACGATGCGCTTAAAGCAGGCCGGCGCGATCAAGGTGTTCACCGACGTCATGTCGGGCAAAAGCATGGACCGGCCTGGCCTTGCCGACCTGCTCGCCTATGCGCGCAACGGCGACACGTTGGCGGTGGTGCGGCTCGACCGGCTCGGGCGGTCGCTTGCCGATCTGCTGGCGACGGTCTCGAAGCTGCGGGACAACGGCATCGCCCTGCTCAGCCTCGAGGAAAAGATCGACACGTCATCCGCAGCCGGCGAACTTATCTTCCATGTGTTCGGCGCTATCGCGCATTTCGAGAGACGGCTGATATCGGAGCGCACCAAGGACGGCATTGCGGCGGCGCGCGCCAAGGGGAAGTTGCCCGGCCGGCAGCCGCTCGACATGGCCAAGGTCGAGGCGGCAATAAAACTCGTCGAGGCTCGTGTCTCACCCGCGGAAGCTGGCCGGCAGCTCGGCATCGGCCGTTCAACAATCTATCGTGAGATGCAGCGGATTGGCGTCACTCGATCGGTGTGAAAGTGCGAAGATACTGCCTGTGGTCTGGAGATTGATCGATCTACAGTGGCAATGTATCCTAATGACGAAGGTATTCTGGGAGCGCGCCAGGTGGCTGGACTATTCGGAGGATTTGATAAGCAGTTTACGCCAATTGAGGGCGGCTATCTTTACTATCCTTCGGCTTGGAAGGGCGCCAAGCTCGTCACGGTCGAGGAGTACAAGCAATTAATCGCAGCATGGAAGCGTGCCACAAGTGTGCGGGCTATGTCCTTGATCGTCGGGGCTGGCATTCTGGGCGTTGTACTGATGGGGTTCCTAGCCGGAGATGCTGCCAATCCGACGTGGACCACGATGATCTTTCCCCTGATTTGGATGGTGGGAATGAGCGCCTGGTTCCTGCGGTCAAGTCTGGCGCCTTGGTACCTCGTAAAGAACAGGCCTTATGTCTCCGAGCCTCGCCCGCGCTCCGAAGTCTGGCGCCAGAACCGCGCAATGCAAAGTTGGCCGGCGCTAGGCCTTTTTTTCGTGATCAGTGCCAAGGGCCTTTTTGATGCCCTTCAGGGGAAAGAGATCTTGTTTCCGGCAAGCGTAGCCACCGCTTGGTGGTCGTTTATGCTCGCTGCATTTACCTTGGTGTCTGTCCTCAAGTTTCGCGACCGACTGCGCTAGGTAATTATCAGGACGGGCAGTTCGTTTAGGATATCGGGTTCACTTTCTGTTCTAGCTTAGCGTTGTTTAGCGTACCTTCCGCGCTATGCCCTCCAACTGATTCAACGCCTGGCCGCTGCGACCGTGCAGGAAATTGAGATCGATACTCCTCTTGCGCATCCAGAAGTGACACGATCTCAAACGTTACCGGTATTCAGGGTTGGGGTGGTCGAAGCGCTCGCCCGCATCCCACGCCGTGCGCTGGTTACCATGAGCGGGGATGCCGCCAGCATCTTTAAGCATCCGCGCCATGTGCATCAGGTTCCAGGTCATGAAGGTCGTGTTGCGCTGGGTGAAGTCGTTGTCGATGCCGATGCCGTCATCGCCATACGACGGCCCCGGCCCGGCCTCGCCGATCCAGCCCGCATCGGCTTGCGGCGGGATAACATAGCCCAGATGCTGCAATGAATAGAGTATGTTCATCGCGCAATGCTTGATGCCATCCTCGTTACCGGTGACGATGCACCCGCCCACCCGGCCATAATAGGCATATTGGCCGGCACCGTTCAGGATACCCGAACTTCCATAGAGCCGTTCGATCGCGCGGGTGCAGATCGACGATTTGTCGCCCAGCCAGATCGGCGTCCCCAGCACCAGAATGTCTGCGGCCATCACCTTTGCCTGAACATCGGGCCAGGCATCGCTCGCCCAGTCATGCTTGGTCATGTCGGGATAGACGCCAGGTGCAATATCAAGGTCCGCAAGCCGCAGCGTCTGCGTCGTCATGCCGTTCGCTTCCATGATCGCCCGTGAAACGTCCATCAGCTTTTGCGTGTGCGATGGCTCACGCGATGGCTTGAGCGAACAGTTGAGAAACATGGCGGAAAGATCGTCATAGGTTTTCGTCATCACGGGACCTCCGGTTCATAAATTCGCTCGCGATCCTGGCGATGATGTAACCAAGCCGGTCGATCATGCGGAATATCCTTGGTCAGGACTGCGTCCTTGCCCCGACGCCGGACCTGACAGCGCCACGCCGCCTCTCTTGGCGGCGTGGCGCCTACCGGGCCTGATGCATCATGCGACGATGCCGCGTACCGGATAATTCTTGGCCTTCAAAAATCGAATGCCATCGAAAAACCCTTTTGGATCGGGTCGGGAGAAAGGCGCATTGGAGACATCGATGATCTGCACATTCCCATCGGGATTGATGACAAAAATCCCCGGTTCGGCAAAATTACGGTCGGTTTCGTCTGGCGTGCGCGGCGAGGAAATATAAAGGCCAAGGGTCCGCATCTCGTCTTCGCTCAACCCGGCCAAGATCGGGAGCGTCCAGTTTTCTTCGGATGCCTCAGCCTGTGCGCGTTCAAGTGGATCGGAGGACAGCGCCCAAACTGCAACATCAGCCTTCGCAAAGTCTTCCTGCATCCCGTCGAGCGTGGTGAGGTATTGCTTACAAAGCGGGCAATGCTTGCCGCGATAGACGACGACCAGCCGCCATCCCGCCTCCGCTGCGGGCGTCACTTCGGCACCGGCCACGCTCTGCCAGGTGAAATCGGGGAATGCCGCGCCGGCCGCGAATTTTCTGCTCATCGTCATAGAGAATCCCTTTCGCGATGTATCGATATACCTGCGCAGGTGGGCAACCGGTAGTTCCAAAAACCATCGGAATTCCCCATAGATCGCACATGCAGAAATTGGAATGCTGCGGAGCGTGTGCGTCGTCGCGACTTGTGAATAAGCAACCTTGGGTTCTTGGAACCACCCGTCCTGAACCGGCCCCACACCGTTTGTGGCCAACCCCGGGCTGACGGCAGCTTTTCGGCATTCGTTGGGCTGCTACGAACGGCGCATTTTGGGTCGAAAGCGGTCATTGCCGCCAAGGGTACAAAGTGTCAGATTTTGACCACTAGCAAGGCTGGGACACTGGGCACCGGTGCGTTGATCGGAGCCGTAACACGCAACCCTTGAACTACCGCGCGACACGTGTCATCTATGCAGCGACACATGACGGAGATGG
>JBBSOT010000340.1:0-5725 GCA_038259455.1 Hyphomicrobiales bacterium | reverse complement strand
TGTTTATTCTTAAGCGCGTCCCGCAGCACTACAAACGCCTCCATAGACGGTTTGTCCGCTGGGATCAGGTAATAAGGCTTTTCCAGGTAACGCGTGTCGATATCCGCGATCGGCACAAATTCCGTCACGTCTAGCGTGTGCTCGGAAGTCAGTTTGAGTGCCTTGATCTCCTCGGAATCGATTTCAAGAAAGTCCCCTTTGTCGACTTCCCAGCCCTTGATCTGCTGCTCCGAGGGAACCTGTTCGTTGCTCTCTTCGTCGACGTAAACGGCATTTACGCGATTGCCGGTGTGGCGATTGAGTACGTTGAACCGAACCTTTTCGGCCTCAGTCACGACACCGACGATCTTGACGGCACAGGACACTGCGCCCACCCTCATAAAGCCCTTCCAAGCGGCACGCGGTGCAGAAGCCATGACATTACTCCATCCAACGAAGCTGATTGAACGAACGGATCGCGCGGATTGTTCCATCGCGATCTCACCTGAAACACGGGTGTCCGGCCGCCTTTCAGGGGCCTCACGACTGACGTTGTACGTGACGGGAGTTCAGGCCGACCGCATCGGCCCGCTGCTCGACCTAGAGATCCATGGCGCCTCTTTGCCGGTGATGGCTACAAACGCAGCCAATGGGCTCAAAAGGTCCAGGCAGGCTCTGTAAGACTGGGAGATGAAGTAGGAAGACCCAGAGGATCTGTTTTCGCTCCTCTCCTTCATCTACCGAAGGATCGAGAAGGCGAAGATGCCGCCATGTTTCTGGATGCTTGGTGTCTGATGCGCGCAGGCCCAACCTTACCTCTGCAGGTTAGAAGTCAGAGCGGAACCCAATTCATGGTGAGCCTGTCGGCATTAATGTCGGTCGCCGCGACTTTGAGTGTCGTCGTGACGATGTCGGCTTTTGGTTGGCCGCTGCGTTGACGGCAATGACCGAAATGAGGGCGCGAAGCGGAATGACCGGTTCTGGCCCACAGCCGAGGTGTGGAATGTCTGCTCGTCGGCGGGCAAGTTCCCTTTCCCATCGGCGCGTCGGGTGTGCGGCGTTTACGTTCTGACAGTGGATGGCGACCCACGTCGGAGAGTGCGTCGATTTCGCCAGCCGATTCAACGCCGGCTAAGGTAGTATCTCGCCACAGAACTGCTTCAGAGGCGGTCAGGAGACCAATTGCAGAGTGAATTCGCTGGTCTGTAGCCTTGCAGCGAAGGGATGCAGCCTGGAATTGTGGTTCTGCGAAACCAAAGACTTTAAAGCAGTTGAAGGCAGGCTTCGGAGTGAACTCAACTGGGCCTGGAACCGCATCTGGTATCCCTCGCTGCCGAATGCACGTTCCTTGTTCGATCCCGCCGGAGGCGCTGGATCATGTTTCTCGTGCCGATTATGCGACCCGAGAGTCGGTTCGAGCGTAGAAGGTCAGCCCTCGTGGTTGACCTTCCGCAGAGTATGAAATGCATCATGCCGCGCAAAGCGCGTCTGCGAGCGAACTGGCACACTGGAGCCGTTCGGACGAACACGCGACAAGAACACAGCCGCAGAAGCATAAGCATCGCGATCGCCGTTTGCGGTGACGCGGGACCGACTGCCCGGCGAGGAATGCCCCCTGCTCTTGTGGCGTCACTCGCATGGCGGAAACGCGAACGCGGTTCCAGGCTCGTCACATTGGGCTTCATATAGCCTCGGCACCTCAATCATCCGTACAGACCGCAGGATCTGGCTGAACTTGTTAACCAGGCAACGCCATCTAGCTCAAGGGCAATCGCAATGCGGGGACCGAATAGCTGGAGCGATCGGTGCTCGTTCGCCGCCCTCGCGGAGCCCTGTGGATAGATGATAGCTGCCATACTTCGTACCCATACCGTACCCAAAGGATCTGCAACTCGAACAGCAAGAAAGAGATTTTTTATAATCTATTGAATCAATTATATTTTCTGGTGAGCGCGCAGGGGCTCGAACCCTGGACCTACTGATTAAAAGTCAGTTGCTCTACCAGCTGAGCTACGCGCTCCCGCAGGTGCTTGAAAGCACCCTCGAAATTGCGCCGGAACATAGGGAGCGCGCCCTTGGCGGTCAACCACAAAAAGGCCATCTGGAACGTCCAGATGGCCACGGCCTCGGCAGCCAAAGCGGTACATGAGCGACGTCTCGCTTGCAGCGCAGGATCGGGGATCACGAAATGGAGCGGCGTTGCAAAAGACGAATGGGAACCAACCGGCAAATTAAACATTTAGGACGCACAAGGGACTGCCTAAGAAACCAAAAGGACTATTGAAATGAAACGTTTCCTCTCAGGCTGTTGTGCAGCCGCGATGGCTGCTACGTTTGCCCTATCGGGAATTGCGCCGGCTGCTTCGGCGCCGGTTTTCGTCCCCGGCGCAAATGTTACGCAAAACACTGACGTAACGGAGATCAGGCACCGCAAGTGGCACCGGAAAGGCTTCCGCCGTGACGGAAACCGGGCCTATTACAACGGACGTCGGGGATACAAGAGTCGCCGTAGCGGCCACCGCTATCATAATGGCTTCTGGTTCCCGGCTGGCGCATTCATTGCCGGTGCCATCATCGGTGGTGCTATCAACAACGGCAACAACTATAACCGTGGCGGAAGCCGGCACGTCCAGTGGTGCTACGATCGGTACCGGTCGTATCGCGCTTCGGACAACACGTTCCAGCCCTACAATGGTCCGCGTCAGTTGTGCTATTCGCCCTACAATTGATCGCATTCGATATGTGATCGTCTTGAACCCCGCGCCAACAGCGCGGGGTTTTTATTGCGTCAAGGTGCGCGACACCGCATCACGCCAGCCCTTGAGTTTCGCGGTGCGTGTTCTGGCGTCCATTTCGGGTGTGAAACGGCGCTCGAGCCGCCATGACTTGGCAAATTCCTTCGCCTTCGGCCAAACCCCTGCCCGCGACCCGGCCAGCCATGCCGCGCCCAGCGCGGTGGTTTCCAGGATTTCCGGCCTGTCGACCTGAGCATCTAGAATGTCGGCCAGGCGCTGCATCGTCCAGTCGGACGCGACCATACCGCCATCCACCCTCAAGACCGTCGTCGCATCGGACTGCTTCCAGTCCTTTTTCATCGCATCGAGCAGGTCGCGCGTTTGGTACGCAACCGATTCCAGCGCTGCGCGCGCGAATTCGGCTGGTCCTGAATTGCGTGTCAGCCCGTAAATTGCGCCCCGCGCTTCCGCATCCCAATGGGGCGCTCCGAGCCCGACGAAAGCTGGCACGAGATAAACCTGTTGGGTGTCATCAGCCTTGGCGGCGAGATCGCCGCTGTCAGCAGCCTTGGAGATCATCTTTGCACCGTCGCGCAGCCATTGGACGGCTGCGCCGGCAATGAAGATGGAGCCCTCGAGCGCATAGGTCGTCTTGCCATTCAACCGGTAGGCAATCGTCGTCAGAAGCCGGTTCTTGGACAGCACCATGTCGGAGCCGGTGTTGAGCAGCGCAAAGCAGCCCGTCCCGTATGTCGACTTCATCATGCCCGGCTTGAAACAGGCCTGCCCGATGGTCGCTGCGTGCTGGTCGCCGGCAACGCCCAGAATGGGTATTTCCGCGCCGAACAGGCTCTTCAACGTCGTGCCGAAGTCGTCGGCGCAATCCTTGACCTGCGGCAGCAGGGCAGCAGGAATATTGAGTATGTCGAGCAGCTCCGCGTCCCACGCGTTGGTCGCGATATTAAAGACCAGCGTGCGCGCCGCATTCGTCGCGTCGGTAGCGTGCACGGCCCCTCCTGTCAGCCTCCAGATCAGAAAGCTGTCGATGGTCCCGGCTAGCAATTGGCCCTTTTCGGCGCGGCGGCGAGCGCCCTTCACCTTGTCCAGCAGCCAGGCGATCTTGGTGCCGGAAAAATACGGATCGAGAAGCAGGCCGGTTTTCCTGGTGAATTTCTTCTCCAGCCCCTGCTTCTTCAGCTTCTGGCACAGCGGTGCGGTGCGGCGGTCCTGCCAGACAATGGCGTTGTGGATCGGTTTGCCCGTCTCCTTGTCCCAGATGACGACCGTTTCGCGCTGGTTCGTTATGCCGATCGCTGCGATGTCGGTCGCGCTGCATTTGGCGGCCTTGATGGCTGCCTTGCAGGTGGTGACCACGCTTTCCCAGATCTCTTCCGGATCGTGTTCCACCCAGCCCGACGCCGGATAATGTTGTGTGAATTCCTTCTGTCCGACACCGGCGACCTTCATCGTATTGTCGAACACGATTGCGCGGCTTGACGTCGTACCCTGGTCGATGGCGAGAACGAAACCCGTCATGATCCCTCCCGAATGCGCATATGAACGGGGGAGGCAGCGCGAAGCCGCCTCCCCCAAGTCTGTTTTATCAGACGCGAACGCCTGAAGCTGCAGTTACTGCCAGCTCTTGACCAGTTCGTCATAGCCGACGGTCTGGCCCTGCTCTTTCTCGTTCTCGATCTTCAACTGAGGCGCGAGGTTGCCCTTGGCGACAGCATCGGCATTCCAGTAGGCAAGGTCATGCTCCTCGGCCATTTTCGGACCGATGTCGCCCTGGATGCCTGCCCGTTCGAGCCGCTCCATCACGCTCTCCTGCTCTTCGCAAAGCGAGTCCATCGCTGCCTGTGCGGTCTTGGCGCCCGACGATGCATCGCCGATTGCCTGCCACCAGAGCTGAGCCAGCTTCGGATAGTCAGGAACGTTCGTTCCGGTCGGCGACCACTGCACACGGGCTGGCGAACGGTAAAACTCGATCAGACCGCCAAGTTTCGGGGCGCGGTCGGTGAACGACTGGTGCTGAATGGTCGATTCTCGGATCAGCGTCAGGCCGACATGGCTCTTCTTGACGTCGACCGTCTTCGACACGACGAACTGCGCATAAAGCCATGCAGCCTTGGCGCGATCGTCCGGGGTAGACTTGAGCAGCGTCCAAGATCCCACGTCCTGGTAGCCGAGCTTCATGCCGTCCTTCCAGTAGACGCCATGTGGAGAAGGCGCGAAACGCCACTTCGGCGTGCCGTCCTCGTTCACCACAGGCAGGCCTTCCTTCACGAAGTCCGCGGTGAAGGCGGTGTAGGTGAACATCTGCTGGGCGACTTCGCCCTGCGACGGCACCGGACCAGATTCGCCGAACGTCATGCCGGCTGCGGCCGGCGGGGCGTAGGCCTTCAGCCATTCAAGATACTTCTCGATGGCGTAAACCGAGGCCGGGCCGTTGGTGTCGCCGCCGCGTGCGACGCACGAGCCGACCGGACGCGAGTTCTCGTCCACCTTGATGCCCCATTCGTCGACCGGAAGGCCGTTCGGAAGGCCCTTGTCGCCATTGCCGGCCATCGACAGCCAGGCGTCGGTAAAGCGCCAACCGAGCGACGGGTCCTTCTTGCCGTAGTCCATGTGGCCATAGACCTTCTTGCCGTCGATCTCGCGGCCGGTGAAGAACTCCGCGATGTCCTCGTAGGCCGACCAGTTGACGGGAACGCCGAGGTCGTAACCGTACTTCGCCTTGAAGTCGGCCTTGTTCTTCTCGTCATTGAACCAGTCATAGCGGAACCAGTAGAGGTTCGCGAACTGCTGGTCGGGCAGCTGGTAGAGGTCGCCGTCCGGCGCGGTGGTGACCTTCAGCCCGATGAAGTCATCGAGGTCGAGCGTGGGCGAGGTGACCTCGGCGCCTTCGTTTGCCATCCAGTCGGTGAGGCTGCGCGCCTGCTGGTAGCGCCAGTGGGTGCCGATCAGATCGCTGTCGTTGACGTAGGCGTCATAGATGTTCTCGCCAGACT
>JBBSOT010000339.1:0-5730 GCA_038259455.1 Hyphomicrobiales bacterium | reverse complement strand
GGTAGCTATGTATGGACGGGATAACCGCTGAAAGCATCTAAGCGGGAAGCCTCCCTCAAGATAAGATCTCATCGAGTCGTAGAAGACCACTACGTTGATAGGCCGGGTGTGTAAGTGCAGTAATGCATTCAGCTAACCGGTCCTAATTACTCTGGTCACGCTTGAAGACTCCACCATCAACGACATCACTGCGGTTCCAATGCACGGATCATCATTGTTCAATCCCTTATCGCCGGCTTCATGGCTTGGTGGTCATAGCGCCTGTGACCCACCCGATCCCATCTCGAACTCGGCCGTGAAACCAGGCAGCGCCAATGGTACTATCGCTCAAGCGATGGAAGAGTAGGACGCCGCCAGGCCTTGCAGCCGGCGATCAGGAAAACCCATTCACAAGTCTTTGCTCTTTTGAGGCGTTCTGCCTCTATCGCGGGGTGGAGCAGCCCGGTAGCTCGTCAGGCTCATAACCTGAAGGTCACAGGTTCAAATCCTGTCCCCGCAACCACTGATATAATAGGATCGCCCTCGGCTTCGTGCCGGGGGCTTTTCTGCGTTCGGATTGCTTCCTTCAAGAGTGGCGGGGACGGCGAGGTCCATACCCAGGCCGCTGGCCTTGGGACTGGCGCTGACCTGCGCGATGCACGTCGGGCGGAACCTCGATTGCCTTCGGGATTCGGACAGCTTGTGATTAAATGGACCGGAAGACGCGCGCCGCCGCCTGGCCGCTTCTCCAATTTCCCAGATGCATATCCCCTGCTGGATATGTTGATGGGATTTGGCGCGTCCGGCTTCAGCCACGATCCTCGATCAGTCGTTTCCGACTAGGCCCCCGACGGCACGCCGGGGTCCTGGTTTTCCTGCAACGTCAGCGGTGTTGCGCCGCATATCGTGCGCAAGGCCTGTTTCAATCCTTCCTCGATCGTTGGATGATAAAACGGCATTTCAAGAAGTTGGCTGGCGGTCTGGCGCTGTTGGACAGCCCAGGCCAGCATATGCGCGAGATGCTCGCTTGCTGGCGTGCACAGATCGGCGCCGATCAACCGGCCATCGGGTGCCGCAGCATAGAGGGTGAGGGCGCCCCGGTTGGTGCCGTCGACGCGCGCTCGGCCCTGATCGCTGAAATCGGCGGTGCCGGTGATGACTCCGTCCTCTTCCGACTGGCCGATGCGCGCGACGGGCGGGCTGGTGAAGGTGATGCTGAAACTCGTGAAGCGATCAGTCTTGATGGATGCCGGAAATGCCACCGCATTGCGCCCGGCGATCGCGCCGTCATGTGACGCTTCGTGCAGCAAAGGGAGATCACTAGCGACGTCGCCCGCAAGAAAGATCGGCCGCTCGCCACAGCGCATCGTCTCACGATCGTGCACAGGGACCCCATGGTCGTCGAGCTCGAGCCCTGCTGCGGACAAATTTAGAGAGCCGAGATTGGGCGGCCGTCCTGTGGCGAGGAGGACATAGTCGAATTCCGCCTTGCCGGATGATGCACCGGTCCAGGCTAGGGAAACGCCTTTGTCGGTAGCACTCGCCTTCAGGTCGACGCCCATGCGCAGATCCAGCTCGTCTTCGATAATGGCTCTTATTGTGGCACCGACTTTGGGACAGCGGATATCGGCAAGGCTGTTGCCTCGGTCGAACAGCGTAACGTCGACCCCCAGCCTCGCCATCGCCTGCGCCAGCTCGAGGCCCAGAGGTCCTGCGCCGACGACAGCCAATCGCGCAGGAAGGTCTTCCAGCTCGAACAAGCTTTCATTCGTCAACACGCGGTCGCCAAGCTGCGCGTATTGATCGGGCACCAATGGGGCGGACCCGGTGGCGATCACGATGCTGGTTGCCTCGATCACGCGACCGTCATCAATTTCGAGGCGGTCCGGTGCCAGGAATTTGGCCAGCCCCCAGAGCCGGACATCGTCGGGAATCTTCGCGATGTCCTCGCGGGTCAGCCTTGCGAAGCGATCACGCTCGTCGCGAACCCGTTGTAATACTGCCTTCCCGTCGATGGCGATCCCGGCAACTGTAATCCCGAACATGCTCGTCGAGCGGGCGGCATGGGCCGCATGCGCCGCGGCGATCAGCAGCTTCGATGGCATGCATGCCACCGTTGCGCAGGTCGTGCCGTTATAATTGGGATCGATCAGCAGCGTGCGCGCGCCGGCCGCGCGCGCTGCGCGTTCAGCTGCGAGCCCGGCCGTACCGGCCCCGATCACAGCAACATCGCAGGAGAGCGTTTCGGCCACGTCAGACGGCAATCGTGATCGACTTTACGTTCACGAACTCCTTCAGACCCACTTCGCCATGTTCGCGGCCGTAGCCCGAGTTCTTGACACCGCCGAAGGGCATGTTGGGCATTGCCACCGCGTAGGTGTTGATATTGATCATACCGGTGTCGAAATAGGTCTTCGCCATTTTGACAGCGCGATCGACATCCTTGCTGAAGATGCCGCCGCCCAGGCCATAGCGACTGTCATTTGCGATACGCATCGCGTCATCATCGTCCTTGGCCTTGATGATGGAGGCGACAGGGCCGAAGATTTCATCATCATAGGCGGGCTGGCCCGGCGCAACATCCACCAGGGCGGTGGCGGGATAGAACCAGCCAGTGCGATCGGGGATGCGCCCGCCGGCTACGATCCTGGCGCCCTTGGCAACGCTTTCCTCAACCTGGCTATGGACCTGGTCGCGCTGGCTGCAGGACACAAGCGGGCCGAGTTGGGTATCTTGCTGGTTGGGATCGCCGAGCGCGATGTCCTTGAACGCGGCGGCATACCCTTTCACAAAGGCATCATAATTCTTGCTGGTGACGATGAAGCGTTTGGCGCTCACACAGGTCTGGCCATTGTTGAACAGGCGGCCTTGCACGCAGGTCCTGATCGCGAGTTCGAGATCAGCGTCGTCAAGGACCAGATAAGCATCGTTCGAGCCGAGTTCGAGCACGGTCTTCTTGACCACCGACGCCGCCTTTTGCGCCACTGCGCGCCCGGCCTTGTCGCTCCCGGTCAGCGTCACACCGCGCACCAGCTCGTGCTCGATGATCTTGTCCGATTGGTCATGGGTGATCAGCAGCACGCCGAACAGGCCCCTGGGCACGCCAGCGCGTTCGAAGATCGTGCGCAGCATCAGGCCACTGCCTGTGCAATTGGCCGAATGCTTCAACAGCACCCCATTGCCGGCCATCAGGCTGGAAATGGAATAGCGGACCGCTTGATAGCAGGGGAAATTCCATGGCTGGATGCCATAGATAACGCCGACCGGTACATAGGACACCAGCCCCCGCCCTTCCGGCAGGTCGCGCTCTTCATCGGCGAGCATCGCCGGCCCATGCTCCGCAGTATAATCGCAAATGCTCGCGCAAAGGTCGATTTCGGTGCGGGAATCTTTGAGCAGCTTGCCAACCTCGTCAGTCATGAGCTGGGCAAACTCATCCTTCGAATTGCGCAGTTCAACGGCAGTCGCGGCGATCACCCGCGCACGCTCGTCCAAGCTCTTCAATCGCCAAACGAGGTGAGCATCGTGGGATTTCTGAACCACGTCCATTGCCTCTTGATCCGACATGAAGGGATAGGTTTTCAGGACCTGCTCGGTCAGGGGGTTGACGGTTTCGATGTTGCGGTCGGTCATCATTAGTCCTTCGATTTAATGCAGGGCATTGCGCGGAAAACGGGCGCTCAGCCGTAGGTTTTGCGGTGGTCGTCGAGCGTGCCGGCGGAATACGCCAGCGCCTCCGCGATCGCGCCGTCGAAGCTCCCCTCGGTCAGGCGGTAGATGCCGTCATGGGCGGCGCACACGATCGGCGTGTCGGCCCAGTCACGGGCGATTTGGCGAGCCCAGCCGATATAATCGTCGGCTGCTCCAGCGCGCTTCTCCAGCGCGGCCGCAAGCTTGGGATGGAAACGCAGTTCAGGCCCCGGCACGAGTTTCTCGACCGGCGACGGCAGGTCGAGAACATTCAACGTATCATCGACATGGACGATGCCGCTGGCGCGGTGGCGGACGACGACCGAACCGACATGCACGGACTCGTCGTCGGAGACGAAATCGACACCGGCTGGTATGGAAAAATCGAACGTATCGGCAAATTCCCGCTGCGTCGCTGGATCCTCTATCAGCGCAGGATCCCAGGTAAGGTCCGGCATATGCCGGTGATGGCGCTGCGTGCCGATCAACCGGACATGCGGAAGCATTTCCCGGACAAAAGCGCAGTGGACAGTGTGGAACGGATGTACGTTGAGCACCGCATCGATCAACGAGCCGCCATCGGTCAGCGCCATCAGTTCGTCATGATCAGCTTCGTCCAACTCATAGGAATCAAGCAATGCGAACCTGCCGCCGACCCGGCGCACCAGTGACATTTGCGTGCCGACGTTGATAACATGGGCAATCCGGAAGACGCCGCGTATGTTCCAGAAGTTGTCCCCTAGATGTTCCAAATCGTTGCTCCAGCAGGGTCGATCAACATGTTCAACATAATGGCCGAGCCCTCGGTTCGTTCCGAAAAGTTTGGAAAAATCAACTCGACAGACTCTGATATTTTCGGACAAGTCCGGGTGAAATTATTCAGAATCTTCAGGAATTGCTGGAAAATTGACGCCGCAAGTGATTTCGGCGACCGGACCGTCCCCATGCAAGCAAAGTGGCGAGCAGGGGCACCGCTGCCACGCCCGGCGAGCCAAGAACGCCGACATTCGGCGTGGCGAGCTATGCACCGCCGAAGCTGATCGCCGCATTCGTACGCACCACAGTCAAGTGCCGCGCCGATGTCCGCAAGGGGACCGGGAGACGTCGTGGGAACAAAGATGCCCGCCGAGCGTTACGTTTGTTGTCACTTTCCGGCAGATTGCCGGCATGACCATGTTCTGCCGGCCCGGCATCCGTCGGACGATGCGCAAGAACCGAAGGACGCGAGCGCCACATGAGAATAGCGACACCATTATTCATGGGAGTCGCGCTTGTCGGCACCGGCATCGAAGCCCATGCAACGCCGGCGCTGCGTAGCCTGCTGGGCGACATCAGTCGCCCTGATAGTGCCGGACAGGTTACGGTAGAGCTGCTGGTCATCAACGGAAATGCCGTTCCTCTCACACACAAGGTGCCCGACCAGATCGCCGGCGTGCTGGAAATTGCCGGAGACCGAGCCGACCTGATACTGGGGCGGGCACCCGGCCAGGCCGAAACCGTCCAAGTTCCACCGGGCGGCTACGCGTCGCTCCGCTATTTGACGCAACTGCCGGCGGCCGGTGCAACGGGAACAAGCGCCAGGCTTTTGCTGCCCGGCATCGATGGGCGCGCCGTCGCGGTGGAACTTGCTGCGGCGCCCGCTGCACTGCCGACAGCGTCCCCGCCGGCTGGCCCGCCCGCGTTGGCCGGGAACGCGCCGAGCTTTGCCTCCCCTGTTCCGGCATCCGGCAATGTGTTTCTCGCCAACCTTTCGGCCTATGAGCCGATTTACGCCGTATATGGGCCAGGGACGAGCAGCGCTGCGCGGCTCCAGATCAGCTTCAAATATCAGCTGTTCGGACGGCCCGGGGCTCGCCGCTCGGTGCTCGAGGGGCTGCACTTCGGTTATTTGCAGCGGCTGTTCTGGGACATCGAAGGACGTTCATCACCGTTCCGGACCGTCGATTACATGCCTGAATTGTTTTACTTGCTGCCACCCCGGCCGGTGGCAGGATCGATCTCAATAGGTGGCCGAGCGGGCATACGGCATGAATCGAACGGTCGCGAAGGGTTGGCCTCGCG
>JBBSOT010000338.1:0-5746 GCA_038259455.1 Hyphomicrobiales bacterium | reverse complement strand
CCTGCGTCTTGACGGTATTGGGCGACACCTGCAGCCGCGCCGCGATCTGCTTGTTGGACCGCCCGGCCGCGATCTCCTCCAGCACCGTCACCTCGCGCGGACTGATCCCCAGCGCCTCGCGCGCCCGAGGGTTGCCGTCGAAGTCCGTCGCCGCCGGGTGTCTGCCGATGACGCGTGCGCCGATCACCAATCCCAGCACAAGGAAGCCAGCTGCGACCAGGAAGAGATACAGGTCGGTGGAATGCGT
Organism: Hyphomicrobiales bacterium; assembly: GCA_038259455.1. GTDB lineage: Bacteria > Pseudomonadota > Alphaproteobacteria > Rhizobiales > Rhizobiaceae > CAMYMG01. The sequence continues at coordinate 5,499 of JBBSOT010000338.1, read as the reverse complement.
GCGCGCCAGCCATCGGTAGTCGAGCCATTGCAGGGCCAAGGTGCCGAGGGCGAGCAGGATTCCGTAGGCTGCGACGCGCTTCCACATGACGACTAATTACCTCCTACCCCATCAACCGGTGATGTCAATCAGCGTCCAACTCCGGGTATCGCTTGTACAGCGCATTGACGATGCGATTGCGATGCGATGGGTCCAGGCGTGGACGGTTGCTAGGCTCGATAAAGAGGCTGGTCATCTTGGGATTGATGACCTGCACATCGCTGCGGTGAGCATCCTTGCCACGGGTGACGAACCAACCCGGAAGGCAGACCACGGGAATCACCGGCGTCGGGTCGCCTATCTCCCCACGCAGGTAGTCGGCCAGCCAACGCGCCTGCGCACGCGCCTGCTCCAATGGCTTCGTTTCTGGCCACCCGGGGAATTTCAGTGCCTGACCGTCGTAGATGATATTAGCCGATGCCTTGCCGTCGCCCTTCTTGAGGCGCGACTTGGTTTCGACCATGAACACGGCACTCGGCCCGATCACCACATGATCGATATTGAAGCCGTCGGCCGGAACGTCATGCAGTACCAGGCAGTCCTGCGCCTGCAGGCGATCCAGCTGCTGTGCCGCCGCAACTTCGGCAAGCATGCCCTGTTTGCACTGACGCCGCTCCCGCCAGATCGGGATCAGGCGATGCACATTCCATAGCGTCAACACCAACCCCGTGACGATGACCAGCCAGTCCAGCCATGACAGCTGAAGCGCAGACCAATTCACTCGGGACAACAGGAGAACCAACAGCACTGACGGTCCGATCAGCAGCAATACAACAAGGCGCTGTTCAATCGAATCGGCCAGCACCTCCATGCGGCGACGCAACTGTTCACCCGGCAGATAGGCCAGTTTGTCGACCAAGGGAGACCGGCGCGCCTCGCGTTTCTGCAGACGCTTTTGCCAGAACACCGCTCCTACCGCCACGGACAGTGGCAGGGCCATGCTGACAATCATCACCGCAAGCATGATTACGGCATTCATCGGTCAATCTCCCTGCGCATGGCGCCCACGATTAGCATGTTCTCTGCGATTTAAAATTGCCCCTGACACCATTTCTCTACTGACACCATTTCTCTAACGCCTGTTTTCCCACAAAATTCACCTGACATATTTTTTCGAGTCGACTACACAAGAACAGCCACAACCCAAGCGACAATCAACGGTCGCTCATCATCATCCAGATCCAAACTGATGGACCGATACGCCGGCTCGGTACTGTCGGGTCGCAGAAGCACTTCCTCATACACTGGCCCGTCCTCGCTCTCGCGCTTGCGCGCGTCATATGTTTTTAATGTGAAGCGGCCACTGTCTTCCGGGTCGCCAAATTCGTTCCTCTCTGCGAGCACCATGCGACCTTGCTTGGATCCTCGCATGTCAGTGGAAAAAAGCACCCAGGAGCCATTTGGCACCCGGCGATTCATTGACTCGCCTTGTACCTGCGCGACGAAGTATCCGGGGGCGATACGGATGTGGTCCGGTAATGACACCCACTCCATCGCTTCCTCCTCCAGCATTTGTGCATCGCTGAAATCACCTGCGGCGATTTTTAGGTCCAGGAGCGGTATGGCGTTCTCCCAGGGACACACGTCACGCGAGCGCACTGGCTGGAACGGTCGCGCATCCATTGGCTCAGGAGATAACGGCGCATGCTGAACCGGCTGAATGGCTGGCATGGATTTCGGCTTGTAGCCGAGGCTCTCGGTCCGGCTGCGGACGAACTTCTCGGTTTCCGGATCCTCGAAGTAGACATAGCAGCCTTTCATGCCACGCGAGAGCAGGACGCGATATGTATTCTTCACTAGCTCAAGGAAGCGATCCCCGGATCCCCTGACCGGCCTGTCATGCGAGATGGCTCGATCTCCCACCCATCCGTCTTCAGGGCTATACCGAAGATCCTTGCCCCAGATCACGCCGACATAGTCGAACTCGAACCCTTGCGCTGTGTAGATGCATCCGATCTGATCGATGCCAGTCGGCTCATGGGCCCAGTAATCCGCCTTCGGAACGCCACTCGGCAGGCCTGTCATGTCGGGCCGGGCGTTCCATGGCCGTTTGAACTCGCCGATTTTGACGTCCTTCATCAACTGACCGTCCGTATCGAGCTGCTTCGACCAATGCCAGCAGTAACCCGCAACAAGACGTGCCGAAAGTCCCTCTTCCACCTTGCCGCGAATCAACGCGTCGAGCGCTTCCGGACTTTCGACGATGCCGAACTCAAATGTCTCCTGCGATTGATCGAACAGCACATTGGCGGTCTTCCGGACCTCGAGTGTGTTGTCCACCCAATTGACGAAGCCTTCCGACCCCGCGCAACGGAACTGCGTCTCCAGCCAACTCTCATGCAACACGCACCCATGTGTTTTGGCTGAGTCACGGATCAGCGCAGAAGACCCGATCTCGTTCGGACGCACGACCTGCTGATCGTCGACGAAGAACACCGATATTCGAGCGGCCTCGATGATCTCCTGGACCTGCGGACGGTCGGAGCGAAGCGCCACTGTCGTGAAACGATGGTTGCTGGTCGCGCGGATGCGGTGGGCCTCGTCGCACAGCACCACGTCCACGTCATTCGGCTTCGCCTGTCCGAAGTTGTTGAAGTAACGGAACTGCTGGGCCGCCTGTCCACCAACAATCTTCTGCAGGGTCTTAGTGAATGCCTTGGAGCCGGTTGCATGTTGCGCGTTATATCCCTTGCTCGATAGCGCCCCCAAAAGGTTCAGTGCGAGCACCGATTTTCCGGTGCCTGGGCCACCATGGACGAGAAAGATGTGCTTGCGGTTGTCGGAAATCGCCGATTCCATGGCCGCCATGACCTGACTGAACACCACCTGCTGCTCGTCCAACAGAACGAACTCGGGCTCTTCCTTGATTACCTTGGACACATGGGCCAACAGCTTCTTGGCAGGTCGGTATCGGCTCGTGGCAATCCGTCCGAGGACACGCTCACCATCCCCCTCGCCGAGTCTTTCGGACAGATACCGTGCCAGCCCGGGCATGTCGCCGGATGCGAACACGGGCGCCAGCTTCCGCACCGCACTAGACTTTTCGTCAAATAGTGGGTCGTTCGTCGTCGGGACGTAGTTATGCAGATACGCACACGATTCAAGCGTTACGTGATCCTTATCCTCATGGAATGCCGCATGCATGTCCTCGAGGTAACGCCGATATTGATTCGCTTGGACCGAGGGGTGTAGCACATCCCGATGATTGCCACCGACCCAGGTCTTAAGCAGGTCGGCGCTACTGCCATGTTCCGAGGTGCTCCATTGCTTGAGTTCGACGATGACGGCGCGGTCGCGTTCTTTGTCGCGGCCCGTGACCATTGCATCGAGTCGCTTGGAAGATAGTGGCAGTTGGTATTCGAGGAAGATCCCCTGATTCTTGAGTTCGCCTTCGCGCAATACGTCGGCAAAGCACCGCAGAGAGTTTTGCCAAGATTGGAACTCAGCCGGTGACACGCGATAGCGAAAATGCACTTCGAACGCATCGGCAAGTCGATGCGCAATCGCGTTACGCGTAGTGTCCTTGATGAAGTCCGGCGTCGTGCCGGAGTAGAGAAACATCGTCATTCCCCCAATCCACCGAAATACGGCGGAATAAAATCGGTCTACAGCTCATCGTACTTCTTCGCGGATCCCTTTGAACGGTCGACGGGATACTTCTCGGCGTTCGCGACGAGCTTATGCTCGACCGCCTTCTCTATATCGATGCCCAAGTCATTTATCAGGTAACTCATCAGGATCACGATGTCGGAAATTTCCTGCTCGATCCTTGGGCGGCGGTCTTTCACCACTTCGTGCAGGTCGGAGTCGCGTACCCACTGCGTCTGTTCGAGCAACTCGGCAGCCTCCAATGCGATCGACGTCGAAAGCGTCCGCAGGTTGTGGAACTGCGCCCAATCCCGCTCGGCGCGAAACGCCAATATCTTGTCTAACAATCGCTGACTCAACATGGTCACGTGCCTGTCGTCCTGTTAGAAGGCATTGAAAGAAAGGGGTCAGGTTCATTTTCCTATTCTCCCCGCCGCCAGTGTATGAATAAAGGGCCCGCCAAACAAAAGCCCCGCTTGTGCGGGGCTTTGGGGGACTAGCTGCAGGACCGGCTTACTTGGTCAAGGCGACCTTTTCGACCAAATGGTTCTGGCGTTCGCTGGCTTTCTTCAGGACGCGTTTGTACACCTTGTTCTTCTCCGCGGAAGAAGCGTTGCGGATGAAGTTGGACATGGGCGTGGAAGCGGCTTTCTTGGGCTTTGTACGGAAGATCATGGTTGTGCGCCTAGGAAAGGCCCAGAAATACTCTCAGGGCCTGTGAATCGTATTTTTCGGGGACGTGGTTGTCAATCTGATCGATATTGGCCTGATAGGCCCGCTGCGACCCGTCGTTGTTCTTGAGCAGCAGGTCCACCTGTATGACCTTGCCGAGCTCCCTTTTCAAGCGGTTGACCACCTGCCGGGCCTCGAAATACTGGTGGATGAAGGTTTCCAGCTCGATTCGCCGCCCTTCGATCGCCTCGCGTGCCTGAACAAAACGCCAAGCCTGCCCAGGCTCCTGATAGACATACAAGACCTGAACGGTCCGACCCTTGCCAAGGGACCTTTCCAAGTTTGCGAGCGCCTTGTCGTAATTGGTCAGCGTTCCGTCCAACAGGAAGCTCTGTTTCTGCTTGAACGCGAGATCCAGGATGCGCTCCACCAGCACGGAGACCGCAGCCTGGAACAGATGGGAGTTATCGCCTTTGTATGCGGCGAACTCGCAGCGCAGTTCATCCGGATCGATGCGCAGGATCGACCCTCCCACTTCCCGGATCAGCTCAATCGAGGCTTCCGTCTTACCCGCACCAGGTGAGCCCGCCATGAAGATCGAGACGGGATTCTCTTCCGGCGTAAACACCTCAGGATCGGCATGCTTTCCGGCAATGCTTTTCTTGTTCTCACGAGCGAATTCCAGCGCCTCGGTCTTGATGCGCTCTTCGTGACTGGTCAACGACATTCCGGTCCGCCCTGGATAATGAGATCAAACACATCCTTGCCTCCGATCAACCATATTTTTGGTTGTTCCAGCACGCGCGACAAGAAGGCATTTCCTCCCTCCCCGCGCCTCAAAAGTCCTTCGCGCGAATACACAGTTGGATTGACCTCGCGTCCAAGTCGCTGATCAAGTGGGTGGAGGGCCAGAACGACATCGGCATAGGTCAGCGTGTCGGACACGATCATCAGGTCGATATCGCTGCTGGCGGTGTCGCTGCGCTTGGCGACGGAGCCGTAGACGAAGGCGGCGTCGATGCGATCGGCCAAGGGCGCGAGTGTCTCACGCAGCGGCTCGGCCATGCCGACGGTCTTCTGGATGATGCCGACCAGCTCGTCGAAGACCGGCGCGTAGGGGTTGGCCTGGTAGTGCTTCTGGTTGCCGACGGGTTGCATGGTGACCAGGCCGCTGTCGACCAGTTTGGCGACCTCGCGCTG
>JBBSOT010000337.1:0-5751 GCA_038259455.1 Hyphomicrobiales bacterium | reverse complement strand
ATGGGGATATGGTTTTCAGCACGAAATTCAGTTCAGAGCCTTCCGTGATTAGGTGGATAGCCAAGGGCCAAAGGTCAAGGGCATCGCTGATCCTGAATGCCAGCCATTCGCACCACCTGGCGGGTGCTGCCCGACCGAGCGTGGAGCGGACTGAACCCACTGAATGGCCCAGTAACGTCAGACATCTGATGAAGGCGCCGCACGGCATTGCTTGCAATCGCCAACGTAGCGTTCGCGGATTTGTTCGAGACCAGGCGCGCGAAGAACGATCATGATGCGAAGAACGCCGGATCGCGTTAAGGTAACCGCACCTTAGGGAAGGCTGTGTTTCAAAGACCCGGTTGTGTGGTGTGGGGAAGTGTTCGGTGTTTCGGGGCGATAGTCATGACGGTTGATCGGCGCAGCATGCTCAAGGCGGGCGCGCTTCTGGCGCTGGCCGCATCCACCACGGCAAAGGCTGATCCGGTGCGGGCATCGACCCTGCCGTCGCCACTCAAGAAGGCAGCCGTGTTCGTACCAGGCTATTACCCCGAAACCGCCTACGCCAACGGCAAGCCGCTTTCCGAAAACCGACGATTTAACCGCGCCGTCAGAAACCAGCCGCTGCAAAAAATGTTGACGCGGGTCGGTTTCGACGGATCGATCCGGCAGACGCTGCTGCCAGTCGCCGCACATGACGTCGAGGTGGCGCCGGACGGCTCCATCGGCGTTCTGTGTTCGATGGATGGTGAGCAGCATACCGCATTCGATCCCGAGACCTTGGAACTTGCGGCGATCGGTCCCTCGCTCGGCGATGGCTGGCATGGCGGCGGCCACGCCGTCTATCTGGATGCTGGCAAGACTGTCATCCTGTCGGAGCGCGCACCTTCAATGCCGTTCCAGGGCAAGCTTGAAAGCCATTATGGCCGCCTGACAGTGCGTGACCCGAAGACGTTGAAGATCGCCGAGACCTATTCGACGCATGGGATCGACCCGCACGACATTCGCCTGACCGCCGACGGCAAGTATATCGTGGCGGCCAATTATGGCTCGACGATCTCCGGCAAGACCGGCACGTTCACCATCCCGCGCAGCGTCGTGCAGGCCTCGATCACCGTCATCGAGGTCTCGAGCGGCAAGCTCGTCGACAAGCGCGTCACCGGCAAAGGCAAGATCGAACTGCGCCATCTGGCGGCGGGCAATCTCGACCGTATCTTCGCCATCCAGGCGCGCTACGGCAGCGACCATGACGATGCCCGCCAGCGAGCCGGGGACAGTATCGCCTATGAGAGCGACGTCACCACGGACCCCGGCTACAACTATATGTCGGCCGCGACGCTAAAATACGATGCTTCGCGCAAAACCCTCAAAAAGATGGGCGACGCCGCATCCGGCCGCTTGATGCGACACGGCCTTTCGATACGGTATGACGACGTGCACGACGAGGCGATCGCCTCTTACCCGAGCACGCATCAACTGATGGTCTTCGATGGCGCCAGCGGTGATGTGTCGAAGCGTTTCGACCTGCGCACCGTGGGCATGCGCTATCCCTGCGGCGTTACCTTCCTGCCCGACGGCAAGCACTACGCCGTTACCGGCTTCTGGGAAAACATGTTCGTCTTCGAGCGCGGCACGCACCGGTTGGTACGCGAACTCTGCCTCTATCCGATGTTCTTCGGCCACAGCCACATCACGGCCGTATAAAAAGAAAACGGCGCCCGAAGGCGCCGTTTCGATCAATCAGGCAGGAGCGGATCAGGCGCTCACATTGCCCTTCTTGTCCTTGGCCTCGGCATAGATGTAGAGCGGGCGGGCATTGCCGTTGACCACTTCTTCCGAGATCACGACCTCCTGGACACCTTCCAGAGCCGGAAGTTCGAACATCGTGTCGAGCAGGATCGCTTCCATGATCGAACGCAGGCCGCGCGCGCCGGTCTTACGCTCGATGGCGCGCTTGGCAATCGCCGACAGGGCGTTCTCGTGGAAGGTCAACTCGACGCTCTCCATGTCGAACAGCCGCTGATACTGCTTGACCAGAGCATTCTTGGGCTCGGTCAGGATCTGCACCAGCGCCGGTTCGTCGAGATCCTCGAGCGTTGCCAGAACCGGCAGACGACCGACGAATTCCGGGATCAGGCCGAATTTCAGCAGATCCTCCGGCTCGACCAGACGGAACACCTCGCCGCTGCGGCGATCTTCCGGCGAGGCCACGGTCGCGGCAAAGCCGATCGAGGTCTTGCGACCGCGATCCGAGATGATCTTGTCCAGCCCGGCAAAAGCGCCGCCGCAGATAAACAGGATGTTGGCGGTGTCGACCTGAAGGAATTCCTGCTGCGGATGCTTGCGACCGCCCTGCGGCGGCACGGAGGCGACCGTGCCTTCCATGATCTTCAGGAGCGCCTGCTGAACACCCTCGCCCGAAACATCGCGGGTGATCGAAGGGTTGTCCGACTTGCGCGAAATCTTGTCGATCTCATCGATATAGACAATGCCGCGCTGCGCCCGCTCGACATTGTAGTCGGCAGATTGCAGCAGCTTCAGGATGATGTTCTCGACATCCTCGCCGACATAGCCCGCTTCGGTCAGCGTCGTGGCATCCGCCATGGTGAAGGGCACATCGATGATGCGCGCCAGCGTCTGCGCCAGCAACGTCTTGCCGCAACCGGTCGGACCGATCAGCAGGATGTTGGACTTTGCCAGTTCAACATCCTGGCTCTTCGAGGCGTGGGCCAGCCGCTTGTAGTGATTGTGCACGGCAACCGACAGAACGCGCTTGGCGTAAGGCTGGCCGATGACGTAATCGTCGAGGACCGCGAGGATCTCCTGCGGAGTGGGAACGCCTTCGCGCGACTTCAGCGTCGAGGTCTTGTTCTCCTCGCGGATGATGTCCATGCACAGTTCGACGCATTCATCGCAGATGAACACGGTCGGCCCGGCTATCAGCTTTCGAACTTCATGCTGGCTCTTGCCGCAGAACGAGCAATAGAGCGTGTTCTTGGAGTCTCCGCCGCCGGCGCCGCCGTTGCTGACCTTGCTCATCTTGTCCTGGTCCTTTCCGTGGCGCTGACACTCATCCTGTTCAGCGCCCGCCCTTATACCTTGTGACGGAAACCCGTCGCCGCCAGTGACTGGCCCTGCAACGCATTCCGTACGCAACACAGATCAGAAAACGTGGCAATGATTCTCAGTACCCCACTTAAAGCTAAGCCGCCGAAAATCAACATAGGCTTAACGTATGTGGTGACACCCGTCGAGGGAACAGGCAAATGTGGCCTAATTGCCGCAATGCGCCTCAAAAATGCGTCATTTGCCCGAAGCTGTCCAAGCCGCCGTCATGCCTTGGCTTCAGCGCTTTCCATTGCTTCGCGCGACGAGATCACCTTGTCGATCAGACCGAACTCGAGGGCTTCGTCCGACGTCATGAAATGATCGCGATCAAGCGTCTTTTCAATCGTCTCGAGATCCTTGCCGGTGTGCTTGACATAGATCTCGTTCAGCCGGCGCTTCAGTTTGATGATGTCCTGGGCGTGGCGCTCGATATCGGAGGCCTGGCCCTGGAAGCCGCCGGAAGGCTGGTGAACCATGATGCGGGCATTCGGCGTAGCGAAGCGCATGCCCTTTTGGCCGGCACACAGAAGCAGCGAGCCCATCGAGGCAGCCTGCCCGGTGCACAGCGTCGAAACTGCCGGACGAATGAACTGCATTGTGTCGTAGATCGCCATGCCCGAGGTCACCACGCCGCCTGGCGAGTTGATGTAGAGATTGATCTCCTTCTTCGGGTTCTCGGCTTCGAGAAACAGCAGCTGTGCGCAGACGAGCGTCGCCATGCCGTCTTCGACCGGACCCGTGATGAAGATGATGCGCTCCTTGAGAAGGCGCGAAAAGATGTCGTAGGCACGTTCGCCGCGATTGGTCTGCTCAACCACCATCGGTACGAGGTTCATGTATGTTTCGATGGGGTCTTTCATCGACGGTCCCTTTCGGATGAAGATTCAGGCGCCGGATGGAGCAGAATCGGGTTCTCAACTGTCATGCGTAAATAGGATGCACCCTCACCCTTGTGCAAGGCCGACCCGTCGCGAACTGGCAATAACCTTTCCTGCCAGCCGCCACCGGCACTGGCCGATCACTAAAGGTGGAAGCTGAGCGGGGCAAACAGGAGGGCGTCGATCGGCATTCCGCCCGCATTGTCCAGGGATGTGTTCAGCTTTCTCTGGTTCTGCCGCCCGCGAAAGCCGGTTGCGTCTTGCAATTCGCCGGGAGTGGACGGATAGTCCGCAAGCTGTTCGCTGGGGGGGATTCATGGCGGCTGAAGACAGTCTAGGTCATGCAAGCCCATCCTGGTTCACCACCCCTGGTGAAACAGACATCCTGGCATGGGTAGCGTTAGGATTCATCTGTCTGGCGCTCTACGGCATTGTCACACTTTATGCAGCGTTCGACCGCTGGGCGGAGCACCGGTCGAAGGGCACCCCGTTGGCCAGGACGATCCCGACGCTTCTGCTGATCGCGCTGATCTACGAGATTTTCCCGCTAGAGCATTTTCACATATTCCTGCCCCTCACGGCAGTTCTTCTGGCCGTGATGGCTGACTGGTCGCGCTTTCACTTGCCGGCCATCGGCGAAGCTGCCGCCCCGGAGACCGGGTCGCCCTTGAGGGAACCCTCCCCACCCGCCGAAGACATCGCTGCGGTCGGTCCGGCTGAGACCGAGGAAGCCAAGCATGTTTGAGCTTCTCCTCACGTCATTTCCCGCAGTTATCCGCTATTACCAGCTGAAACGGCGTGGCGAGGCCATGACCGTCTGGAACATGCGAACCGCGATATTCCTTTGGGCCTTCATGGCCTTCTTCCTTTTCGTGGCGATCTTCTATTTCCACCCGAAATCCTATTCCGGCCTGTTTACCCTTCCGCACTGTATCGGTGGTGGCGCAAACCAGCGGTCCGGTGACCGAAGTCGCTGTGGCGAACGGACAGAGGGTTTCTCCCGGCGATCTGCTCTTCCGAATCGAAGACAGCACTCAGAAAGCGGCGCTGAATCAGGCGGAGGCGGAATTCGACAAGATTACCGCCGCCGAGGCCAGAGCCGACGATACGTTGAAGGTCGCCGAGGCGAGCCTGGCCGAGTCGAGCGCATCGCTGGAAAAATTGAAAGGCGACCTTGAGAACGCGCAGACCTTGCTCGCCAAAAACGCAGGTACAAGAGACACAGTGCGCCTGGCGGAATCCGCTGTCGCGATGGGCGAAGCAAATCTGACCGCGGCCGAGGCCCAGGTGAGTTTGGCGCAGGTTGAAATCTCTCAATCCCTCCCGGCGCAGCGTAAGGCTGCGGAGGCGGCTCTCGAAAGCGCCAGGGCCGCGCTGAACATGACAGAGGTCCGCTCATTCATCGATGGTGTCGTGACTCAGCTGGCCATGAGCGTGGGAAGCCCCGCGTCAACGCTGATACTCAGTCCTGCCATGGTGATCATTCCGGACCGTCCGGACGGTCTCCCGCTCAGGATTACTGCGGGCTTTTCCCAGGTCACACGCTCTACCCTCTACGAGGGAATGCCCGCGGAAATAGCCTGCGACAGCAATATCGGCTTGTCTTTCAGCAATACGGTCCTGCCCGCAAGGGTCCTCTACATCCAGCCCGCGATCGCGGCGGGCCAGATCGTGCCGGGAGGCCGGTTGATTGAACTCAACGAGCGGATGGCGCGCGGTTCGGTGGTTGTCTATCTGGAACTGTAGCATCCGGAGCAGCAAAAGATCATGCTTGATTGCACGGGTT
>JBBSOT010000336.1:0-5820 GCA_038259455.1 Hyphomicrobiales bacterium | reverse complement strand
TCATTGACATCATCGGCATGCCCTTGACGCCGGTCTCGTTCGCGGGCGTGGCGCGTCGCGGCTACAGGCGCGCGGTGCTCTTCCGGTAAATGCAGTCCGGAACCAACCAATGATTCCTAACCGATGATTCCAGACTGATGATTTTCAAGCCTTGATTGCCTGGTCCCAGCCAAAGCTGGGACCAGGCCCTGGCCTTGACCCCGGAATGGATGCCTCGATGTCCACACGTCGCGCGTAGTGAGCTACCCCCGATTCCTCAAACAGGTTAATTAGACAACACTGCCATCTTCTCGAAGACTGCTGGTGAGCGGTACTCAAGCCCACTGTGCAGCCGCTGCCGTTTATAGAACGCCTCGATGTAATCGGAGATCATCGCTTGAGCCTGATCACGGTCGTCGAAGCGATCATGGTGCGTGAGTTCCAGCTCGGGTATGCGAAGAATCTTTCCATGACTGCATTGTCGTAGGGCATGTCCTTGCGTCTCATGCTGGTGACCATCTCCAGCGCGGTGCTTGCCAAGGCCTGATCGGCCCGGTCGCCCATAGACCAGCCCAACATGGCCCGGATATGCGCGTCCAGCACGGCGGCAAGATGGAGCGAGCCTTGACGCGTCAGCACATAGGGGATGTCCGTGGCCCAGACGCGGTCTGGGGGCCGGCAGTGAAACGGCCAGACCACAGCAGATTTGGCGCTGCACGCATCTGCTGACCCCTGCCACGGGCGCGGACGTAGCATCGACGGCGCTTGCTCTGGCTCGCATGGGCTCGCCACAGCCGTTTTGTTCCCGGATCCATGCGTACTTCACGACAGTTCCCGCGCGAAGCATGCCGCCGCTTTTTTAGGGTCTCGTTTTCTTGCTTGAAGCGCCCGGACTCGCGCTTGCGTACGGCGATCTCAAGCCGACTGGCCTCGGGCCGGCCGCTGCCCTGGAAAGTCTGATCGCCCTGCGTCTCGGCATCCTGGGCCACTAGTACAACCGGTTGCGCGCGATGCCGAGCTCCCGCGCCACCACCGTGACAGGCCGATCGCCCCGCCTCAACAACGTCACCGCTTCTGGCTTGAACGCTGCCGCGAACCGCTGACGCTTCTCCATCGAACAGCTCCGTGCGAAGATTGTCCTCGCCTGGTGGTGTCCGAGAAATCAGGGGTAGCCCAAGGCCAACGTTTGGGGAAAGTGCACTCTACCGCTATTATTTCTGGATTCTTGTCGGCATGATCGCCGCTTCATTGGTCATTGGCGATAGAGATCGGATATCGCCGGGCCATGGGACGAAAGCTGTATCTCGTCCGCAAACATGCCGGCATCGGCAGTGACGCGATTGAATCACACGAGGCGAACCAATGAGCGATCAACTGCAGGCTATCGTGACCGTCTTGTCCTTGATCAATCCGGCAATCTGTGCGGCGATCTTCGCCCGCGCGGAGTCGGGACGGCCACTGGGCGAGAAAACAATCGATGCAACCAAGGCAGCCCTGGCCATCGCAGCGATCCTCGCCACGGCAGCCCTGATAGGAACCCAGCTGCTGCATCTGTTCGGCATATCGCTGGATGCGTTCATGGTCGCGGGCGGTGGCGTCCTGGCCTGGATGGGTTTCAACATGTTGGCGGGAAAACCTGCCGCGCCATCCGAAGGCTCCGAAGGATCGCTGACCCCCCTGATTCTATTCGCCGCAAGTCCCGGCACGATCACCGGCGTCATCACCGTGTCTGCCGCGCACGAGCGGCTGCGCCTGCCGGTCACAGCGCTCGTTGCAGTGGTCGTCGCAACCGGCATTGCCTGGCTGACCTTGCTGCTGGTCGCTCGCTTCTCGCGCCAGAAGAGTGAAGGCGGATTCTTGCGCGATACGCTGACGCGGTTCATGGGTTTGATCGTACTGGCGATGGGCGTTCAATTCGCGTTGACGGGTCTCCACGCATTCTCCTAGCGCTTCGCCCTGTATTAGCTGCACAGCAAAAACGGACGACTAGGTTTGCTTGGCAACAAAATCAGATTCCGACCCTGTTTTGCCATGAGGCAGGCATCCCAGCTGCCAAAAGGTGTCGCCGCAGCGCGATTGGGCGCCGGGATCGGCGGCCCCGCACGGGGTCCTCGGCCGGGCCGGGATTGCACCCAGCGGCAATGCAAGTCGCTTGAATGCGGTCTCCAGGAATCGATCCCGCTTGGGACCACGCGACCGCTACACCTGATTTGCACCAAATTCCCGGGCCGGCAAGCGGCGTAGTCTGGGTCCAAACCCACACGGCAAAGGTCAGGCCCATGATGAAAGCGGCAATTTTCGTCGCGCCAGGCCGCATCGAACTGGTCGACAAACCCCTGCCCGACGTCGATCCCAACGATGCCTTGGTCCGCATCACCACCCCACCATCTGCGGCACCGACATCCACATCCGCAAGCGCGAATATCCGGTGGCGAAGGGCCTGACCATCTGCCACGAACCGGTGTCAGGGTCAATGTCTGCATCGACGCGTGGAGGGGCCTGATGGAAGCGGTCGAAGCGCCGTGCCCGCGCTGGCCGAAGCAGGAATTGTCGATTGGCTCGGACTACCGCTTGTGCGTTGCTGCACGACTTTAGCCATCAAGGCTGCCTGACTCCTTTCGCACTACTTCACTTCCAGATATAAGCCAGACCGGCACCCAGGCTCACCTGGTCCTGGCGACCGCGCTCGGTCACGATCGGGCTTTGGGCGGCATTCCCCGTGAGATGTTGCCAGTAGACGCCGGTGCCCACCGCCCAGCTCTTGGTGACCAGGAACGTCGCGCCCAGCCAGAGGTCCTGGCTGTTGTTCCCACCACCTGGGTGGAAGGCGGGCAGGCCACTCCGGATGCTGTCGGCATCGGTAACGCCGTAATCAGTATTCATCGCGTCGGAATTGAGGTAGTTCAGGGAGCCGCCCACGGCAAGCAACGCGCGACGACTGACGGGCATCAGGAAATATCCGTTGAACGAAGCCGAGGCGCCTCCCTCATTACCCAATGACTTGAATGCAGCGGCCCATATACGGAGTCGCCACGGTATGGCTGGTTTCCCGATCCAGCCATAGCTGATGAAGGCGCCCACATCCACGGTGGCGTCGACGTCATGGAGCTGGGCGACCACCGGGTCATCGACATCGCTGCGTCCGGGCCCGTATCGCAACATGGGGCCGGCGTTGAAGGACCAGTCGTCGATGATGTTGAAGCTGGCAACCGGACCGATAACGCTGATGGAGCGTCCGCTGTTCTTGAACCCGTAGTTGAACATCGGCGCTGCCGCCAGGCTGCGTGAACGCGCTCCGGAATAGTCGGGTGTCAGGCCCACGCCAACGCCGACCAGGTTGGGAAAGTCATCCGCGCCAGCGGATTGTGCGATGGCGCTGGATGGGAGGGCGAGGAGAAGCAGCAGCGCACTGGACAGCACGCCGTAGCCCTTGTGCTGGTTGCTGGTCAATGAAGCACGGCACGACAGGTTTCGTCTATCCATGATGTTTGGACTCTGGCTTATGTGTGTGAATCGAGGAGATGCCTACTGTATCCCAGGAAACGGGCGTCATCATGGAGCCCCCGGAAACCATGCCGGTCCAGGATCGACCGCCGACAAGTTGCATGCCCGTAGGCAAAAAAAGATCCAGAGTGAGCCACCCCCGTTTCTCGGACCAAATGTCACACGGAACCCTACGCAAGCGGCGACACGGGTTTGGACCTGCCCCCGCTGGGCCATGCCATGCCTCCATCGGGACGTGGGGGAGCATGGACGCCTCCAGCGCGCCCCATCGGGGCGGTTACGAACCAGGTGAAGACGGGTCCAAGGCTGAAGTAAGACGCAGGGTCGGTACACACAGTCATGCCTGGTTCGCGGACATGGTCCACGAGCGTCACCCATTCAATCGTGCCTCAACGGCAGGTATCCGGCGTGTTCGAACATCGACTGGTAGTCGTTCACCACCGAGACCAGTTGCGGCATGCCATGAGTGGACGCCGGATTGGCATGCAACGCATCCAGGGCGCCCATCATCCGTCCGATCAGGACATGCAACGCTGCATCCGGCTCCGGGGCCAGCCTGCAATTCGCGATCATGGACTGGATGTCCCGCTTGACCTCGGCCGCCAGTGCATCGGCCTCCGCCGCCTGCAAGTCATCTTGGTGGTACGCAGGCAAGCGCATCGCGACTGATTCGCGGATGCGGTTCATCGCCGCACGCAGCGACGCGTTGGTGGCCCATCGCTGGCCCACGGCCAGGACCGGCGCAGCAGCCTGGTCGTGGCCATTGGCATGGGCGTGCGCTGCTTCCGGCGTTTCCACGGATCTCGATTTTGGCAGAGACTGTCCATCAGGCTGCGAGCATCCCGCAACGATGCCGGCGAAAGCGAGCGCAAGCGCGGTGATCCTGACGGCAACGGCGTGGGTCTGCATGAGCGGAGACCTTGTGGACGATGCAACGATACTCGCAATACGATTTGCCAGCGTGGTTGATCCAGGTCAGGAGGGTGAACGCGAGGCTTGGTGCTGACGTTTTGACAGCAAAACGTGGCCAGAGTGGAGTTTCAGGGAAGGCGCACTCTGACCCCTGCTTTGGTCGTTATCGCTGATCCAGCTCGTGGTGAATCAATACGACGCATTGCGAAGCAAACAGCATTTTCGGCCCTAGCGTGATTTTGCTGACACCCATGCGATCGAGGCTGTGGAAGGTCTTTTTCGGCATCGGGATATGGTCGGTCAGCAGGAAGCAGGAATTGCCTTGGAACACGTGCTCACGAATTGAAGTGCCTTTTCTGTCCATCACAAACAGCTGATGGTCTTCGGCCAGCTCCTGCACCAGCCGCTCGAAGCTCAACGTGCGCACCGTTATGCCCGATTCCACCGGGCGCGTCTCTTCTTTGCCCATGCCTCTGGAAGCGTCCAATGCCTTCGCAACTTTGCCCAGCAGCGCCTGTTCGTCGAAGCCGCCGATGTCTTGCATGGCGTTGGCGTCGAACCGGATCGTACGGGAGAAATCCTGGGTGCTTTCCAACACCAGGAAGACCGTCACATCCGGGCGATGCGACTGGGCCAAGAAGATCGCGTTCATCAGCGTGTGCGCCAGGATTTCGGTATGGGCCTCTTTCCCAACCGAAGCCAACAGTTTCTGGCTGTCCGTCGGTGCCGCCCGTGCTCGCAGTACGAAGGTTCGCATGTAT
Source organism: Hyphomicrobiales bacterium (assembly GCA_038259455.1). Classification (GTDB taxonomy): domain Bacteria; phylum Pseudomonadota; class Alphaproteobacteria; order Rhizobiales; family Rhizobiaceae; genus CAMYMG01. The sequence continues at coordinate 664 of JBBSOT010000336.1, read as the reverse complement.
GTCGTGACCAATTCGTCCTACAGCGTCGCACATGGCGTCCCGAGCATCAATTGTCCACGGAAAAGGGGCCCGGAAAAGGACTCAGAGAACATGAGCGTTTGAGTGCCGGCATGTAGGCAAGGCGGACGCGGCCGGTATCTCTGGCAGGCCTGCCGGTCCATCAAGTCCAGCAGGGTTAATCTTGTTGTGGATTCACCTGCGCACAATCGGCGCGACTGCCTGGTCGAAGGGTCGAAGGATGGGCTCACGCAAGCTGCGCATTGCTGGTACTCATCGTATTCGGGGTCAGTCCTTGCGCCTGGCCTGACTCATCGATTGTCCTGTCATCAGTCTGACTGCTTGATGAGGGTGATTGCTCCGCCGAGGTTACCTCGCGGGAAGGTAAAAAATGTCAGAATGGGATACCCCGTTTGACCGACGCCACTTCGACCCCCGCGCTAGCATAGGGCTTCAGTCGCTTCACGGCGGTAATGCTCCGACGGAATTGCCAGGCACCCAATGAGCAGCATGTTCCCCTCGCTCAGGAGCTAAAACTACCGGCTCTGGACCGCTGCGCGCTGTTGTCCAACGCATCGGGCAGGACTGGCGGGTGCTCACCGTGCTCACGCAGCATAGCGAGGCGGCGATCGGTACGGTGATGATGCCGCCGTTCGGGCCACCCCTG
>JBBSOT010000335.1:0-5824 GCA_038259455.1 Hyphomicrobiales bacterium | reverse complement strand
CGAGATTTTGGGGGAAGCTACAGCCGGGCTACGCCCGGCCTCCGCTTCCCCCAAAATCACCACCTTCGATGTCGCGCGCTTTCATGAGCGGTGTCGCTGCACAGGTGACCCGGGGAAAGCAGCTCGTGGTGCTGGTCGGCCAGAAAAAGGCCATCGCAATCGCGGTCAAAAATATCTCGGGGCGGCGGCGCTGGTCCAAACTGGATGAATGGCTGACAATGACATAGTCTGGCGTAGGGGCCTTGTGCCTCTGTCGAGCGAGGAAGGGAGACCGGATCAACATGATGAAACACGAAGATATCTGGCGCGAACAATGTGACGCGACGCTCACGATCCATACCAGATATGGGGAGAAAGCCGCCCTCGATTACCTGATCGGGGAGAAGCTGCTGCATTTTACCAGCGCGGCACGCAAACATCCGGCTTTCGCCACACAGCTTCCGTCCTTCGTCGCGCACGTGCGCAAGATGTTCGCCCGGGAGGTGATGTTGCACTACATCGCCGAACTGGAAGCCCGTCTGATCGAAGAAAGCCATGAGGTCGATCCGGAGGACATCATCTTGGCGTCCGGAGCCATCAACGACCTCGAAAGCCTGCGCCAGATTGTGGACCTCCTGCGTGTGGAACAGCTGGGAACCGCGTGAACGCATCGGTTCAGAGGCATATCCAGCGGCAATCCAAGCGGTGGGCAGGCTACCATCAGGCCGGTGCGGAAACCGCCCTCAATCCGACGCTCGCGGCGTCCAGGACCACCCCGGTGAATAATGCGGACTTACATCCCTGAGGGGTCGAAGCGCCGATCAGCATGCAGACGCACCAAGCCATTCACCCGCGCAGCGCACGTCCAGGCCGGATCGAAAATTTCTGCTGCATTGGAGCGTGTCGGGGTTGTAATGCTGCGGTGCAGCATTACCTGACAGGTAACAGTAACGACACATGAAACGCTCCCGAAAGGAGACCCGACATGGCCAAGCAGAACGCAAAATCCGCAACGAACGACATTCAGAACCTGTTCGACCCGCAAGGCTATCAGGACGTCTTCAAGACCTGGGCGAGCATGACTGAGCGCATGGCGTCAATCGCCGTCGAAGCCGGTACTCGGGCATCCGAGATTGCAAGCGAGACTACGAAGGAAGCGCTTTCGAACATGCGCGACTTGACCAAAGCCCGCGACGACATTTCCGAGTACGGCAACGCCTACACAGACTTCGTGAAGAAGCAGACAGAGCTGTTCACGCGCGCCGCCCAGAGCTATTCGACCGAAACCCAGAAGGTCGGCACCGAGACTGCCGAGCTTGCCTCCAAGGCTGGCGAAGAAATCAGCAACAAGGTGACCACCGCTGCTGAAGATGTCACCCAGACGGTCAACTCGGCGGCCCAAAAAGCGGCCTGAGGCTGCAAGCTGTAGAGATCGACAGATGATGAACGGCGGGTCCTGCAAAGGGTCCGCCTTTTTCTTTCGGCAGAAGGCGCTGGAATTTAAGTCAGACGCTGTATCCACGTTTCCGTTTTGCGCTCACGATCTCAGCCAACTCGTTTATCGCCTGCCCTTCATCCACATGGTGGCTCGACTTGATCTGCCCTGAGCTGCCGATGCGGCCCCACTCAGTCACGAGCTGGGCTCCGCCAAACAAGTCTCGCTGCACGGCATCAGATAAAACTGACGCAGTTTTTTTGACTCATCAACGCGGCGCAGGCGAAGCCGGTCGGGAAAAATCTCGTATTGTCTGCTATCCTGGTGCATCAATGCAGCACCGGCTTTTCAGCCGCATATGTCAGCAATTGATGGGCGCGGGCGCGTTTGCACGACTGAATGGCAACGTTGATCTCTTTTTCCGCAATGATGCTCAGCTCGCGGATTTGTTTGATAAGATCTTCCAGCTCGGTCACATCGGATGGCGCTGCGTTGGTCGTTGCGAGTTGATGAACCCCTGCGATCATTGCCCGCAGCTCGCCCAGGATGTTGGTCGCTGCATGTGCCTTTTCTGGTAGATCGATTTCATCTTGCCCGGCAAATATGCCCTCTATGAATCCGTCCAGTTCTTCGCGGCGCATCAAGGCCAGGCGCGCGAGGGTCTCCCAGCTTGGTGGCCCGGACCTAACCCGCACGAGCTTGAAGGGGTCTGTCCGCTTTTGATGGTCGCTCAAGCCGTTCCAAAGCCCCTGCATCAATCCGGTCAACAAAAGCTCGGCGTCTTGTTCACTCTCAAACTCTGGCAGATCACCGCCCCAGAGGTCACGAATGGCCTGCATGGGTGAGGCGTCCATATCCGGGGTTGCTATATTTCCCATGAACCTCGCGCGCACCGCATGAAAAGGCAACGGGCAAGCGTGCCGTTCCAAAAGCGCCCGGACCACCTGATCACTCAGAGCATCCATTTTCGATTTTGAAGCCATGAGCTGCCTCGTCTGTATTTGCTCCGATAACGTCGGTCAGAGTAGGAAACATACCGCCCCTCGACCATGCGAAAAAGCACGCGCCTTCAGCACCGGATCTGACGGGCTACTCGTAGCCCTTCTTTGCCTTCTGCATTTGCAGAGCGAAGCGTGCATCTTTTGCCTCGGCTTCATCATCGAACCAATCGATGCGCATTTTCCCGTGCTGCCCGATCCGTCCCCATTCCCGTATCAGGGACCAGTCTCCAAAGAGACCCCGCATGATTTCCATGCGGTAGAAATGGGCGTTGTTGCTGGTCGTATCGATTTTGGCCAAGTCCATGTCTACTCCCACATCCTGGCTGCGATGTTTTGTTCTTCCCGGCCGACGGCATCTGCGTAGATGGCCGTTGTGCTCAATTGTGCATGCCCAAGCCACTTCTGCAACATGTGCAGGGGCACGCCTTGGACAGTCGCATGCACCCCGAAGCCATGGCGCAAGCCTTTCGGACTGCGGTGAGGCGCGTCAGAAATGCCCGCCTCAATCATGAGGTGCTTGACGATCTGCCAGACCCGCACCCGGCTCAGGGGCCAGATCAGGAGGGCGGCCCTCTTTGGGGATTTCTGGGCTTCGCGGATGCCATGCGCCGTGTTCAGGGTATCGAGGTAGTCGGGAGGCACCGGCACGCTCCGGTAGACGATCTTCGAGCGCCCAGCGGCGTCTTTGCGCTTCTTCAGACTGCGCAGCGTGACCGTCCCGCCGAAGAGGTCGACGCGGGCCGGGGTGATCTCCAGCAGCTCTGACGGGCGGCATCCGGTCCAGTGCAGGGTCTCGCAGAGGGTGCGGTCTCGCGCAGGTTGACGACGCGCCACGGCAAGGAAAGCGGCCCGCTCTTCGGCAGTCAGGTAGAGCCGATTCCCGTGGGGGTCATGCAGGCGCATTCCAGTCATAATTAACACTATACTCGAAAACCGTTAAACCGGGAAGCTGCAACAGGTCCCCTGCCCTGTCTGTTCACAGCTTTTGCGGCATGTGCGCTTAACAGAATAACAATAGTGTTAAATGACTGCTGTCCTTTACCTTTGGTTATGCAGTCGGCCGCCTTCAATTTTTCTTATTTGTCTTTGACAATCCATTTGCCTGGAAAGGTCCATCCTTGGATTTGGTGGACATCACGGCACAATCGGCTTTCGCGAACGAAAAAAGTTGGGTCTCAAAATCATGTTACTCTTTAAAGTATCCCCTCTCGTCGTCCTGGTTTCGGTACTGCAAGTTCCGACAACCGCGCCCGCTCACTCCGGTGGTCTTGATTCCAGTGGGTGCCATGCCGGGTCGCAGCCCTATCACTGTCATCGGAGTTCCGGGGGCGCCGCACAACCGAGCACATCAGCAAGGACGACAGGCCGTTGTCATCCCTCGTATTCGGGCATCTGCATTCCTGCGAATGTTTCTGACGTTGATTGTGCTGGGGGTAGTGGAAACGGGCCCTATTACGCCAGCGGCCCCTTTCGTGTTGTCGGGAGCGACGCGTACGGTCTCGATCGTGACCGAGATGGAATTGGTTGCGAGTAAAGCGCTGCAGAGATTCGCTATAAATCCAAGTCAGGTAAGGGATCATTCCGGCGGTCTTGATGCTAGTGACTACCACCTATATCACTGCCATCGCTCGCCGCCGCAAATGGTCCGTTCGACGGGGGTGAGGCTACCTACATATCCGAGAAGCCATGTTGTTGGTCCAAGGATGCAGCTCGCAATATGCGACGCAACGGCGAGGCGATCAGTGAGGTGAAAAGCGTTACGCACAATTGACGTGCTAAGCTTATAACCGCGGTCGGCTAATGGCCTCGGCCGCAGCATATGTCGCAGCGAAGTTCTACTGCGTGTGGCAATTACGAGCGCAGTAGTAACACCCGTTGACCTGGTTGTGATGCTTTCGAGCTTCGCTAACAGCAGGACGACAGCTGGCAAATTCGCCAAGGTATGTTCGGTTTGCGGTCGGCATGTAGGAACATCCAAGCTCGTGAACTTCGTGGTCTCCGTTCCTTTGGGCGTTGTTGTTGATGTAGTATCTTGCCATTTAGAGCTCCATATTGAGTATAGGAATCAGATTCCTTCGCTAGATATAGCACGGGAGGTCGCCGACACAAAATATGAACCAAGGAACTCTGATATGAAACGCATCGTGATCTTGTGCGATGGAACGTGGAACCGGTCCGACAGTACCACGCCCACAAACGTTGTGCGCTTCGCGCAGGCGATGCGCCTAGTTGATGCGGCAGGTATCGTACAAATTCCCATCTATTTTCAGGGAGTTGGAACCGGAAGAGGCCCAACACCCGGGTTACGAAGAATAGACTCGCTTCTTGGCGGCGCTTTTGGCCTTGGGCTGATGTCAAATCTGATCGAAGCATATCGCCACTTGGTCTTCTTGTATGAGCCAGGTGATGAAATCTTCGTCCTCGGCTTTTCGCGTGGGGCGTACACGGCGCGCTCGCTTACGGGGTTCATCCGCTCGACAGGAATAATAGATCGTGACGCGCTTCATTATATTCCTAAGGCTATTGAGCGCTATCGGACTATGGGAGATCCCACTACGCACCCCTCTACGGATGACAGCCACGCTTTTCGAGCTGAACTCTCGACACGTGTCGTCACCTCAGAAGCCGAACAATCCTGGCGGAGAGAAGCAGGTCTTTCGGAAGCTCCGATCCTACGCATCCACTATCTTGGTGTATGGGACTCCGTAGGTGCTCTTGGAGTGCCGGTTTCCATCCCCCTCTTGGGACGATGGACCGCGCAGAAATATCGGTTCCACGACGCAAACCTCTCCAGCATGGTTCAATCCGCCCGGCATGCTGTCGCTATCGATGAACGACGTCGCTCTTTCGCGCCAACTCGATGGGAAAATATTGATCAGTTGAATGAAACGGCTGAGGCCGGGCAAGTAGCACCTTATCTAGAACAGTTTTTTGCGGGTGATCATGGGTCAGTTGGCGGTGGTGGCGACATCTCGGAGCTGTCGAGCATCGGCCTCTCTTGGATTATTGAAGGTGCGCAAGATGCCGGTCTGGGCTTCGAAGAAGAAGCGTTGCAACAATTCGCGCGCGAACAAGACCCTATGGGGCCTTTGAGGAACACGAAGGCTGCCCCATCGGGGTTGATGAACCGGATTATGCGACTGCGCCCCCTCGATCGCGTTGGCCCTTCATCACCAAAAGATCTCCACTCGTCAGACCTTCAGAGGTGGGCAGCGGAGGTCAAGAGCGAAGGTTTTGAACCCTATCGCCCCGCGAGCCTTGAGGGGGTTCCGGCCCCAGCCGTGCGCCGTCGCACAGGCTTCCATGGCAACAACGCTTCGCGGGTGCTGCGCAACGAAAGTCAGCAGCTGAGCTCGGGAAAGCTTCTTTCGAAAGACAACAGACCCGTCGTGACGCGCCCCGTGTAACT
>JBBSOT010000334.1:0-5940 GCA_038259455.1 Hyphomicrobiales bacterium | reverse complement strand
GGCTGACGTGGCTTTTCTCCATTCTGCGATGCCCTGAACCGGCGCTAGCCGGTTCAGTCAACCCCCCGCGACGGAAAGGAAGTATCGATGCCCCAGGAATCCAGAAAAAAGATCGAAGCAGCCTTTGAAGCACCGTTTAAGCGTTTGTCGTTTGGTCTCGCAGCCCTGGTCTTGGTATGGGGCGGACCGGTCGAGGCGCAGGTATTCAAGCTTTGTGTCAATGGAAACAACAGCAACGTCAAGGCGATACCGGCAGACCAGGATTGCAGCGATCTTTCCGGTCCCTTTCAGGAGTTCGCAGTGTCGGACGGTGACTGGCTGGGACAAGGTTCGGGTGTTCTTCAGACCGAGTCCAAGAATGTCAACGTGGCGATCGGGCAGGACAGTGCGACCGCACGGCTGGATGTTCGCGGCAGTCTGACTGAAAGCGCCGGCGCGTTTGAGATTGACAGCCCGTTCAGCAATTCCCCGGCACTCGCCAGTGTCACCAACGGCAGAGGCCCGGCGGTCTCGGGTGTCGCCAACGGTCGTGGCGCTGCGATCTCCGGCCTCGTGACAGGCCCGAACAGCGCCGCCCCCGCACTTCGGGCAACACATGCGGGCGGCAGACGGGCAGGTGAGTTCGAAGGCGAAGTGCGCATAACGCGCAACGCAAACCAGCTCGTCCTCCGCGACAGCGACGACGCCTTCAAGACCTGGGCGCTGACCAGTGACCAGGCGACCTCGGGGATCGGTTTCTGGGAGAACGGACAGAATAGCCGTTTCATCGTCGCTGAAGGCGGCAATGTCGGCATCGGCGATCCGAATCCGCAGAGTTTGCTGAGCGTATCGAACGATCAACTGAATACGGCAGGATCCTTTCGAAATACCAACGCGGCCAACAACCAGCCCGCCGTGGCGGCCAGGACCACAGGCAACGGGCCGGCGGTGTTCGGCAGAATCCTCAACCCTGACAGCACGGATGCAACGGTTTTTGCCGTTCATGACGGAGGCGGGCTCGCGGGTCGGTTCGTCGGGCAGCTTTTGGTCACGCGAGGCAACCACCAGATCCGGATCCGGGATGAAGACAATGCTTCGAAGACCTGGACGCTGACCAGCCATCAGGCAACCTCGGGCATCGGTTTTTGGGAGAACGGTGAAACAGGTCGGTTCGTGGTTGCAAGTGGCGGCAATGTTGGCATCGGAACGACCCAGCCGGACACGCGTCTCGACATCAACGGGAACAATGCTGCATCAGCAGACCTGCGGATTACCGATGGCGCCTTCGCACGGGCAGAGTTGATTGCAACAGGAACCGGCACCGCAGCGCCCGTCGGCCAGGATGTGAAATTGACTGTCCAGGCGCGCGCCTCCAGCCCGACGGTGAGGCGGGCCGAGATCGGAACCCGAAGCAATCACGATCTAATATTTTTTACGAACCTCGCCAATCGTCTGATCCTCGGTGCCGACGGGTCTGTCTGCCTTGGAGCCTGTTAAAAGATGCCGCGCTTTAATAGATCCCAAGTCGCGGCGGCAGGATTCATCGCATGGTCTCTGGGCTGGAGTTCGCCCCTTTTTGGTGCCGAATGCATCGTTCCGGACAATACGGACTGGAATGTCAATGTATCCTGCGAGATTACGACGACCCGCATCGCGTCGCGCAATGTCCGCGTGGCCGAAAGCGCGACGCTGACAGTCGAATCCTCGGGCACTCTCATCATCGACACGCGGAGTTTTGCGTTGCGGGTCGATCCACAGGCGCGCGTCCGGATAAGGCCGGGCGGTCGGGTCCAAAGCAATCAGGTTGGCCCGTTGCTTCAGCGTCAGACGGACGGTGGCAGCTTCGGTTACTATCTCAAGGCCGTGGACGGACCCGTGATCGAAGCCTTCAATCACAACCTGTCGTTTCATCCCAGCAGTTCCATCAAGGTCCTCTACATGATCGAGGCGCTTCGGCAGGTCGATCAGGGCACGTTGAATCTCACCACGACCAATCTCTCACTTTGTCCGACGGTGGTCGCTGTCGGGCCGGCGGCGACGGCAACAAGTTGCCCGGTCACGTTCATATCCACCTCTGCGACCTCGAACGGTTCGAGCGGAAGCGGAAACAACTGTGCGATCCCGCCAGTCGCCAACACGGTCACGAATTGCGGCGGTGCGCTGGTCAGTCTGCCGCTGGGGTCGGGCCTTTGCGCGATGATGAAACGGTCCAACAATCCCAGCGCAAACGCCGTTCAGGAGACGCTTGGCGCCGGAGATCCCGCGGCCGGATGGTCGACTATGCTGAGCGATGCGGGTACATTGGCCGGTCTCACCGCCACATCATTTGCCAACCGGAAGGGGTGCGCCGGACCCTCCACGGTTCCGGCCTCCAATCAGACAACCCTCGTCGATATGGGTCTGATGCTGGAATCGATGGTTTCTGATCCGGCGATGCTGTTTCCCGCGACACTGCCATCCAGCGTGAACTTCGCGACTTCGGACGCGTATCTGTTCATGAACAACGACAACAACCTTAGCAGCGGCCTCGGCGCAAATCTGCAAACCATTATAAATGAACAGGCTGCCGAACTCGGCCTTGCGGCTGCCGTGAATACCAATTTCTTGAACGGCGTCCCGGGCCCCGGCGGCACAGGCACCATTGGTGGTGTCCGGTTCGTCCACAAGCGGGGCAGCAATATCACTAAGGATATGGACGGCGACGGCGTCATCGATCCCGATCTGAACGGCGACGGGGTCGCCGACATCACAGACCCGCGCGACTACCGGACGATGATCGGGTGGATTTCCCTTCCGATCAACGGTGGCGCGGGCAGTCGCGAGTATGTCTTCGGGCTTTTCTACAACGACATCGACCCGACCTCGAGCCAGAACAACCTCCGTATTGTTCTGGCCCAGATGCTTAGGCCGGTCATACGCCGCGCTTTGCAGGATTTCTGAGCGATCGCTTTTCATTCCAAGGAGGAATTTTCCATGCGTCTTGTATGCCTGTCTCGACCCTTCGCAATCTGTTCATGCTTCGTAATCGCATCCTCGCCAGCCTTTGGGGCAGGACAGATCATCGTGCAATACGGCGGTGGCGGTTCACCGCAATTTGTGGTGAACGGCTACCCGGCCGACCAGATTCCAGCCAGTACCTGCGGGTTCCGGCTTGAACAACCCGACGGATGGGATGGCGGATGGCACTTCGCTGTCACATCGCCAGGCGACGTCTACATTGACCCGGTATTCGGAGAGATCAGCAGCGAAGAATTCGAGACCCCGCCCGACGGGCCTGATCCTGGCGATGCACCGGACCTGCCGCCGTTCATTCAAATGACCGGGCCGATCAATCCCGATTGCGACGACAATCTCTATCTGTTCTCGACGTTAGCCGCGCAAAGTTTGGGTACGCTGGAGGCGCCTCAAGGCACAAACTATTTCGTCGCGGACTTCTGGGACGATGATGATATCGTCTGGCTTGGCGGGGCGGGCGAAGTCATACCATTTCCAGAACCGCTCGGTGAGGAGCCGCCAGAGACGCCGGACATTTGCGAAGCAGCGCCGGAATTCTGTGAACCGCATATCTCCATTCGTAACCCAGCAAGGCGCCGACGCACTACTCCATCCGTTCAACTGCTCCAGCAATCCCTTCGCGCCGGGATGCCCACCGATCAACGATCAAGTCGGGCGTGCCGTCGGTATGCTGACCGTCCTTGCCGACAGTGCAGAGGTCGCACGATTTCATCTTTCCAACGCAACCCGCGCAAGGTCTTACGCCTCCAGACAGGGATTGAAAAAACCGCTGGAGTTGCTTGGCGTTCTTGAGACACACGCGCCATTGATCGGAAAGGTCCTGCGCCGCATCGAGCGGGACACCAGACTGGTCGCCGACGGCGCGACGGTAAACCATCTCATCCTCAGCGCGTCCGAAGCATCAGGCCGTGCCGAGATCGAGACTCATGGTTGTCGGCGTGCATTGCGAAAAGCGATCGCTTACGTTGGCACTGGCGACAGGGAACTTCGCAACGCCATGCGGCACTGCGAATCCCTCTTCAGGTCGGCAACCAAGGCGATAGAGGCGCTAGCGCGGCTCGAGGCCTTCGCGCTACCGGGCGAGTTGAACCGCGAATAACGCGCTCACCACTGGGCGAATTAACGTTGAACTGATGTGAATGACGGTTGGGGCCAAGGAAATGGCCGCGGCAAACTTTGGCCGCTCGATTGGTTGTTCTCAATGAAGCTATGAGAACTGTGTGCAAAGACGGAAAACATTAGTGCAGTCAAATCGGCCAATAATCATTTCCAACAAAGGTCCGTTTCTGAACAGTCGGTCGAAATATTCCGAATGCGGCGAATGTCCGGAATCCGCCGTTCATGCCGTTAAAGCGTGGATCAGAGTCAGGCCGATAGCCTGCATATTCTCGCAGTATCAAAATCATTGTTTCAATTATTCCACGCCCGCTGAAGGATCTCGACCGATTGCTGCCATCATCTGCTCTGCCGGCCCCTTCCCGTGGAGAGCCTTGAACACGGTGGCATAAACATTGCCTGTGGCAGCCGCCCAACAGCCGCCCGACCCTGTCCTTGTCCTTGTCCTTGTCCTTGTCCTTGTCCTTGGTGTCGTCGTTTGTCGCGCGGTCGTCCCCTTTGTACCCGATCACCATGAGCCGCCCATCGGTCAGCCGGGCCACGAAATCTGGAAAGAACCGCCCCTCCGCCTTAGGCAGCCAGAAGGCATCGGAGTGGCGCGCGATGTTGCGGCACCAGACCTCGACGGTCTCCAGCGCGTCGAGCTGCACTGCACATTGGAACTCCTCACCGAGAGGCTTGCCGTCGAGGCGGTGCATTCGGTCCGCGCCGTAGAGGTGGTGCGAGAACCGTTGACCGCCGGGCAGAGACTCCGTGGCCTGGTTCGCGAAAGCTGTCCCGTCAAGACGGATTGTGCCGCGGGTGGCGCGCGGCAATGCAGTCACGCCGAACAGCATGGTTTCGCGAGTTTCCTGTCGGGCCGCCGCGCGCAGACGGGTAATCTTGCGGCGCAGCGTTATGGCGATCACGTCCTGCCAGTCAGCAAGAGCATCCGGCGTAAGCCTACGGTCGCGTTCCAGCGCGCCGATCACGGTGCCGATCCATGCTTCGATTTCCGCTTCGACCAGTTCGGGAGACCGGCACTCGCGGGCGACGTGTCGGATAATCTGAGTCCGCAGCGCATCCGGATCACCCTCCGGGATACCCAGTCCGGGCGTCTCGGCCCGGTAGGCCAGCCGGTGGACCACCTCCCCCGCCTCCACGTCCATGACCGCCTCGCCGGTGTCTCCCACAGGCTGTCGGTAGAGGCGTCGATCACCTCTTCGTTGAAATCCAGCCCAAGCAGCGGAAACTCGATCGCTGCCCCCCGGTCGGCGGAACTGCGATGACGCTCTGTCAGGCGACACGACAAACTGGCCCTCTGGCGACATGAGGAACTGGCCCCCTCGATAAGCTGAGAGGGACGTCTGGATGACCAATCGAACAGTTGAGACGCTGCTGCAGACCGAGGGTCTGCGGAGGGATGAGATGAAGGAGCCGGATGATGTTTCGGCCATGCTGAGGCTGAAGTCTCTCGGATGGGGAGCCCGCCGGATTTCGGCGGAGCTTGGGTGCTCGAGGACAACTGCACGGCGATGGCTGAAGGAGGGTGCGTGGCGTAGGCCGGCCGCGGTTTTGCGCCCCAAGGCGTTGGACGGCCTGGAGGCGTGGGTCGAGGAGCGATTTCGCCGCCATGCGGGCAACGCAGATGTGGTCCGCCAGGAGCTTGTCGCCGAGAAAGGCATCGAAGTGAGCCTTCGCACGGTCGAACGGGCGGTGGCGCATCTGCGTCAGGAGCTGCGGGCCGAGGCGCGGGCGACGGTGCGCTTTGAGACGCGGCCGGGCCAGCAGTTGCAGATCGACTTCGGACAGCGGCGGGTCGAGATCGGCGGCGTGTCGCGGCAGGTGTCG
>JBBSOT010000333.1:0-5970 GCA_038259455.1 Hyphomicrobiales bacterium | reverse complement strand
CGGATCCACGATCTTCTGCAGCGCGAGGGCTTTGAAGGCTCCTACGATGCGGTGCGCCGCTATGCATCGCGCTGGACGGCGGCGCGGCGCAAGGATGCTGGCGATGGCGCTCCGGCGTTCATCCCGCTGCTGTTCCAGCCCGGCGAGGCGTACCAGTTCGACTGGAGCCACGAGGATGTCGAGATCGCTGGCGCGTCGGTGCGGGTGAAGGTTGCGCACATGCGGTTGTGCACGTCGCGGGCGGTCTATGTCCGGGCGTATCCGCGCGAGACGCAGGAGATGGTGTTCGACGCGCACGCGCGTGGCTTCGCGTTCTTCGGCGGCGTGCCGCTGCGCGGCATTTACGATAACATGAAGACGGCGGTGACCACGGTGTTCACCGGCAAGGGCCGGGTGTTCAACCGCCGCTTCCTGATCATGGCCGACCATTACATGGTCGAGCCAACCGCTTGCTCGCCGGCCGCCGGATGGGAGAAGGGTCAGGTTGAGAACCAGGTCCAGACGATCCGCGGGCGGTTCTTCCAGCCCCGGTTGAAGTTCGCCAGCCTCGAGGAGCTGAACGGATGGCTGGAGGCTGAGTGCCGGCGCTGGGCAGCGATGCAGTCGCATCCCGAGCAGCGCGATATGACGGTTGCCGAAGCGCTGGCCGCCGAGCGGCCGGCGCTGCAACCGATGCTGGCGCCGTTCGACGGGTTCCACGAGACCGAGCATGCGGTGACCGGGACCTGCCTGATCAGCTTTGATCGCAACCGCTACTCGGTAATGGCCAAGGCAGCGCGGCGTCCGGTGCAGGTCCGTGCCTATGCCGACCGGATCGTCGTTCGCTGCGGCGACGCCGTCGTTGCCGAACATCCCCGGCACTTCGGGCGCAACCGGACGATCTACGATCCATGGCATTACCTGCCAGTGCTGGCGCGCAAGCCGGGCGCCCTGCGCAATGGCGCGCCGTTCCAGGGCTGGGAGTTGCCGCCGGCGCTGGCGCGCCTGCGGCGCAAGCTCGGCACCGGTGACGAAGCCGACCGTCGCTTCGTGCGCGTGCTGGCAGCGGTCATGTCAGATGGCCTTGATGCGGTCGAGGACGCGATCCGCGAAGCGCTGGAAGCGGGCGCCCCCAGCGACGAGGTTATCCTGAACATCCTCGCCCGCCGCCGCGAGCCACCCCGTCCGCCCACCATCATCACGGCCGAGGACCTGGCGCTGGCGCATCCACCAGTCGCCAACTGTGCCCGCTACGACAGCCTGCGAGATATCCGTGCAGCGGCATGAGATGATCGCCGCGATGCGCGGTCTTGGCCTCAAAGGCATGGCCGGCGCGTTCGACGAGGCCGTCACCACCGGCCTGCAACGCCAGCGCACCATGATGGAGATCCTCACCGATCTGCTGCATGCCGAGTCCACGCACCGGCACGCCGCCTCGACCCGCTACCGGATGTCGGCCGCCAAGCTGCCGGTCGCCAAGGATATCGACGCCTTCGTGTTCGATGGCACGCCGGTCAATGAAGGCCTGGTGCGCTCGCTTCATGCGGGCTCGTTCCTCCCGGCACAGCGCAATATCGTCCTGGTCGGCGGCACCGGCACCGGCAAGACCCATCTGGCCATCGCCATCACCGCCAGCGTCATCCGTGCCGGCGCTCGCGGCCGCTACTTCAACACACTCGACCTGGTCACCCGGCTCGAGGAAGAGACCCGCATCGGCAAGGCCGGCGCGCTGGCGGCGCAGCTCGCCCGCCTCGATCTCGTCGTCCTCGATGAACTTGGCTATCTGCCGCTCGCCCGATCGGGCGGGCAGTTGCTGTTCCACCTGATCAGCAAGCTCTACGAACGCACCTCTGTGATCATCACCACCAACCTGACGTTCGGCGAATGGCCCACCGTGTTCGGCGATCCCAAGATGACCACCGCGCTCCTCGACCGCATCACCCATCATTGCGATATCGTCGAGACCGGCAATGATAGCTGGCGGTTCAAAAACCGGAGCTGACCACCCCCGCCGCCGCTGCCAAAAAGAACAATCTTGTCGGGCTCGCGCCTCCGGCCGGGCTACGCCCGACCTCCGCCGCGAGCCCGACAAGCACTTCTCATCCTGATTGACGCGCAAGCTTCACCCCCGCGCCGAGAGTGGTCCCCTTTTGCACGCCGATATACCCCTAAAGTGGGTCCCGTTTGAACGCCGATTGACAATCGAAAGAGGCTCTGAAGCTGACATTATCCATTCCACGAGGTCCTGTCACAGCTCCGGCCGTCCACATTGATTGTCTCGACAGACTCGAAATGTAGTTTGCAAGGGGTATCCCGCACACAAGAGGCGGCGACGGCGATAGCTCTGCCAGATGTAGGCATAGCGTACAGCAAATTTCGAGCCATTTTACCCCTTTTGTTCTCGATCAAACTGACTCATAGCATCGCCATGCCAATCCGCCCCAGCCAGCGTTGGTTCTACCCAATCGACCGGCGCGAGCTCTCGCATGTGATCCGGTTCGATCGCGCTGACGGCCGCTGTGAGCAGTGACGGAGGTCGCATAGGCAAGGAGTAATAGTTGGCCCTGATGGCCTGTAGTGGAGGGTAGCGCGACCGTTTTGAGATAAACGACGATCACGGTACCCTCCACCGCAATTACCTAGCATGAAGCTAATGAAAGAATTCACGGCTTTGATGCTGACAGGTGACATTCGCGCCCTGGATAATCTAAGCGGGTGCCGGATCCTGCTATTTCTATTGTCCTCGTGAAACCGAGACTTTCTGCAACAGCCATAAACTGTTCCGATTGATGTGTGCAGCGTGTGAAAAGTCCAACACCGTCGTATCTGCGTATAATGGAACGTAAAAATGGCTTTCCATACCCTTGCCAACGATAAGCATTTCTAACCCCAAAAACCCAGATTTCGGATTCCGTCTGCGATAAATTGAAAATCGATCTGCTATCAGCACTGACCTTCACCAATGCAGCTGCTATTGGAATATTCAGTGCTTCCGCGACCCAAGTCTCACAGCGATATTGGGCGGCAGACTTTCCAGAGAGACGGAATGCTCGCCGGTGATAAGCCGATCGATCTTGCTCGCCAGATCGTGATCAGTCAAATGACCTTCGCTATACATATCAATTGCTAAATACTTAATCCATTCGACGTCGGTCCCTGCTGCCTTTCGAAGGTGGAGCTTATTGCTGTCAGCATTCACCAATGAATTTCCTTTCCTTCAAAGTGCGTAGTGTTAAATTCCTTTGGAGACAAAGAGTTTTGATCTGCCCGTAGGGATCAGAAGTGACGCGAATTTGACCCGGTGCTGCGCCGACGTTGTCATGCTGGGCTGATCAAGGGCGACCATCGGCATATACGGACCTTAGGGTCCGTCTGTGCCTATGGGTGGGCGATCTTTCGCAGAATGAGGCTTCCCAAGGCGATCTGGATCAGGGCCTCCGAGACGTCGACGCGCTGTTCGTGGTTGCGCACGAGACGGCGCCAGCGGGTCATCCAACCAAAGGTGCGCTGGACCACCCAACGCAGCGGATCGCCACCACATCGCCTAGGCTCCGGCGCTGTCCGATATGTCGGCAGTGGCCAAGTTGGCCATCAATAGCCGACCGTCGGTGTCCACGGCAATATACCTCTTGCGGCCCAAGACCTTTTTGCCGGCAACATATTCGCTTTTGTGCCATCGGCGCCTTGATCGACTGGCTGTCGATCACCGCGGCGCTGGTGCTTTGCTCGCGGGCTTGCCATTCCCTATTCAGCTTCAATGGGACGGAACAGAAGGTAGCGTACGAACCGGCGGAACCACCATTAAACGGTCTGCCATGGCGGGAAGTTGTTTGGCCGCGGAGCTCCAGATCTGGCAGGCGATATCACATTGGCGGGCTGTCACGGGGTTGATGTCCGTAAGCGGATGCTCCAAATTGCTGGTCAGCTAGCATCCTGCTGGCTTGAAACGGTATGCGATATCGGCAACGTAAGGCGGCTCAGATACCCGGCACGATGACGTGAACGCAGGGGGCATCTCATGCGGACGTTCTTGTCGGCATTGCGCCGCGCTGCTAGCAGGTCGGTCATGTTCGGACTCGCTGGCAGTGCCGCCGAGATCGATTGAGCCAAAATAGCGTATCGCACACCTCGCTGCACTCGTCTGACGGCTGGTGTTCGAAGCCTCGGGATGGTCAAGCGGCAGCGTTTGGACCAAAGCCTAGTCAACCAGACGCGCCTATAGCGAGTGCTCTGATCATCTGTGCAGCCGGGACGGCCTCTCAGAACTACGCTATTCTATGGTGACTAAGCCGGAGCCATGAGCATGCCAGAAGAGGTTCAAATCGACATCGTTCCGCACTTTGCTGACGCTCCTGACTGGCAGGCGTCGATCTCATGGCGAGCGCGCGCCGCAGCCCGCATCGATCTAACCTTGCGCGCCAATGTCACCGCGGCGCTGTGCATCTCTTTTGGAGCCATGCTCACAGCTTCGTTGCCCCTCATCGCGATCGTCGTCTCGGCCTTCTCGCTTGATCCGTTGTTCGGCATCGTAACGTTCGTCACTCTGTCCTGGGCTGGCGCATTTATGGTAATCTGGATTGGCGGACGATTGCATGACCGGCTTCACGTCAAGCCGGCCAGCCCGTCGGCCATCCGCGCTCTGCGCAGCCTCATTGCCCCGCGTCATTGGGAGTTTGTTTACGCAAAAGCTTCAGCATGGCTGGCCCAGATGCCGCCAAGGGCTCTGACTATCTGGATGATCTTGCGCTGGCACGACGAAGCCGTCGAAAAGGAGCGGGAGGCGGGTCCGCCCTATGCATCACAGGCTGCCATGCGGCGTGCCAAGGAGCGGGCATTCAGATAATGCAGGCTCAGGGCTTAGCGGTAATTCCTGTCTGAGCCTGCTGATGCGAATGATCACAGCCCCAGGTCCATTTGTCGTTCCGGGATCGGCAGCCGTGTCTGTTCGACAGCCGGCGGCGGGAGCGGCCATCGACCTGCACGTTCGCTGGAGGTTGGCGCGAGTGTTTCGTGCTGCGGCTGGGGCTGTCGTGCCGGATTTTCGGGCGTTATCGCGCCACGCCCTCTCCCTTCATCGCCCGCAATCTCGATCGCCGACACCTTCTCGCCGGCATTCGCTCGTGCCCGCTGCTCGAAGCTCATCAGCTTGTCGACAACGAATACCATACTTTCGCGGGAGCGGGTAAACAGCGCTCCGACCAGCGATCGGTTTATCAATGCGCCTTCGGTGCTTTGCGCCACGATGATGGCACGGTCGGCGGTGGCGCCCTGGGAAGCGTGGGCGTTGGCCGCATAGGCGAGATCGATGTGTTTCAGCATGGGGTCATCACGGCCGAGTTGAACTGCTTTGCCTTCGGCTGTTCTGAACAGCACTCCTTCAGGGCTGACGACTTCAAGCCTAGCGGTTTCTGCGTTGGCCAGGCCGCGAGCCCGGTCGTTGACCGTCCACCGGATCGGGTCGCCGACGCGCAGTGTCAGATCGTGCACATCGAACACGCGGACAGCATCCTCGACGCGATTACCGGCAAGCCGCGCGGGGCGGAACAGCGCGCCCTTGCCGCTCGGCAGCTGCACGATGATTTCCCCAGACGGGCGCGTGGCCATCACTCTCATCTGCCCAGCCGGCAGTGCCTGCGATGTCAGCGGCCGTGACAGCTCGACAACCTGCCCGACGCGATAGCTTTGCGGCAGCTTCTGCTCCTCGCGGGTCAGGTGGACCGGGACCAGGGTGTCCTTGATGTCAATTGCTTGGCCAAGCTCCCCCCGCTTACTGCGGAGCTGCTGAACCTCGCGGTTGACCTCGTTCCTCAGCTGCCGCCCCGAGACGAAGATCGACGTGCGGTTACGGTCCTTATCCGAAAGCGCCATCCACATGCCTGCCGCCGTCGCCGCGGTTGCACCCGGCGCTTCAACCGTGTGGGGCTCGATCAGCCTGGAGAGCTGCGCCACATCGTGCGACTGCGCGGCCTTGTGCAGCGCCAGCATCTCGGG
>JBBSOT010000332.1:0-5972 GCA_038259455.1 Hyphomicrobiales bacterium | reverse complement strand
CGATTGCTGCTGGGTCTCTGATCGACCATGTCCTAGGGTAAAACTGTCGAAAAATTCGACTCGGAGAACGCCATGAACCCAAGTGCACCCACGCAGCTCGTCTTCATCATCTCGATCGTCATTGCGGTGATCGGCGTGCTGGCCGCGCTGAACGTCGTTACGTTCATCCCGATCGCATCTGTCTGGATCGTGACAGTCGCTTTCGTCGTGCTCGCCGCCGCCTGCCTTATTCGCGGCGTGTAGGCCCCGATCCGAGGCGTCCGGCTTCTGTCGGGCGCCTTTTGCATGCGGCGCAGTGTGTATGTTAGCCTGCATCACGACCAAAAAAGCGGATCGAGCGTGGCCGAACCGGACCGGGCAGTCCCAAAGCTGTCGCCACCGAGCGACATCGAACTGGCCCGGCGCACCCCGGGGCGCCAACTGGACGGTATCGTATCCGGGCTGGTCGGCTATCGGGAGTGCGTTGCCGGCCATTATCGCATGATCCAGCCAGCGTCGCTGACGATCCCGCTGGTCATCAGTTTCGGCGACCCTTTTGCAATCGGGCTCGGTTTGCAGCCGCGCGACGAACAGCGCATCGGCAGCTTTGCCGCCGGGCTCTTCGCAGGTCCGGTCGTCATTGACTCGTTCGGCCGCTCCGATTGTATCCAGATCGACTTCACACCGCTCGGGGCGCGGCGATTTTTCGACCTGCCGATGAGCGAACTGGCCGGCAGGATGATCGATCTCGCGGATCTGCCTGGGCTCAAGGGACCTGCGCTGCGCGAGCAACTCGCCAATGAGCGCGACTGGGATTGCCGCTTCGACCTGGTCGAGCGTTTTGTACTTGCCCGGATCGGCCTGTCGAACGGCCCATCGCCTGAAGTCGCCTGGGCCTACGATAGACTGGCGGCCACCGGCGGCCTGACCCGGATCGAGGCCGTAGCCAGCTCTGTCGGATGGAGCCGCAAGCATTTGCGTGACCGCTTTGCACAGGATGTCGGCCTGGCGCCGAAGAGCGTCGCTCGCATCATGCGCTTCAACCGGGCGAGCGACGCCGCAGCACACAGTGACAACGCTTGCTGGGCAGGCATCGCCGCCGACTGCGGCTATGCCGACCAGGCACACATGGTGCGCGAGTTTCAGGAGTTTGCCGGCGCGTCCCCCACGGCCTACAACCTCCATCGCCAGATCGGGTAACTTTTCTTCAATCGTCATGGTCGACGCGCTGCCATAAGCCGGAGATCGACAAGCGAAGGAGATTTTGAGTGACCATGCAAAATGCTGCCGAACCGCCCCGGCTCTATCCGACGTTCCGCTACCGCGACGCGGCAGCGATGATCGACTGGCTGGTCGCGGCCTTGGGTTTTTCCGTCCGCGCCCGCTACGAAGAAAACGGCACCGTGCATCATGCCGAGCTGTCGCTCGGTTCCTCGATGATCATGCTGGGCAGCGCGCGCGACAATGAATACGGGCGGATGGTAGGCGAACCGGGCGAGCAAGGCGGCAAATCCGTCTATGTCGCCGTCGACGACGCGGATGCGGCGTATACGAAGGCGAAAATGGCAGGCGCTACGATCCTCAAGGAACTGGCCGACCAGGACTATGGCAGCCGGGACTTCATTTGCGCCGATCCGGAAGGCAACGTCTGGTCCATTGGAACCTATTGGCCCAAGGCGGGCGAAAAGGCATGAGCATGGCTGTCGAGCGGCTGCCGGTGGTGCTGCAACCCCTGGAAGGCCGAACCTATCGAATGCCGGCCATGCGTGCTGTCTTCAAGGCGGACGGAGAGGAGACGCAGGACCGCTACGCGATATCGGAATGGTGGCTGGATCCGGGCTGCGAGGGACCTGGCGCTCACAGGCACGAGGCCAATGACGAAATCTTCTACGCCATCGAGGGCACGCCTTCCGTGCTGGTCGGAACGCAATGGATCAACGCGCCTGCTGGCAGTTGCATCGTCATTCCGGCGGGCCTGACGCATGACTTTGCCAACCGCACCGAGAGCCGCGCGGGATTGTTCAACGTCTTCTTGCCGGGTGGCTTCGAGCAGAACATGCCCGGCATCTTGAAGTGGTCTGAGCAAACTGGCTGAGAGGTCAGCGCGCTGCCGCGAAAATCGCCTCACAATCGAGATGCTTTTCGAGATGCGAGGCCAACTCGTCGAGGGCGCGCTCGACCTCAGCCCTGTAGTCCATGATTCCACCGCGAATGCCGAGGCTGCCCAGATAGGCGGAGCGGAAGGCGTCCGACGAGAACAGGCCGTGCATATAGGTGCCGAAAACCTTGCCGTCAGCAGAGGTCGCGCCGTCCTCCACGCCGTTGATCAGGGCAGATGGCCTCAGGCAATCCGGGCCAGTCGTGCGACCGAGATGGATCTCGTAGCCGGTCAACGGCACATCGTGGTGCAGTGAATGCGCTGTGACGTTGCGCACCGTCTTTTCGGGCTCCATGACGGTTTCGATATCGAGCAGCCCAAGCCCCTCGGCCTCGGTAACGCTGCCCTCTATCCCGTCAGGGTCACGCACCACGCGGCCAAGCATCTGGTACCCGCCGCAGATACCGATGACATGACCGCCGCGACGCCGGTGCTCGGCAAGATCGCGGTCCCAGCCATTCTCCCGAAAGCGCAGCAGGTCGCCGATCGTCGATTTCGAGCCGGGGATGACCACCATTCCTGCGTCCGCGGGCAACGGGCGGCCCGGCGCCACGAAAACCACCTCGACCTGCGGCTCGGCCTTGAGCGGATCGAGATCGTCGAAATTGGCGATGCGCGACAGCATCGGCACGGCTACCTTGAGCGCACCGCGACGTCCCTCGGCCAGCCGCTCAAGGATGACGCTGTCCTCCGACGGCAGCAGGGCTGCCGCCTTCAGCCAGGGCACGACACCGAAAGAGCGCCATCCGGTAAACCGCTCGATTGCCCTGAGCCCGTCGTCAAACAGGGAGACATCGCCGCGGAACTTGTTGATGATGTAGCCGGCGATCATTTTCCGGTCGTCTTCTGGCAGGACCAGGTGGGTGCCGGCAATCGAGGCAATGACGCCGCCCCGGTCGATATCGCCGACCAGCACGACCGGCACATTGGCGCGCGTTGCAAACCCCATGTTGGCGATGTCACGCGGCCGCAGATTGATCTCCGCCGGCGATCCGGCGCCCTCGACGATGACGAGATCGGCGCCCTCGCCCACCATTTTCCAGGAATCCAGGACCGCTTCCATGAGTTTGGGCTTGAGAAGCTGGTAATCGCGCGCCTTCGCCTCACCGTAAACCTTGCCCTGCACGACGACCTGGCTGCCAACGTCGCTTTGCGGCTTCAAAAGAACCGGGTTCATGTGGATCGAAGGCGCAGCACCGCAGGCAATGGCCTGCAGCCACTGCGCACGACCGATCTCGCCGCCGCCTGTCTCGCCCGGAATGTCGGCGACGGCGGCATTGTTGGACATGTTCTGCGGCTTGAACGGTCGCACGACCATCCCCCGCTTCTTTGCGGCGCGGCAGAGCCCGGCGACCAGCACGGTCTTGCCGACGTCGGAGCCGGTGCCCTGAAGCATGATGGCGCGTGCCATCTCAGCGCCCCTCGGGCCGCGCGCCGGTGATGGTGGAGCGTGCCGCCAACGGCCCGCCGCGCCATAGATAGAGCGCCAGCAGAGGATTTTCGCCCGTACGCATGGCGTGGCTGACATTCGAGGCATGGTGGATGATCTCGCCGGCCTCGCGCTGGCGCAACGGCCCCTCGCCCATGCGCCAGTGTGTACCGCCGGTCAGCGGAATGTAGATTTCCTCCGCCACATGATGGTGGTCGGGATAGTCGATGCCGGGGCCGAGAACGAGGAAGCCCCCCGCCATCTTTCGGTTTTCGAAATGCCCCCGTGTACCGAACACCTCCAGCCAGCCATAATTCTCTGTGAATTTCCTTCCGAAATCAGCCGCCGTATAGGTCTGGCCCCAGCGAAAATCATGGCAGCGCTCGCTCAGAAAGCGCGCCAGCGGCGCGGCCTGCACCCCGGCGATCCGGACGGTGCAGGGAAGCTCGCCAAGGCAAGGCAGGCTATGCGCTTCAAGCGCGCGCGGCCGCATCGACCAATCGATTGCCTCGATGAAGCCACTGACCGGCTGCCGGTCGAACTGAGCCAGAAAGTGCCGGAAGTCGGAGAGCAAATGGTCGAAGACGGTGGTCACTGATGTTCCCTGGAATTGTCGAAGCGGTCGTTCGGTTGCGCGGGCGCATCATTGGTCTAGATTGACCGGTACGCATAGGCAAAAAGTGCTGGAGGACGCGATGGATGCCGTGGTCGAAATGCCAGACGGCCAGTTCGAGCTCAACGAAGACCAGCGCGCGATCCAGGCGATGGCCGAAACGTTCGCCGACGAGCGCGTGGCGCCGCATGCGCTCGACTGGGACCTGAACAAGCATTTTCCCGCCGATGTCGTCCGCGAGACCGGGCCGCTCGGATTCGGCGGTATCTATGTCAGCGAGAACGGCGGCGGTTCGGGTCTCGGTCGCCTCGACGCGGTGCTGATCTTCGAGGCTTTGTCGCGCGCATGCCCCGGATTCGCGTCCTTCATATCGATCCACAACATGACCGCCTGGATGGTCGACAGCTTCGGCAATGAAGAGCAGCATCAGCGCTTGTTGCCGAAGATGGCGTCGATGGAGTGGCTTGGCAGCTACTGCCTGACCGAACCGGGCTCCGGCTCCGACGCGGCCGCGCTGAAGACGCGGGCAGTGAGAGACGGCGACCACTACATCGTCAACGGCGCCAAGCAGTTCATCTCCGGCGCCGGCGACAGCGACGTCTATGTCACCATGGTGCGCACCGGCGGCGAGGGTCCGAAGGGCATTTCGGCGCTTGTCATACCGAAGGATGCGCCCGGCCTGTCGTTTGGCGCGCTAGAGCACAAGATGGGCTGGAACATGCAGGCAACCCGGCAGGTGATCTTCACCGATTGCCGGGTGCCGGTCGACAATCTGCTTTCGACGGAAGGCGACGGCTTTCGCATCGCGATGGCCGGGCTTGACGGTGGACGGCTGAATATTGCCGCATGTTCGCTTGGCGGCGCGCAGGCCGCACTCGACAAGGCGTTGTCGTATACATCGGAAAGGCAGGCCTTCGGCCAGCCCGTCAACCAGTTCCAGGCGCTGCAGTTCCGGCTGGCCGACATGGAGACGGAACTGCAGGCTGCACGCATCTTCCTTTACGCCGCAGCGTCCAAACTGGACGGCAAGGCGCATGATGCAGGGAAGTGGTCGGCGATGGCCAAGCGTTTCGTTACCGATACGGGCTTCAAGGTGGCCAACGAGGCCCTGCAGCTGCATGGCGGATACGGCTACCTGCACGATTACGGCATCGAGAAACTGGTCCGCGACCTGCGGGTGCACCAGATACTCGAGGGAACCAACGAGATCATGCGGGTGATCATCGCGCGCGCTATGATCGGGCGCTGAACCGAACGCGGAGACTGCCAATGACCACCATCGCTTTCATCGGCCTCGGCAACATGGGGAACCCGATGGCCGCCAATCTCGTCAAGGCGGGCCATGTCGTAAAGGGCTACGATCTCCAGCCCGAGAATCTTTCCATCGCCAGGGACAATGGCGTGGTGCCGGAGGCCGACGTCGGCAGCGCTGTGAACGGAGCGGAAGCTGTTATCACCATGCTCCCGGCGGGAAAGCACGTATTGTCGGTGCATGAGGAAATCGCCGCCACTGCGGCCAAGGGCACGCTGATCATCGACTGCTCGACCATCGACGTGGATTCGGCGCGCCAGGCGCACGAGATCGCCTCTGCGCACCAATTATTGTCGATCGATGCCCCGGTGTCGGGAGGAACAGGTGGTGCCGCCGCCGGCACCCTCACCTTCATGGCCGGCGGTTCGGACGACGCCTTTGCCAAGGCCGAACCTGTTCTAAAGGCCATGGCTGGCAAGATCGTGCACTGCGGCGCGGCTGGCGCCGGCCAGGCGGCGAAAATCTGCAACAACATGATCCT
>JBBSOT010000331.1:0-5985 GCA_038259455.1 Hyphomicrobiales bacterium | reverse complement strand
GGGTGTCGAAATCCCAGCCGATGAGCATGATCCGGTGCCGGGCCTTGCGCATCGCCGCCCGTGCCGCCGTGAAATAATCGGCGGCATCGACGATGACGGACGCCCGTTTCGCCGTTTCGATCCGCCAGCAGTTCGTTCCAGGCGTCAGCAATCCCGATCGTCCCCATAATTGGCGGGCGGACCCTGCATCAGCTGTCAAGAAATGGCAAAGGCCAGGGTGTCAGCTGGCGGTGAACGCCACCGGCCGCATTTTCGGAACGACCAGAAATCCGTGGTGACCCCTACGAGAGGAGTCGCCAGATGCATAAACGCGCCCTAAAACAATAACTTAGGCCGATGATCTTGCTGCAATTTGTACCGTCTTTGTACCACACAGTTGTACGGCCCTTGCCGCGACGAAACTGTGGTAACGGTCGAACGCGGCCACGGCAACACTCAATGGCAGACTTCATCTCAAGCTGTCTGCAAGGCCCACGGTTCGTAATAGTTTACAAACAAGACGTGGCGGCGGCGGCTGCCGCTGCCGCCACGCGCGTTTGAGGGCCTGACCTGACGGGGCTATCCGGCGATAGAACGCACTTGCATTGTTTGGGGCAGACGGATGACGTCCAGACGCGCCTTGGCTTGCCGCATTTGCTCGTCATACAGGCGGCCACGGGTTGCCACCACGCACTTGATGTAAGACCGACCCGGGCAGAGTTCCTGGACCTTGCAGCAGATGCGGTCATGAACAGTCCAGACGGGCACGCGGCCGTCGGTCAATGCTTTCCATGAAGCAAACAGGAACGTTGCTGAGATGACGTCGGCCTCTCAGCATTCCTCGATGATCGACCATTGACCAGCGCTTGCAAGGCTGGTGATAGACCAGGACGCTGCGACGAACTTGGACGGCATATTGATCACCGCTGAGAACTCAGCGAGGTGGCACTGGTGCATCTTCAAGCCGTTGGTGAGCACCCGCGACAGGTCGAGATGGGGCGATTTCTGCGCTGACGGAAAGGCCATCCATTCGAACCCTCGCGGTAACGTCACGCCATGCGCCATTGCCCTACACCGCAAGATCTGCAGATCGTGAGCCTCACCGCCGAAGCTGACCAACTCAGCATTTCCAGTTGGCATGGATGACAGGTAGAGAAAGAATTCAGTAAGGATCTGGTTCTCGTCCATGGTCCTAAGTGACCACGTCATCATCTCGGCCGGGATAGTGTTGCCGCCATCGCATGCTACGCACTTCAGCGTGTTGATAATTGTACGCCCTCATCATGATGATCGTTGGTGCGGCTCCGGCATTTCCCACGCAGTGGTGCGACGGCCGGCATATATTAGTGGCTCGGAACGCGCGTGGGCCATCAAAGTTCGGCTTTGACCTGCCCATGGGCCAGCACGGTGAACAGGACCGTTCCACCGATGATGTTGCCGAGCAGCGCCGGCAGGATGAAGCCGGTCATGCCATCGAGAAAACTGACTTGCCCGACGAAGATTGCGGCCCAAATCTCACCGGAACTGGCGATGACGTGGGTGAAGCCGCCGATTGCGATGAGGTAGGTGATCGCTGTGATAACCCAGAATTCCGAAGCCTTGGCGCTGGGCAGGACCCAGGCGATGGCCGCGACGAGAAAGCCCGCTGGTATGCCATGAACAAGGATGGTCGTCGGTGAAGGTTCCAGGAGATGCCTGCCCATGGCAAGGATTTGGGCCCTGAGGTCGGCCTCGACGATCGTCGCACTGGCGATTCCGAGACCCACGATCGCCGTGCCGACAAGATTGGCGACGAGCACCACGGCCCACAAACGTGCCAGCCTTCCGAGGTTGTTGAAAGTGGGATTGCTGATGAAGGGCAGCACCGCGGTTATGGTGTTCTCGGTAAATAACTGAAGCCGCCCCATCACAACGATGACGAAGCCGATCGAATAGCCGAAACCGGCAACGAGTTCCGCCCAGGGTTCGTCGGGCAGCCGCATCAGAATCGCAGCCTGTGCAAAAACCGATGCGCTCAGCGCGGCTCCGGCGGCGATGCCCGAATAGGTGAGAGACAGAATCGGGCGGTCGAGTTCTTCATCACCTTGAAGACGGATGATTTCGTGCACGACCCGCGAGGTGCCGCCCATTGCATCGGAAAACTGCCGCCGCTCGTGATCTGACAACTCGTCGGACGGACTTGAGTCGCGTTGATCACCGTCTTCCATTTGCGCCCGTTCACTTTGCAATTTCGTTTGATGAGGAGTGGCCTACGGCAATAGATAAACCTCAGTTCCCGTTTGAACTGAGATGCGAAGGATGTGGGCTAAGGCCGACCCTGGTGAACATTCAAAGGACCGCCACAAAGACGGCGCGCCGCCGGGACCCGCTAAAGGCCCGGATCAACATCACTTGGCCCGACGCCGAAGTTTGTCGAAGGCCTGTTGGCAGCGGCGGCATTTCAGCGAACCGCAGGCGCCTTGTTAGCGACAATAGCATCGCGCTGCTCCTGGCTCATCTTCTCGACCTTCATGTCCGCGGCCTCGATCGCATCGGCGCGGGATTCGGCCGTGTCGCGTACGGATTCTGCTCGCTTGTCGAGGGTTGCGGCATCATCACGAAGCGCGTCGGCATTGTTCTCGATCATGTCGGCGCGTTTTTCACCAGCATTCTCGACCCTGTCGGCCAGTTTGTCGGAAGGGTCGTTGCTGCAACCAGCCAACATTGCCGCACCCAAGACAGCAGCAATAGAAATCACGAGTTTCATCACAAGACATCCTTTCCGGGGTTATAATTAACCAACACTGCCGCAAGTGAAAGGTTCCAAGACCGGTCGGCCGAACCATTTATGTCAAAACAGCGCTGGTGATTGGATAGAGCTGTCCGCCAATGTCATTGCGATTAGACGCCTCCCGTATGGTATCTTCGCGTCCAATTTAGTCGACAAAACCGGATCGGTCATACTGCTACTTCCGCAAGAATTCGGAACGCCAATCTTCGGCTTGGGGTGGGGCCCACTCTTGTGGACAGACGCTGTCAGCTTAGAATGGGCAGATGACGGAACACGACACGCCTCGAGCAGAGATCAGTGATGCGGCCGGCAGGGCCAAGTCTGGTTCGAGCACGGTGGCCTCGCAGCCAACCGGCCAAGGGTTTAAGGACAACATCGTCCTTTATGGCGCATTGGCCGCCAATGTTGGCATCGCAATCGCAAAATTCGTGGCCGCGGGCATCACAGGCTCGTCCTCGATCCTGACCGAGGGCGTGCATTCACTTGTCGACAGCGGCAATCAGATCTTGCTGCTTTATGGGCAACGACGCGCCAAACAACCTGCTGATGCTGCCCATCCCTTCGGCTATGGACGCGAGCTCTACTTCTGGGCCTTTGTCGTGGCGATCCTGATCTTTGCGCTCGGCGCCGGAGTTTCGATTTATGAGGGCTGGCGGCACATTATGCGGCCAGAGCCGCTGACCGATCCGTCGATAATTTACGTGGTCCTCGCAATCGGCGCTGTGCTTGAAGGGACGAGCTGGACGATCGCGGTTCGGGAATTTGAACACCAGCGGGGCTCGAGCAGCTGGTGGCAGGCAATCCGCAAGTCGAAAGACCCCGCCGGGTTTATCATATTGTTTGAAGATAGTGCAGCGCTTGTCGGGCTAGCATTATCGGGTCTGGGTGTCTGGGCCAGTCTCTATTTTGAAGATCCGCGCCTGGATGGCGTGGCGTCGATTGCAATCGGATTGATTCTGGCGACCGTAGCGGCCCTGCTTGCCCGTGAAGCAAAGGGCCTGCTGATCGGGGAAAGCGCAGACCCCGCATTGATCGCCGACGTCAGACGAATTCTGGCTGCGCACGTCGAAATCATGGCGATAAATCATGTCCGTACGATCCACACCGCGCCCGACGCGGTCTTTGTCGCGATCAGTGCCGATTTTGCCGATGACCTGCGCATGGGCGACGCCGAGACCCTGATCGAAGCCTTGGAAGCCGAGTTGAAGGCGGCGCTGCCGGCACTGTCATCGATCTATATTCGCCCGGAAAAATCCGCGGATGCTGTCAAGGCAATGTGATCGTGGGCGGTGCCCCTGCGGACATCGCAGTCGTCGGCTCAAGGATGGGAGATTTGCCTAGACGGCTGGGTATGTCGCCAGCTGTTTGATGTAAGTGTCTGTCACGACGAGCCTGTCGTCAGAACGACCTGGTCCCCTCCAAGGCCAAAACTCGCAATGCAATCGTTGATCACCAAAGCACGCCTTTGACGGGCTCGATTGGCGGCGGTGCAACATCACCGAGCGCCTCGAGAAGGTCGATCTCGATGGTCCGGCACATCGCGGTCATCGGTACGTCATGGATCGTGTTGGCGAACGGATCGACGAGATCATCCCCGATCTGGAGAACGGCCAGAAACATAAGCCCGGCAATGGTCGACCCGACCGGCGTCGCGAAACCGAGCGTCTCAACAAGTCCTATCGGCAGCAGGATGCAAAACAGCCGCGTGAAAAAGGACGGGAAGAACCGATATTGGTTGGGCAGCGGCGTATTTTTCAACCGCTCCATCCCGCCTTGCGCGTTGGCGATGTCGATCAACACGGTTTCGAGTTGGGCCTGCTGGATCGTATCGATCCACCCGCGGCAGCGCGCGTCGTCGATCTGACGGCCGGTGTTCTCGAGCAGGCCATTGGCGGCATTGGTCCGGTCGAGTGCGATCTCGGCTTCCGCCATACCGACAAAGCGCAGCACCGCGTCGTCGCGGTCCTGCCTCCGCAACTGGCAACGCAGGGCGTTCACATAAGCAATCTGCCGCAAGATGATCATGCGAGCCATTACATCGGCGCCTTCATTGCCTTCGCCAGTCGGCAGGAAGTTGCGCGTGGCGCGGGCGAGGCTGCGCGATGCGTTGATCATCGCGCCCCATAGCACACGGCCTTCCCACCAACGGGCATAGGCCGAATTGTCGCGAAAGCCGAGAAACAGCGCCAGAACCGAGCCGAACAGCGTCAGAGGCAGCGCCGGAGCAGTGAACGGCAGGTAAAAGTACGCCAGCGTGACCGCGACATCCCAGACGAACAGCGCGGTCAATGGGCCTCGTACTTCGCGAACGATCAGGCTGAGCCGTGGTACTGAATCAACAATCATGGAAGTCCGTCTAGGACGCAGAGTTTCTCATCGACTGTCACAGCGACCTGCGTCAAGGGGCGATTGGTTTACCAATACGGCGGCTATGTCGGTTGGGTCGAGGATATGACGCGCCATATAAATCTGGATAGGCGACTTCTCACGTCATCGTTAACAAATCCGCAACTATTTGGACGCTGTACCGTTTGCAGCGTGACATAGGCCAAATTCAAGAAACCTGAAGGGCTGCAGTGACAAATTCGCTGGCAAAATCCGATCTGGTGGTGCTCCTTGCTCGCACAGCCGACGGGAATGCGGCGGCCGTTCAGCAATTCTACAGTCAGACGTCGGCGACACTGGTCGGCATTGTCATCCGTATTTTGCACGAGCAGGGTGCTATCGAGGACGTCCTGCTGGACGTTTATGTTACCGTGTGGCGGAAGGCGCACTACGACGCTGATCTTACAAGTCCACCTACTTGGATCGTCGTTATAGCCTGCAATCGCACCATTGATCGGCTGCGAGCCTGCGTTGAGCCGCCCTTTGTGTCAGTCAGACACCATGAGGGGATTCTAGAAGAGCGCACTGTCGGTGATAGCCCAGTTCACGCGGGCACCGACGCCAAACATATACAATCGGCGCTCGCAATGATGGCGTTCGCCACGCTGATCGGCCGGCCCAATTTCGCCAACGTCGATTTCGAGCTCCGGATGCTCAACACCCCCGCCAAGGTCGAGGCGCTGCTTGTCGAGAAGGCCATTGACGTGCAACCCTGAATTGGTGCCATTTTTGGGTAGAGTCCGTTTCTTGAGGAGACGGACGAATGAAGCGGAGCAGGTTTTCAGACGAGCAGATCATCGCGATCGTTAAGGAGCAAGAGGCAGGCATGGCGACAGCCGAGGTCTGCCGGC
>JBBSOT010000330.1:0-5997 GCA_038259455.1 Hyphomicrobiales bacterium | reverse complement strand
TGAAGCGTGGGATCCATGCCGAACTGCCACGGACCCCAGAACCCGGCGACAGCCGCCAGGATGGTGACCGGCACTGCAAGGCACAGGGCGAGGCGCATGCCAGCAATGTTGCCATGGCCGTTCAACCACCGCGCCGCCACCGTCAGGATCCAGCTTGCGCCAAACAGCGCAACCGCAATCATCGGCCAGGCCGCGCCCGGTCCCGCGGTCCCGGCTGTAAAGTCGCTGTGTATGGTCCAGTAGAAGAAATAGCCGAAGACGAGGCTGCCGAAGGCCGTGCCGTCACCCACCATGGTGATGAACATGGCCCACCAGCCGACGGAGGCCGGACCCGAGGCATAGAGCGGCAGGTCGAGTTCCGGACCGGCGTGCCTGGTTTCCTCTTTCGGAATTTGCCCCGTCCCGGTCCACAGCCAGTACAGGATCGAAACGAACGCGAGGAGAGCCGAAACTGCGGTAGCGATCCACGAGTGAAAGGTAAGCGCGACGAAGGCGCCGCCGAGCGTGGCTGCCGCCACGAGGGTGATTATGGCGGGTCCGGCGACCCGCAACACCTGGATCGGCTTCGCGTCGAGCACGGAGGTGATCATGCCCTCGCGACGTCCGTCCACGGCGTCGGCGAGGTACCACCGCCCGTCATTGACTTCCTCGGCCAGGGACGGCTGCTGCCACAGCGGATAGCGGCTGGAGATGTGGGGAATGGAGCGAACGCCCCAGTTGTCCTCCGGTTCGCCGATCCACTCCAGCGTTCCGGCGTTCCACGGATTTCTCGGGCCACGCGGCTGGCGATGCTTCGGCCGCAGCACATCGAACACCACGACGAGCACGCCCGATGCGAAGACGAATGCACCGACGGT
Source organism: Hyphomicrobiales bacterium (assembly GCA_038259455.1). Classification (GTDB taxonomy): domain Bacteria; phylum Pseudomonadota; class Alphaproteobacteria; order Rhizobiales; family Rhizobiaceae; genus CAMYMG01. The sequence goes on along the minus strand of JBBSOT010000330.1, from coordinate 5,140 downwards.
GGAGACGAGATTGAGTATGTTGAAGCCCAACTCGTCGGGATAGGTGAAGACCCTGCGCGGCATGCCGCGCAGGCCAGTGAGATGCATCGGGAAGAAGGCCACGTTGAAGCCGACGAACATCAGCCAGAAGGCGAGCCTTCCCAATCCGTCCGACAGCTTCCTGCCATTGAGCAGCGGGTAGTAGTAGTAGATGCCGGCAACGACCGGGAAGAGCATGCCGCCGATCAGGACGTAGTGCAGGTGCGCCACGATGAAATAGGTGTCGTGGGCCTGCCAGTCGAAGGGCGCCAGCGCCACCATGACCCCGGTTAATCCGCCGAGCACGAAGATGGCGAGCCCACCCGTGCCAAACAGCATCGGGGTCGAGAAGATCACGCGCCCGGCAAGCATCGTCGCGATGAAGACGAAGATCTGTACGCCGGTCGGGATCGCCACCGCTTCCGAAGCGGCCGAGAAGAAGGCGAGCGATATCTGCGGCAAGCCGGTGGTGAACATGTGGTGCACCCACAGGCCGAAGGACAGGAACCCTGTTCCGACGGCGGCAAGCACGATCCACGAATAGCCGACGATCGGGCGCTGCGCGAAGGTCGGCACGATCATCGCCATCAGGGCGATCGACGGCAGGAAGATGATGTACACCTCGGGATGACCGAATATCCAGAATAGGTGCTGCCACAGGAGAGGATCGCCGCCGCGCACCGGATCGAAGAACGGCCAGTCGAACATGCGCTGCATCTCGAACAGCAGGTCGCCGGCGATCAGGGGCGGGAAGGCGAACAGGATCATCCCGGCGACGATCAGGAGATACCAGGCAAAGAGCGGCATCAGGTTGACGCGCATGCCCGGAGCCCGGCACTTCATGATGCCGACGATGATCTCCACCGCCGCGGCGATCGAGGCGACCTCGATGAAAGAGAGACCGAGCAGCCAGATGTCGGCGCCAATGCCGGAGAACTCCTTGTCGGTGGCCAGCGGTGGATACATGAACCAGCCCGACGAGGGCGCTGCATCGAAAAAGATCGATCCGCAGACAAAGATGCCGCCGAGCAGGAAGCTCCAGAAGCCGAAGGCACCCAGCCGGGGAAAGGGGAGTTCCCGCGCACCCAGCATCGAAGGCAGAAGGTAGATCGCCACCGCCTCGAAGATTGGCACCGCAAAAAGGAACATCATGACGGTTCCGTGCAGCGTGAAGGCTTGGTTGAACCGGTCGGCGGACAGGAAGTCGTTGTCCGGCACCGCAAGCTGGACGCGCACCATCAGTGCAAGGACGCCGGCAAACAGCATGAAGAAAAAGGCCGAGCCGGCGTACCAGAGCCCAACCTCGGTGTTGTTGACGCTGGTCCAGTAGCGCCATCCCTTCGGCGTCGCCCACGCCTCGCGCAGCCGCTCGGTCTGCGCTGTGCGCGCCTCGTCTGGAAGTCGCGGAGCCGCTTGCGTCATTTGAGCCCCTTCAGCCAGGCGGACATTGCCGCGATTTCATCAGGCGGCAGCATGCCGAAGGCCGGCATCTTCGTATCCGGTTTGATGGACGCAGGGTCGGCGATGAAGCGCGCGATCGCGGCCTCTGTGTTGGGCAGGATTCCGGCGCCGAGTGTCAGGCGCGACCCGACATGGCTGAGGTCTGGACCGATGGCTGCTTCTGCCTCGGTGCCGTCGACGCGGTGGCAAGCGCCGCAGCCGTTGCGCAGGAAGATTTCCGCACCGCTATCGGCGACGCCGGCGGCGGGGCGTGCTTGCTGTGCAAGCCATTCGTCAAACTCGGCAGGGTCCATGGCGACAGCGGAAAACGCCATAAGCGCATGCGACGTGCCGCAATATTCGGCGCAGGGCGCTCGGAATGTGCCGGGCTTGGTGGCAAGCAGCGACAGGCGGTTGGTGCGGCCCGGGATCATGTCCATCTTGCCGCCGAGTGCCGGTATCCAGAAGGAGTGGATGACATTGTCGCTTTCGAGGGCGAACTCGACGCGTTTGCCTACCGGCAGCCTGACTTCGTTGGCGGCATGAACCCGGCTCCCGTCCGGCAGGCGATAGGCGACCTGCCACCAGAATTGCTTTCCGCTGACCTCTATCGTGACTGACGGATCAGAGGGCAACGCGAACGGCCTTAGCCCTGGCATCAGCCAAAGGGCATAGGCAAGAAGAACGAGCAGCGTCAGTGAGGGAAACACTGCTCCACCCCACAGGATCAACCGCCCGCCGCTGGCATCGGTGATCGGCTTCCCGCTACTAGAGGCCGCAAAAAGCAAGGTTCCTATCACGGCAACCCATATCAGAGTGCCGCCGACGACCATGACCCAGAACAAGGTTGCAATGATGTCGCTCTCGTCGCCCGCCGGGTCGAGCGCGGATTGAATGCCGCTGCAGCCGTTGAGGAAGACGCAGGCGACAAAAATCGAGGCGAAACCAGTCGCCCGGCAATGTCTTGGGATTTGACATGGCTTGCGGCCCGGTCTGATGTCGCCCTCCCGATCTACTTCTCCGAATTGTACTTCGAAGATCTTGCGGCGTGCCGCGCAGCACACGCGCTATGCGCTTGCAACTCGTTCGCGGCAGAAATGTTCCTGCCTTGCTGAACGGCGAACACACAGATGCCCAAGCCAAACAAGTCGGACCCGAGCCAAGCCTGGCACCAAACGCTTCGTTGAGCGTTGGGTCGGAAATGCCTGCCCCGCATTGCAAGATACGGCAACATCATGAGAATCGCGACCTTCAACATCAACAATGTGAACCGGCGCCTCGCCAACCTCCTTGCCTGGTTGGAACTGGCCAAGCCCGATGTCGTGTGCTTGCAGGAGCTGAAAGCTGACCAGCCTGACTTTCCCGAGGCGGCATTGGGCAAGGCCGGCTACGGCGCGGTCTGGATCGGCCAGAAGACATGGAACGGCGTGGCAATTCTTGCGCGAGGCGCAACTCCGGTGCTCACGCGCACCGAGCTCCCTGGCGATCAGTCCGATCGACAAGCGCGCTACGTCGAGGCCGCTGTGCAAGGCGTATTGATCGCCTCGATCTACGCACCCAACGGCAATCCACGGCCCGGGCCGAAATTCGACTACAAGCTGGCCTGGCTGGAGCGCCTCAGAAAGCATGCAACGGTCTTGCGCAAAAGCGGAGCGCCCATAGTGCTGGCAGGGGATTTCAACGTTGCGCCGGCCGATCTCGACATTTACCCGACGAAGTCCTGGGACGACGATGCGTTGATCCATCCCGAAAGCCGCGCTGCCTTCCGGCGGCTGGTAGGGCGCAGCTGGACCGATAGCCTGCGCAAGCTTTGCCCGGAGGAGCGGCTCTACACCTTCTGGCACTATCGCCGCATGCGGTGGCAACGCGATTCCGGCCTGCGACTCGACCACCTGTTGCTCAGCCCGAACCTTTCCGGCCGGCTTGTATCAGGTGGCGTCGATAAGTCCGTGCGGGGGCAGGACGGCGCCAGTGACCATGCTCCGGCCTGGATCGAGCTTGCAGCAGAGCCGGACTAGCGCTCCCAACACCTTGGTAGAAGGCATTAAGCTGGCAACAGACAGGTGTCGCCGGAACGCTAGGATCGGGTTCGGACCGGTCCTGTCGTATGGCGACCCGATCTACCCGCACAGAGGCCAGGACTTCGGATTGGCCTAGCCGTTCGCGTCGCTTTCGGACTCGGAAGCAGCATGGCGCCCAGGTTTCTTCGTCCTTTCAGAGCCGGCACCAGCGGACACATCATCTTCGGCTATCCGTATGCGAAACCGCGTCAGCGCGTCGTCAGATTGTGACGCCCGTTTTCCAGCCGAGCGCCTAAGGCGGCGCCGATGCCAGGCAGGGAAGAGTTCTGCCGCCAGACTTTCGAACCAACTGATCATTCGGCTGAAACTGCCAAAGCCGGCGCTTGTTCCAGATTCATGTCTTCAAGCGGCGTGGAGCGATCAGCATTCGATCCAGTCGAAATGCGCAGGAATGGTAGACAGCTGGCACGGGCCGAAGCGTCCGGTCGATCTCAGTCTTAGGGAAATTTGCTATCTGCGGCATTTCGGTCCCGCCCAGCAACACTCGCAATAGCGAGAACTCACTCCTCATCACAATGAATAACGAGCGTCAACCAGCGCCTCTTTGTAGTCGTTGGGGAGTTGGCTCGTCGCCAATCGCGAGTTCTGGATCGATCAAATGGACTCCGGGGACGAGGCATCCGGATCGGCTGACTTGCCGTCGGAACCAGCCAAACAGCGCAGAAGGAGTCCAACATGCCCACGATCGCCGATCAGATGGTCGACACCCTGAAAGCTGCCGGCGTGCAGCGCATTTTCGGGATCGTTGGTGACAGCCTGAACGGCTTCACCGATGCGCTCCGCCGCAAGGGAGGTATAGATTGGCTTCACGTGCGCCACGAGGAGACTGCGGCCTTCGCAGCGGCGGGCGAGGCGCACGCGACAGGCGAGCTGGCCGTTTGCGCGGGGAGCTGCGGACCTGGCAATCTCCATCTGATCAATGGCCTCTTCGACGCGCAACGCTCCCGCGTCCCCGTCCTTGCCATTGCGGCACAGATCCCTTCGGCCGAGATCGGTTCGGGCTACTTCCAGGAAACGCATCCGGCGGACCTGTTTCGCGAATGCTCGGGCTATTGCGAACTGGTGGCCGACCCCGCCCAGATGCCGCGGGTGCTCGAAATCGCGATACGGCGAGCGGTTGCTGAGCGCTGCGTATCGGTTGTGGTAATCCCGGGCGACGTGGCCTTGAAAGAAGCTTCGTCCGACGCGCCTTCGCAAGAGCTGTCGCTCAAGCCACCCCGGCCAGTCGTTCTCCCGCCCGAGGACGCGATCGACAGGCTCGCGGACCTCCTGAATGATGCCGAGCGCGTCACCTTGCTCTGCGGCTCCGGCGTGGAGGGAGCGCATGCCGAGGTTTTGGCGCTCGCCGACGCGCTCAAGGCACCGATCGTCCACGCAATGCGCGGCAAGGAGCATATCGAGTGGGACAATCCCTTCGACGTCGGAATGACCGGCCTGATCGGCTTCGCATCCGGCTATTATGCGATGGGCGGCTGTGACACGCTGCTCATGCTGGGCACGGATTTCCCCTACCGGCAGTTCTATCCGCAGAATGCCCGAATTGCGCAGATCGACATTCGCCCCGAAAGCATGGGGCGTCGGGCCGCGGTCGAGCAGGGTCT
>JBBSOT010000329.1:0-6014 GCA_038259455.1 Hyphomicrobiales bacterium | reverse complement strand
TCTTGCCGCACTGGCGCTGTTCCTGGCAGTGATCGGACCGGCTGCCGCCGCGTTGGCCCTGCGGTTTTCGGCGGACTAGGCATGAACCGGAAGCGTCCATCCGTCTCCGCCTTGCCGGAAATGCGACGTTCGGTGCAATTGCGGTTCACGCGCACGGGCACTATTGAAGCCAGCGGGAGAAATTGCGACCGATGACGGCTCATGCCCTTTATGTATCCGCCGCCTACGGCATCTCGGTGCTCGTGCTGGCAGGCCTTGTCGCCTGGTTGCTGATCGACCAGCGTGCCCGGCGACGTGATATGTCGGAACTTGAGGCGAGCGGCGTACGGCGGCGCTCCGGCTCCAAGGATGCCGCCTGATGGCCGGTGAAGCACGATCATCAAGACGGCTGCTGGTGCTGGTGCCGCTGGCTTCGTTCCTCGTGCTTGCAACGCTCTTTCTGATGCAACTCGTATCGGGTCGAGATAGTGCCGAAATACCGTCGGCACTGATCGGGCACGTGGCACCGGAGACCGATCTGCCGCCGCTCGAAGGCAGTTCCCTGCCGGGCCTGGCAAGCAGGGATTTTTCCGGGAAGGTGACCCTTGTGAATGTCTGGGCGTCGTGGTGCGGACCGTGTCGTGACGAGCATCCATTCATGCTCGAACTCTCGAAGGACGAGCGGATCGAGCTCGTCGGCCTCAACTACAAGGACAAGCCGGGAAACGCGCTGCGCTTCCTCGGCACTTTCGGAAATCCGTACGGGGCGATCGGGGTCGACGAAAATGGTCGCGCGGCCATCGACTGGGGCGTCTATGGCGTGCCGGAAACGTTCGTGGTCGGCCGCGACGGCAAAATCCTGTTCAAGCATGTCGGGCCGCTGAGCGAGCAATCGCTTGCGACAACGTTGATGCCCGAGATCGACAAGGCACTCGCCGCACCCTTACCGGCGGGCTGATCAAGCGTTCAAGCCTTGCCCGGCAGACTAACGCCAGCCGGGCAAAGTGAGTAGATCGAGTGGCCTGAGACCACTCGGCTCCAAAATCAGCCGTAGACCGTCTGATAGGCGTGACGCAGCATTTCGCCGCGATCGGCGCGGAGATCGGCAAGGTCGCGCTGCGACAGGCTGGCGATCTCGTTGGCGAGTCTGTTGAACTGGCGACGCTTGGCAATGCGGCCCTGGGCATTGGCAATGAGGTTGTTGAAGATCATGATGAGGCTCCTTCTCAGGCCACCTTGCGGCGACCGAATGGGTTATTCCTCCCTGACAATTGAAATGTAGGCCACCACGAGTGCATTGCAACATTCGATGCTGCAACGCAGCATTGCGCCAGACGCGGGGCTGGCAGACGAGAATCTGTCTGGTTGCCGCTACTTCCGCACCGACAATGATGCACTACGGCAAGCGGGCAGGATTGGATCAGTCGATTTCAGGCCGCACGAAATCGCCGGTCTCGCGGTTCATCACCCATAGCTCGCCGGACGAAATGTCGAACCAGGCACCGGACAAGGTCAGGCGTCCCTTGCGCTCCAGGATGCTGACGCACGGAAAAGTCCGCAGATTGGCAATGGAGTAGCGGATCGAGATGCGCTCCAGGGACGTCTGGCGTTCGCTCGCCGTCATCATGGTGTTTCCCGACACGGAGTCGGCAGCCGGTGCGACCAGGCTCATCCATTTGCCGATGAAGTCGCCCGGCGACAGCGGAGCCGCATCGGCGTTCAGCGCGGCGCCGATGCCGCCGCAGCGACCGTGGCCCATGACGACGATATTCTTCACCTTGAGGCTCTGCACCGCGAATTCCAGCGCGGCCGATGTCGAATGAAACTGGTCGTCGGGTGCATAGGGCGGCACCAGATTGGCCACATTGCGCACGACAAACAGCTCACCCGGTCCCGCATCGAAGATCGACTCCGGCGCGGCGCGGGAATCACAGCATGCGATGACCATTGTCTCGGGCGTCTGGCCCTCGCGGGCGAGAGCGCGATAACGCCCGCTTTCCGAGGGATAGCGGCCGCTCATGAAGTTGCGGTAGCCGGTGAGCAGATGATCGGGCAGGTGTGCGGACATGCGGCGCAATTAACGGCAAAACATTTTGCACTGCAACACGAAATTGCATTGCAACGTGCGGATATCAGGGCATTCCGGACTGTGGCTCGCGTCGGGCGCGAAAGCACTGCGAAAGGTGCCTGTGACCTGACCTGCGGGCGAATACTATCGGGTCGCGGCTTGCTACGCGGCAAAGCTGCCAGTAGGTTCACAATTGTCTGAGGAATAGCGGCGTTGTTCCGCGTTTCTGCCGGGAGGAGACATCGGCTGACGGATTCACGAAGGGCGCGCGCACATGCGCGTTGGCCTGATGTGAAAACCGCCATTGCCGACCGGCGGGAGAGCGGCTGCGGTATGCATTCTTGCGTTAAAGGGAGGAAATACATTGAATAGATCATTCTCGCATGCCCTGTTTGCCGCTACGCTGGCGGGTGCCACGGCCATGTCATCAGCTGCGTCCGCAGAGACGGTGCTCAAATGGGCGCATGTCTATGAAGTCAGCGAACCCTATCACACCTGCGCAGTCGCGGCGTCGGACAAGCTGAAGGCGGCGACCGACAGCCGCTACTCGATCGAGGTTTTTCCAGCGAGTTCGCTCGGCAAGGAAGTCGATATCAACGAGGGTCTCGGCCTCGGCACCGTCGACATCATCTATACCGGGCAGCTGTTTGCCGGCAGTTCCTACGGACCGATCGCCATCGGCGGGGCACCCTACATGTTCCGCGACTATGAGCACTGGGACAAGTACCGCAATTCGGAGCTGTTCGCCGAGCTGGCAAAGGGCTATGGCGACGCCACCGGCAACCACATCAGTTCGCTGACCTATTACGGCAAGCGGCATGCGACCTCGAATGTCGACATCCAAAAGCCCGAGGACATGGCGGGCCTGAAGATCCGCGTCCCGAATGCGCCGCTCTACATGATGTTTCCCAAGGCAGTGAACGCCAACCCGACGCCGATCGCCTTCGCGGAAGTCTACCTGGCGTTGCAGCAGGGGACGGTCGATGGGCAGGAAAATCCGCTGCCAACCATCCAGGCGAAGAAGTTTTATGAGGTCCAGAAGTTCATCACGCTGACCGGCCATATCACGGACGCGTTGCTGACGATTGTCGGCGGCCCGGCCTGGAGTGCCATGGATGGGGCCGACCAGACAGCATTGGAGGGCGTTCTGGACGAGACCGCCGCCTGCGCAACGGAGCAGATCATCCAGCAGGAGAAGGATCTCGTGCAGTGGTTCCGTGACCAGAAGGTGACGGTGAACGAGGTCGACATCACGCCGTTTCGCGAAGCGACGATGAAGCTTCACAACGGCGAGGACGCTACCTGGGACCAGGCAACCTACGACAAGCTGCAGGCCATCAAGTAGACGGCCCGACGACGCTTGGTGCGCGGCGGCGTGATGCCGCGCACCGCCCCCAAAGCCTGGAGATTGCTGAATGTCGGCCGATGAAAATACCCCGGCTGCGGGATCGTCGATTGCGGAGCTGATCCACGCCGAGGACGAGGACCTGTCCGGCTTTCAATGGAGCGATTCGCTCGTGGTGGGCGTGTTCTGGGCGCTTGCCTGCGTCGTCTTCCTGCAGTTCTTCACCCGCTACGTGCTCAACAATTCGCTCGGATGGACCGAGGAGATTGCCCGCTTCCTGCTGATCGCGGTCACCTTCCTGGGCGCGATCATGGCGGTGCGGCGCGAGAGCCATATCGCGGTCGAGCTGGCGTTTCGCTGGCTCTCGCGCCCGGTACGCCATTTCCTGCAGCTCGCCATCGACGTGATCTCCATCGTCTTCTTCGGCCTCATGGGCTTCCTGTGCACGCAGGTGGCACGACGGACGCAGCAGATGATGGTGTCCATCGATTTTCCCAAATCGCTGGTCTACTGGTTCGTCGCGGCCTGCTTCCTGGCCATGACGCTCTACGCGATCAAGGTCGCGTGGCGGCACCTGCGTACCGGCACCAGCCGGCTGATCGATCCCGAGAGCGCCAAGGCGGTGCCCGGACCCTCCCTTTGAACGCAGGCACAACATGCTCCTGACACTTCTGTTCGTCATGGTCTTCGGTCTGATTGCACTGGGCGTCCCGGTGGCCATAGCGCTGGCCGGCTCCTCGGCGGTGTTCATCCTGCTCGACGGCAACGTGCCTGGCCTCGTGGTGGCGCACCGCATGATCAACGGCGTCGATTCCTTTCCGCTGCTGGCGGTGCCGTTCTTCATCCTGGCCGGAAATCTGATGAACACGGCCGGCATCACAGAACGGATATTCGACTTCGCCAAGGCGCTGATCGGCTGGCTGCCGGGCGGGCTCGGCCATGTCAACATCGGTGCCTCGGTGATCTTCGCCGGCATGTCGGGCGCGGCCGTGGCCGATGCCGGCGGCCTTGGCGCCATCGAGATCAAGGCGATGCGCGATGCGAAATACGATCCCGGCTTCGCGGTCGGCATCACGGCAGCCTCATCCACGATCGGTCCGATCATTCCGCCATCGCTGCCGATGGTCATCTATGGTGTGGTGGCCGGGGCCTCGATAGGACAACTGTTTGCCGCCGGCTTCATTCCGGGGCTCCTGATGGCCCTTTCGCTGATGCTGATGGTTGCGTACTATGCTCATCGCTACAAGTACCCGCGCGACCAGGCCTTCCGCATGTCGATCCTTGGCTCGGCCTTCTTGCGCGCCTTCCTGTCGCTGCTGACCCCGGTCATTATCGTCGGTGGCATCCTGTCAGGCGCCTTTACGCCGACGGAGGCGGCAATCGCGGCATGCGCGTGGGCGCTGATCCTCGGCCTGTTCGTCTATCGGACACTCACGGTGAGGCGCTTCCTGAAGGTCTCGCTGGACACGATCGAGACGACTGCCGTCGTGCTCTTCATTGTGGCGGCTGCTTCGATCTTTGCCTGGATCCTGACATCCAACCGGGTGCCAGAACATTTCGCGGCGATGATCCTCAGCGTTTCAGACAATACGATCGTCATCCTCCTCCTGATCAACGCCATCCTGCTGGTGGTCGGATGTTTCATGGAAACCGTTGCGGCGATCACCATACTGGTGCCGGTCCTGCTGCCGATTGCCGTCAGCGTGGGCATCGACCCGGTGCATTTCGGCGTCATCCTTGTGCTCAACCTGATGATCGGCCTGCTCACACCGCCGGTCGGCATGGTGCTCTACGTCCTGTCGCGGGTGGCGAAAGTCCCGTTTGAACGCTGCGTGACTGCGACGCTGCCGTTCCTCGTTCCACTGTTCGTGGTGCTGATGCTCGTGACGTTCTTCCCGATTTTCACGATGTGGTTGCCGACACTTCTCTACCGGTAAACAACGCCTGCGACACTTTTGCACATATGTCAGGCACTTTGACCTATTGCCGAATCATTAGGCAGAGCCTAGATTGATCGTTGTTGGCCATCTACTCCTCCCAGATGCGATGCCAACGCCAAGCGGACCGCACCTCCTCCCGCGGAAAGCTTTAGATCAAGCCCGCTGCCACCTCCTCCCGGCAGCGGGTTTTTTTGTGCGGTACGCAAAGTACGGCTACACTTGGCTGCTGGACGGGATTTCGACGACGAAGCCTGCGCCGCCCTCAGGCGACGTTTCATAGCGCACTGTGCCACCGTGATGCCTGGCAATCTGCCGGACCAGCGCCAGACCCAGACCCCAGCCACCCGCGCTTTCGCCGCGCCCGCTCGGCCGGTAAAAGGGCTCGAAGACGCGATCGCGCTCGGCCTCGGGAATGCCGGCGCCACAGTCCCGAACGACGAGTTGCGCATGAGAGTCTTGCATGGCCACATGGGCTGTCACTGGCGGCTCACCGTGACGCAGCGCATTCTGGAAAAGGTTTCGCACCAGCCGCCTGAGCAGTCGCGGATCGCCTGATACGTTTACCGGGGAGCCGGTGACAGTCACATTGTTGGCGGCGGCTTCTTCGGCGGCCAGGGCCAGGAGGTCGACTTCCTCGATGCGGTCAAGCTTCTGGACATGGTCAAGCCGGCTGGCGAGCAAT
>JBBSOT010000328.1:0-6029 GCA_038259455.1 Hyphomicrobiales bacterium | reverse complement strand
TCCTGAGCGTCGGTAAGCGACCATTTGACGTGCAAAAGACGGATCTTGACCTCGCTTTGGCGGATTTAGGCGAGACATTCGATATTGGGCGGGAGGACCTGCAGGTATTGTTCGAGCGGGTGGAATATCATGGTCGTCGCAGGCGGGCTAGAACGGAGCGAAGAAGTAGATAGCAATAGGCTGAACTAAAAGACTAACAGCAGTGCCTGAGCGCGCCGAACCTGCTAGCAGCTCATGGCCGGTTGTCCGAGCGATTGCACATCGGAGTATTCGGGAGCGGCGTTGCTGACATGTTGATACGGCGCTTCCAAGCCATGGATGTCGTTATTGCGTGTCAGATCGAGCTCGGCGTGACCCAAATCGCAATGTTCTAATGGATCGTGGTTCTGCGTGACCTCCCATATTAGACACCACTTGGGGTGCTGGTCGAGAGGTTCGAGACGATATTGATGGCCTCTGGCCTGATCGACTGGGCATTTCAGGGGCGCGGCTTTCGAATTTAACCGCAGGCGATGCGCCGCTTGCGCTTCTGCTGGTGATGGCGCTCATCTTCGGCCATCAATCGGCGCCCTTGTAGATCGTCTGCCGCTTGCCCGTTTGCGCGCGGTAACTGTCGGCGCGAGCTGCCGCCCAGTAATGCGCATACGGTGTCTTTTCCGGGGCATCGAGTAGAACGCCTTCCTTCAGAAACGGGTAAATATGATCGATTGAACTGGATTTCACCGCATTGAGCCGTTCGTGCAGATGGTGCGGGCGGATTTGCCACGGCGTATCCAAACCCATTGCGATCACGATATCGCGCAAGGCAGCGACCGTCTGCTGCTGGAAACGAAATACTCGCTGAGCTTTGTCCGCCACCACAAGACCGCGTTGCCTTCTAGGGTCCTGCGTGGCGATTCCGGTGGGGCACTCTCCTGTATGACAGCGCATCGATTGCACGCAACCGAGCGAGAACATGAAACCGCGCGCTGCATTGGACCAGTCGGCACCCAATGCCGCATTCATGGCCAGGTTTGCTCCGCTTGTAACTTTGCCGGCAGCGCCGACCCGAATGTGCTGCCGCAGACCCGTTCCAATCAGCGCGTTGTTTACCAGGATCAGTCCTTCGCGCAGCGGCGTTCCGATTTTGTCGGAAAGTTCGACCGGGGCCGCGCCCGTGCCTCCCTCCGCACCGTCCACGACAATAAAATCGAACAGAATGCCAGTTTTCAGCATCGCCTTCATAAGCGCGAAAATTTCGTGCGGCTGACCAACGCAGAGCTTTATACCAACCGGCTTTCCGCCGGATAGCTTCCGCAACTGTTGAACGAACGCTAGCAGTTCCAGGGGCGACGCAAAGGCGGTATGCGCTGCAGGCGAAATGCAATCTTCACCGGCCGGCACCCCTCGGGCTTCTGCGATTTCAGCTGTAACCTTTGGTCCGGGCAATACACCGCCATGACCTGGCTTGGCACCTTGGCTAAGCTTGATCTCGATCATTTTGACCGTGTCATGCTGTGCTGTTTCAGCGAATTGAACGGGATCGAAATTGCCGTTTTCATCGCGGCAACCGAAATAGCCACTGCCCAATTGCCAGACTACATCGCCACCGTGTTTGGCGTGATATTTGCTGAACCCACCTTCGCCAGTATCGTGATAAAAATTTCCCAGCCGGGCGCCCAAATTCAAAGCCTCGATCGCATTAGCACCGAGCGAACCGAAACTCATTGCAGATATGTTTAGCAGGGCAGTCGAATATGGCTTGGTGCATTGTGGGCCGCCCACATCAATTCGGAATTCGCTCGGCAGGTCTTCGTTTGGGTGCATGGAATGATTGAGCCAGTCATGCTCTTCCGAATAGACGTTCAGTTCGGTGCCGAACGGGTGGGAAGATACGTCGGCTTTTGAGCGGGCATAGACCAGCGCTCGCTCGTTGCGGCTGAACGGCCTGCCGTCCAGATCGCTTTCCACGATGTAGGACCGCAGATACGGTCTTAATGCTTCGAACAGCCAACGTGCACGGCCGACCAGCGGGTAATTCCTGCGCAAGCTATGCCGGTGCTGATAAAAGTCCCAGACGGCAATCATTGCCAGAAGGGCCACAGGGACGAGCGCCCAAATTGCCGCCGGATGGATGTATGCCAGATAAGCCAAGCAGGCTGTTGCTGCCAAAAGCATGATCGGAACAAAAAACCGTATCATCTCATAGAGTCCTGATTGTCGAAATTTGAAAGGCGGAGTGGACGTTTACTAGCTACCACCCGCAATAGTGCCGTAATCTAAGCGGCTTGATCAGTGGAGAATGGCGGACGCTGGACGCTCATGATTTTTAATATTCGCTCCGCACCGCTGCGATCGGGCCAGGCAATCGAATTGCCCGCAGTCATTCCGATCAATCCTGCGCCTACGGGGGTAAGCACGGATATACGGTTCTTGCTGATATCAGCGTCCCACGGGTAAACGAGTTTTACGCTGCGTCGCGCAAGACTGCGTTCGTCTACGAACTCCACCGTGCAGTTCATTGTCACCGTATCGGTAGGAATACTATGCGCATCGCAGAGCTCGGCGCGATCCAGTTCGGAATTCAAGAGCGCCGCGACTGCCGGATTGTTCTTTTCGAGCGCCTCTGCAATTTTTGAGATGGCCTCGTATTCACGCTGGATCATATAGATTGCCGGACGATTGCTGTCGCCCGCTGTAATTGAAGTTGTCATAGTAGGCTTATCTTTCAAGCGAAGTGACAAGCAGCGCCGTGAGCGCCGCCATATATTGATCATATGGTGAAGTACCCGAGCTTCGGTCGGCGGGGCCGTCAAAGGGCGAGCGCCGAAGATCGGGTCAAACGCGGGTGGCGAGTTGACCCGAATGGTGCCGATGGCGCTTGAAAGAAATGCTCGTGACCATGACGTCTAATTTGGCACCTACTTTGCGGAAGTCAATTCAATCGATGGTCTTCAGTGTGGAAGAATGTCAGCTCTCCGACTGCCGAGGCGACAAGCTGCGTTTCCGAACCGTCGGATGATGCGGTCACTACTACTCAGTACTTCATCACCTATCCGTCGTCAGAACATTTGGCACTGAAGGCTGCGTAAATCAGCGTAGCATCGGACACGTCTGGTTGGTTGATATTAGGCGGCAAGCTTGCGGTGTATCAAGCGCCGATGTTCGATGGGCTTTCGTGTGATCATTTCACTCTATTTCTCGGTGTTTTCCTGTTCCAATCGTGCCGCAACACCATGGCCGCAGAAAAAGCTGATGTTAAAGCTCCTGTAAAATACGGCACGCCAACCCGGATCATAACCGACAAACTGCGATCGACGGTGGCCTTCGGAAAGTTTTGCCTGGTTTCTCAGCATGTCACCGACCGGCGGGACAACAATCGGGCGGAGAATTCGCACCAACCAGTTCGCCGAACAGAACGAAAGATGCAGCGATTCAAATCGCCAGGATCAGCACAACGCTTTCTCAATCTCCATTCCGAGGCCTTCAACAGCTTTTACTTCCAACGTCATTTGCTCGATCGGGCAAAGCTCAAACAATATCGGAAAACTGCTTTCGTTGAATGGAATTCTGCGTCTGCGTCTGCGACTGCCTGATGCCGCTGATCAATCCCATTCCCTCCGCCAACGTCAAGTTAACGTGACAATACCCACTAAACAGTTCTTTCAAAGGATTTCGAACACCTCAACCTCACCTGCCGAGCTGATACCATACACCGCGCCGTAATCCTGTTCTGTAAGCGGGGCGGGCGGCGTGCGCGCGCCGAACCGCGCGACCAGGTCATGAACAGTGTTGCTGTGGCCGACGACCAAGACCGCGCTTGGCGAAGCAGCGGCGGCGGCGACAAGCGCTTGTGGGTTACGTGAATCATAAAGAGTGATCTCGACGCTCAATCGAAGGGCGAGCGGAGCAGCGGTCTCCATGGCCCGGCGGGTCGGAGTAGCGAAAATGGCTGAGATACCCTTGCTCGCCAGCGCACTAGCCAGACGCTGTGCGGCCGCAGCGCCCTCCACACTAAGCGAGGGATCGACTCCTTCCTGCTTCTGCAGGTGGCGGGTGACGTATATTATCCTCTCTGCAGTTCGCCCCTCCGGTGCTGAGGCTAACGGTCCCGCGACACAACCCCCAAGCATCATTATCGCCAGCAAAACGGCACTTAACGATCTTCGCATAACCTAACTCCTGTCGGTGCTCATCAATACACGACTGCTATAAGTCACCAATATTGAAGCGCCATCCGCCTTGCAATAATATCGAGTATTGAAATACTGATGATGGGAATGCGCGCTAAAAGCCCTGATTCCGTAAGCGGTCTGCTTTTTCAGTTCTCATAGATGTGTGAATATGCAGGTGCCCTTCTAAAGTGCGGTGTACGGGGCACTTGTCGGCGATGGCGATTATTTTGGCGCGCTGTTCTTCTGAATGCGCGTCTCCCAACAGCTCGATTTCACGATGAAGCGCTTGCACCTTAATTGTGTCCTCTAGTGCATGGGCGCAGTCTTCTGCATGGTCGCGTTCGTGCCGCAGGTGAATGCGCGTGCCGGCGAAGTGCCAGCCCTTCTGTTCTGCATACATCTTCATCGTCATCGCGGTGCATGTGCCGAGCGCCGCAAGCAGCAGGTCGTAGGGTGTTGGGCCGGTATTATCGCCGCCATAGGAATTCGGCTCGTCGGCGACAAAGCGGTGCGAAGCCGTATGCACCTCGGTGCCGAACTTGCCATGTCCGGTCTGCACCACCACGCCTTCTTCCGGCATCGGCCAGTCGTTGCGTAGCGGCAGATAACGTGCTGCCCAAGCCGCGATCATGGTCGCCGCGAATTCAGCATCCTCGGTTCGGGTCAGCAGGTGGTCAGAGCCCGCCAAGCTGATGTAGCTCTTAGGATGAAAGGCCGCTTGAAACAGCGCGCTCGCGTGCTCGACCCCTACGATTGTGTCAGTTGGAGAGTGCAGGCACAAGTAGGGCAGGCGCAGCTTGCGAACCTGTGCAAGCAAATCGACATCTTCAATTGCCTCAATGAAATCTCGACTAAGAGTAAAGGCCTTACCCCCGATAGTCACCGCCCCGGTACCATCGCGGCGGATCGTCTCCAGATCACCTTTGATGTTGTGCAATATGTGAGGAACGTCCGAAGGAGCGCCGATGGTGGCGATCGCGGCTACCTTATCCCCGCCAACCAGGGAGGCCGCCGCCAGCACCGCCGCGCCGCCAAGGCTATGCCCGATCAACAGCAGTGGCCCGGCAAAGCGGGCCGTCAGCGCGTCGGCCGCGGCCACGAGATCGGTCATGTCGGTGGCAAAACCAGCACGCCCAAAATCACCTTCGCTCTCGCCGAGTCCGGTGAAATCGAAACGCAGGCAGGCGATCCCCTCTCGTGCCAGTGCCCGCGAAACGCTAACCGCTGCACGGCTCTGCTTGGTGCAGGTAAAGCAGTGCGCAAACAAAGCGGCCCCGCGCACCAGCCCGGTCGGTAGTTCAAGCGCGCCATTCAGGACATGGCCAGTCAGGGTTCGAATAGTCAGGCTTTCGGTTGGCATAATGAAGTCTTCCCCTCCTGGAGCGGCTATCTCAGATGACTTTCTCAATGATCGACGGCCCGCGGTCAGCAAAATGATTTAATCGTGCAGCGGTCTAACATGGACTGATATGCCAACCTTCTTGGCGCCGTTCCAAGCGATCCCGATTGGCATCGGTGAGCTTAACTAGAAATAAGTCATCGTCTTCTTCTCTGGCCGTCATTGGCCGAAGACGAGGACAGACGCTGACCTGCTAGCGCAGATCAATCGCTGAGACCGATATGGCGCATCCGCTATGACTGTTTCTGGGATACGCCAGCGATTGGCGTGGTGGCCGCGGTTTAGGCGTGAAGCTGACCTATTGGATTGCCACGAGAAACATCTGCTATCCTCATTAGCGCTCCTGTAAGCTGCCGTTCCGGATTGTCCGACAAAGCGGTCATTCACTGCGAACTTTAGTCCAGCGCCAAGCTTGCGAGCGCTTTTTCAGCGTCATCTCTAACGAGGTGCCCGTAATGATTTTCAATCATGGCTAC
>JBBSOT010000327.1:0-6086 GCA_038259455.1 Hyphomicrobiales bacterium | reverse complement strand
TGCGCGTCGCGATGAGCGTCCTGCAACCCAAGGATCCGCGTACCTTTGACTGGACCCAGATGGGCAATATAGCCAAGACATTCATGGAACCGCTGGTAAGCTACGAGCCGGACGCGACGTTCAAACCGATCCTTTTGGACAGTTGGGAGGCCAACGACGATGCGACCGAATACACGCTGAACCTGCGGAAGGGTGTAACCTGGAGCAACGGCGACGATTTTACCGCCGATGACGTTGTTTTCAACGTGACGCGCTGGTGTGACAAGAAGGTCGAGGGCAATTCAATGGCGGCTCGGATGTCGTCGTTGGTCGATCCGGCGACGGAACAACTCCGCGAAGGCGCAGTGGAGAAGATCGACGACTACACGGTCGTCCTGCGCCCCGCCCAATCCGACATCACCCTGATCCCCGGCCTGTCCGACTATCCGGCGGTGATCGTCCACCGCAGTTTCAAAGACGGACAGGATTACGTCGCCAATTCCATCGGCACCGGTCCGTTCGAACTGGTGTCGGTGGACGTCGGAATCAAGGCTGAAGTGAAGCGGCGCGAAAACGGCGCGTGGTGGGGCGGCAGCGCCCCGCTGGACGGCATCGTCTTCATCGACACCGGCACTGACCCGTCTACCCTGCTGACCGCGTTCGATTCAAACGAAGTCGACATGAGCTACGAAAGTCCGCCCGATTTCGTCGAGCTTTTGTCGGGCTCGGGCCTTGATCCGCTTGAGGCGATCACGGCGAGTACGATAGTGGCACGGATGAACGTCGAAAGTGCCCCCTACGACGACAAGCGCGTGCGCAACGCGGTGCAGCTGGCGGTCGACAAACAAATCGTTCTGGAATTGGGCTATAATGGCGCGGGCACGATTGCCGAGAACCACCACGTCTGTCCGATCCACCCCGAATATGCCGAACTGTCGGTGATCGCCCGCGACATCGACAAGGCACATGCGCTGATGGAAGAAGCCGGGCAGCTTGACTTCGAGCACGAGATTACTTCGCTGGACGATGACCTCAACAAGAACACGGGCGACGCTGTCGCGGCGCAACTGCGCGACGCCGGGTTCAACGTCAAGCGCACCATCATGCCGGGGGCGACGTTCTGGAATGACTGGACCAAATACCCGTTTTCCCTGACCCAATGGGCGCAACGACCGCTTGGAGTCCAAGTTCTGGCGCTTGCATATCGATCGGGCGAGGCTTGGAACGAAACCGGATACGCGAACCCAGAGTTCGACGCGATGGTCAACGAGGCCTTGACCATCGTTGATGTCGACAAGCGGCGCGCGTTGATGGCAACGATCGAGACGACGCTGCAGGACTCAGGGATCCTGGTCCAGCCTTACTGGCGCAAGGTGTTCATCCACAGCCGTCCGGCAGTCAAGAACCTGACCGTTCGGCCCGATCTGATACAGGATCTGTCCAATGTCTGGATTGACAGCTAATTGACCGCCAATACCCCTGTGCGGCATGCGTCGCACAGGGGCACAATTGCCAACTGATGTATTCGAAAGTGACCAGATGAAAGTCGATATGGCCGAACGCACACGGTACTGGGCGCTTGCAATGACCGAACGCGGAAGTGTCACCGGAACGCCGGATGAGAGCAGCTTTGGCCCTTGGCTAGCGGGTGAACTGGCCCAGGGTTTTGGCGACAAGGCCGAGGTCTGGACGTTTTCAGTCGCTCCGAATGATGCGCGACATTGCGTGGCCATGCTGGTGCGCGGCAGCGGTGCGCAAACGGTCCTGCTGACTGGACACTACGACACGGTCACGACAGCAGACTTCGGCGACCTGAGATCCCTTGCGACCAAGCCGGAGGCGCTGGCCAGGGCCCTGCTGGCTCGGTTGCGAGAGCGGGCAGAAACGGGAGATCTCACCCCGGCAGAACGCCTTGCGCACGACGATTTGGAAAGTGGGGCGTTCCTGCCGGGACGCGGCCTGCTTGACATGAAGGCCGGACTTGCTGCGGGGCTTTCTGTCGCCGAAAACTTTGCGGTGCAGGATAGGCCGCATGGCAACCTGCTGTTCATCGCCGTACCCGACGAAGAGAACGCATCCGCCGGGGCGCGGGCTGCGGCGCCTGAGCTCGCCCGGATTTCCGCGCGTTTGAAGCTGGATATCATCGCCGCTATCAACCTCGACGCCATCGCCGACACCGGCGATGGGACGGCGGGGCAGGCGGTGGCGCTGGGGACGGTTGGTAAGGTTCTGACGACCGCCTTTGTCGTTGGCGTACCGACCCATAGCGGCTTTCCCCTGAACGGCATCAACGCCGGTGTCTTGCTTTCCGCCATCGCCGCACGGGCCGAATGGGCGCCGGAACTGACCGACACGACGACAACGCCACCCGGCACCCCCGCCAGTTTGCTCAGCCTCCGCGACGGCAAAGCCGACTATGACGTGACCACACCCGCCACCGCGTTTGGCACCTGGAACTTGCTGCTGCACCGCCGATCACCCGCCGACGCCCTGCAAGCCTTCGTGACGCTTTGCGCCGAGGCAGTGCGCGATTGCAACGCGATGCTGGCGGCACGGGCGCGCCGGACCGACATGTTGCTCCCCAGGATCATCCGCTACAACGAGGTTCTGGCGGCTGCATCGGCCCGCAACCCAGGCATCGATAAGCAGACTGCTGCCAGCCTCGAACCTGCACTGTCGTTGCCAGACCGCTGCCGCCTTGTCACCCAGGCGGTCTGGACCGCGGCGGGATTGAACGCCCCCGCTGTCATCGTCGGTTTCGGATCGGTGCCCTATTGCCCGACAACGCTGTCGGACAGCCCCGCCGCCCGTCGGCTGGATCGCGCGGTGCGTATCGCGGCCGAAGCGGCGGATGAGCCGGTCGCGATATCCGACTGGTTCGCGGGCATTTCCGACATGAGCTTTTTCGGCGAAGCGGACAGCGCGAACCTCGATCTGATCGCCCGCCAGACGCCTGGCTGGGACGAGCTGATCGGGATGCCCGCCACCGGCGCGATTGCGCAGATTCCGACAGTCAACATCGGCCCGTGGGGGAGAGACTATCACACTCCGCTAGAACGGATGCACGTCGCCTACGGTTTTGGAGTACTGCCGAGACTTCTTGCTGGAGTTCTAAGTGGTGTTCTGTCGGCGACATAAACGCTTGTAGAACAAATCTTGTAACACATTTGGCGGCTATACTACTTTTTCGCCTAATTTTGGTCTGTCGGTTCAGGAACTCGCCGAGGTCTTTGTCGATTTCCTTGCACAGCTTCGACACCGTGCTCTTCGAGATATCCGACAGTCTCATGGCATGCACCAGATTGTCGACCTTGCGGTTCGAGGCGCCACTGATCCAAGCAGTCTGGATCACAGCAATCAGCCCCTTCTCGGAGGTCCGCCGCGGCTCAAGAAAGCCGGGAAAATAGCTGCCCTGGCGCAGCTTCGGCATTCGGAGGTTCAAGGTATCCAACGGCATCGTCAACTTGCGAGGCCTGATCTGAAATCGTATCGACGGTCATGACAAAAGCCAAACATTCCGTTGCTTTCAAAGGCCACGCTTCCCGCCTGAGTTCATTGCCTATGCGGTCTGGTCTTATTTTCTGTTTCCCTTGAGCCTGCGTGATTTCGAGGATCTGCTTGCGGCGCGCGGCATCGTCGTGAGCTACGAGACTATCCGAAAGTGGGTTGGCAAATTTGGTACAAATTATGCTGCCTCGATCCGGCGGGATCGGCCTGCGCCGTCTGATAAATGGCACCTTGATGAAGTGGTCATTCCGATCCGCGGACGCAAGTTTTGGCTTTGCCGCGCGATCGATAGCAAGGGTGAGGTTCTTGATATTCGGGTTCAATCTCGGCGCAATACGCGCGCAGCGAAACGCTTTTTCCGCAAGCTATTCAAAAAATACGGCCAACCGCGGGTTGTGATCACGGACAAGCTCGGCAGCTATAGTGCGGCTTTGAAAAGCCTCGCGCCCGGCATCGACCACGGCAGGCATGAGGGCTTGAACAACAGGTCCGAAGGCTCGCATCGACCGACGCGGCGCCGAGAAAAAATCATGGGTCGCTTCAAATTGCCCAGCCAAGCACAGCTCTTTTTGTCTGTCCACGATCAAGTCCAAACCGTATTTCGCCCTCGCCGCCACAAGCTGTCCGCTCCAGCCTATCGACAATCTCGCTCGGGTGCTCTCAGCATTTGGGACAGCATCACCTGTGAGTTGAAGGCCGCTTGAATAGGGGGGGGTGGATCACCTTTGCGGCAAAAACCGATAAGTTGACAATGCCCGAGATCAAGCGAGGCCCTGAAGGCATCTTTGTGCGCGATTCCAAAGACAAGGCCGGCCCGACGCTGAGCTTCACGCACAGCGAATAAGGTGCCTTTCTGATTGGCGCTAAAGACGGTGAGTTCGACCTCACCTGATGCGCATGCATCAGGGTTAGACCAAGTGAGTTAGGGCGGCTTTGGTTGCCCCTTCTCTTTCTCTCTCAAAGTGCGGTAAACATCGTTAAGGTCAAAAACGCTCTTTTCAGGCGGCGTTGCTGGTACCCCCAGCCTTCAGCAGTTTAGCTGTGACCAAAACCCCCTGCAGAACCACGGAGGTTCTGGCACGTTTTTGCCAGGGCCGTCAGATCAACAGATCGTCGGGCGTCTTCCCTGCCGCTATTTTATCTTTGTACCACTGCGGCTGGCGCCCCTTGCCCGTCCAGTTCTGGCCCTTGTCGGCAGGGTTTGCGTACTTTGGGACAGCCGATTTCTTTGTGGGCTTCTTTTGAGATTTGGCCAGCTTGGGAGCATCTGCGATCTCGGAGAGCTCGAAGCCATGTTCGCGCGCTGCTTTCCTCGCGGCGGCGGTGGCAGCTTTCTTGTCGCGCTCAATGGTGCGCTGCAGTTCGCGATCGATATCCGAAAGCAGCTTTTCCAGCTCTTTTCGGGTCATGGATTTCAGGTCGATTTTCATGGGGGGCCCTATAATTGTTCGCGAATCTATTCACAGAAAATTCCCCCGATGACCAGACCCCATGGGCGACGGCGGAGTGTCACCCATCAAGCCTATTAAAGCCGCGCTTCATTTCTTCATGTTCTGTTTGGGTGATATAGGACTCCTACCCCCACATCCTGGCCGCGATGTCCTGTTCTTCCTTGCCGATGGCATCGGCGTAGATCGCAGTGGTGCTGAGCTGGGCGTGCCCCATCCACTTCTGCAGCATGTGCAGCGGAATGCCGTTTACCGTGGCATTGACCCCGAACCCATGGCGCAGGTCCTTTGGACTGCGGTGCGGTGCATCCGGTATCGCGGCCTCGATCATGATTCCCTTGACGATCTGCCAGATGCGCACGCGGCTCAGCGGCCAGATCGGCGCCGCGGCCTGATTGCGTGATTTCTGGGCCTCACGAATACCGTGGGCGGTGTTGAGGGTGTCCAGGTAGTCCGGCGGCACCGGAACGCTCTTGTAGACGGTCTTTGAGCGACCAGATGCATCCCTGCGTTTCTTCAAACTGCGAATTGTGATCGTCCCACCCGACAGGTCCACCCTAGCCGGGGTGATCTCCGGCAGCTCCGACGGCCGACAGCCGGTGAAGTGCAGGGTTTCACAGAGGGTGCGATCGCGGGCCGGCTTGCGGCGCGCCACGACCAGGAAGGCCGCGCGTTCTTCGGCGTTGAGATAGAGCCGGTTTCCGGCAGTGTCATGGAGGCGCATTTCACTCATATTTAACTTTTTACGGGAAAACTGTTACCGTTGAGGCGGAAATCGCCTCCCTACCCTATCCATCTACAGGCCTTGTGGCAGGCGTGGCACGTTGATGAGTAACGCGCGAAAGTTGGTGATGCCCTGAAGGGCGGCATATCAAGGCGTTGTTCAGACGCCGTCAATTCTCAGCCGAGAAAGGGATATGCCACATGTCAGACGATACCATTACCCATCTGCCCGATCCATCGGGATTTAGCGTCGACGCGTTCACCGACGTCCTCCGAGATGGCGCGCGCAAGCTGATCGAACAAGCGATCCACGCCGAGCTGGCCACGCTCATGGCGGCCTTTTCCAAGGAAAAGCTCGAGGACGGGCGAGCGCGTCTGGTCCGTCATGGTCACCTGCCGGAGCGCGAGGTGATGACCGGTATTGGTCCG
>JBBSOT010000326.1:0-6093 GCA_038259455.1 Hyphomicrobiales bacterium | reverse complement strand
TCGCCAGCTTTTTCTCGTGGAGAAGGATGAGGCAATCGTCGAGCGTCACCTCCATCTTGTCGGCGTTCGTGATGAAGTAGGCCGAAAGATAGCCACGGTCGAACTGCATGCCTTCGACGACTTCGAGCTCGGTCTCGGCGGTCTTGGCTTCCTCGACGGTGATGACACCCTCGTTGCCGACCTTCTGCATCGCCTTGGCGATCATCTCGCCGATTTCGACTTCGCCATTGGCCGAGATTGTGCCGACCTGGGCGACTTCCTCGGAGGTCTTGATCTTCTTGGTGTTCTTGTTGAGGAACGCCACGACTTCCGACACGGCGAGGTCGATGCCGCGCTTCAGGTCCATCGGGTTCATGCCGGCAGCAACCGACTTGTGGCCTTCCTGGACGATCGACTGGGCCAGGACCGTTGCGGTCGTGGTGCCGTCGCCGGCGATGTCGTTGGTCTTGGAGGCGACTTCGCGGATCATCTGCGCGCCCATGTTCTCGAACTTGTCTTCAAGCTCGATTTCCTTGGCGACGGTGACGCCGTCCTTGGTGATGCGCGGTGCGCCGAACGACTTGTCGATGACGACGTTGCGGCCCTTGGGGCCGAGTGTGACCTTGACCGCGTCGGCAAGGATGTTGATGCCGCGCAGCATGCGCTCGCGGGCATCGCGTGAGAATTTTACGTCTTTAGCAGCCATTTTGTTGCTCCTGGACCTCTGGGTCCGAATTTCAGATAGGCCTGTTCAGCCGAATTGTGGATGGTCGGCTGGATCAGCCGATAACGCCCATAATGTCGGATTCCTTCATGATCAGAAGGTCTTCGCCATTGAGCTTGACTTCGGTGCCCGACCATTTGCCGAACAGGATGCGGTCGCCAGCCTTGACGTCCATGGGGACGAGCTTGCCGGCTTCGTCGCGGGCACCCGAACCAACGGCGATGATCTCGCCTTCCTGCGGCTTTTCCTTGGCGGTATCGGGGATGATGATTCCGCCAGCGGTCTTTGCTTCGGATTCGACGCGGCGAACGACCACTCGGTCATGCAGCGGCCGGAATTTCGACTTTGCCATCTTTTTAGTCCTCGTGCGGTGTTTGAGATGTCCTCCATCCGGCGGTGCCGGATTGCTAGCACTCTCCAGTGGTGAGTGCCAACGCAGCGCTCACATAGTGGTTGGTCGTTTTGCTGTCAAGGAGGGCGGCGGGATGCGGAGAGCCGGAGGCTCTGATCCGCCATGCGCCGTCACCTAACATGGCGGCTTTCGCATTGCAGCAAAAAAATCCCTCATGGCCCTGGCAGGTCTCTTGAATGGTAAGCATGCTTATAATATATGCCGCTTATGAACAGCAATGGCACCGATAGCTTAGGCTTCCTCATCCACGATTCGGCCCGGCTGCTGCGCAAGCACTTCGAGGCAAAAGGCAGCGTATACGGTCTTTCGGCGGCGCAATGGCGTCTGATGGTGCGGCTTGTACGGGAAGAGGGCGTGCCACAGGCGCGGCTTGCCGAACTGCTTGAAATCGAGCCGATAAGCGTCTCGCGGCTGCTCGACCGCATGGAGGAGGCCGGCTGGGTCGAGCGACGCCAGGACGCCAGCGACAGACGTGTGCGCATGATTTTTCCGACCGACAAGAGCCGCGAGGCCTTTGCCGCGATCAAGAGCGTTGCAGGCGATGTTTACGACGCGGCGCTCGCCGGTCTGTCCGCAGAAGAGCGGCGCGTGCTGGTCAAGGCGCTGACGACGATCGTCAGCAATCTCAACGATGGCGAGGTGTCAGCGGCGGGGGCCACAAATGTTCAGAAAGGCAATGCAGCATGAACGTGGTGGCAAAAATCGACGATAACGCAGCCGAGATCGAGATGGAAAAGCCGGCCTCCGCGCCGGTGCCCGGACCGACGCTGGTGCAGCCTCAGTCGCAAGCGCCAGCGCCGGCCAATAGGCGCGGTCGCGGACGCTACCTTCTGATGATCGCTGTTCCGATGGCGCTGCTTGTCGGAGGCGGCTATTTCTGGCTGACCGGCGGCCGCTACGAAGAGACGGAGAACGCCAATCTGCGTCAGGCCAAGGTAACGATCGCTTCCGAAGCGTCGGGCCGGATCGTCGACGTGGCGGTTGCCGACAACACGATGGTCAAGAAGGGCGACGTGCTGTTCGTTGTCGACCCGCAACCCTACCAGATCGCGCTGGCCGAGGCTGACGCCGCCCTGGCCACTGCGCGCATGCAGGTCGAGCAGCTTCGCGCCGGCTATAGCCGGGCGGTCGCAGAAGAGCAGATAGCCGCCGGCGAACTCGATTACGCCAAGGCGCATTTCGAACGCAGCATGGATCTCGCCAAGAAGGGCATCAGCGCGACATCGTCGCTCGATGAAGCGCGCCGGGATCTCGACAAGGCACAGCAGGAACAGGCTGCAGCCCAGGATAGCGTTGCGAGTGCCCGCGCCGGCTTGCTTGGCGACCCCAATATCGAAACGAACAAGCATCCGGCCGTGCTGTCGGCGCAGGCGGCGCGCGATCAGGCAGCCTTCAATCTGGCGCAAACCACCGTGCGCGCGCCGGCCGCAGGCGTAGTCTCGCAGGCGTCGTCGTTCAAGGTTGGCCAGTACGTGGCCATGGGGACGCCGTTGTTCAGCCTGGTTGAGACCGGCGACACATGGGTCGAAGCGAATTTCAAGGAAACCCAGCTGACCCATGTGAAGGTCGGCCAGACCGCCGAGGTCACCTTCGACACCTACCCGGACCAGGTCTTTCACGCCACGGTCCAGAGTATCGGCGCGGGCACCGGCGCCGAGTTCTCGCTGCTGCCGGCGCAGAACGCCACCGGCAACTGGGTCAAGGTCACGCAACGCATTCCGGTGCGCCTGACACTCGACGCCGGAGACGACGGCGATCGCGTTCGCACCGGCATGAGCGCCTCGGTCTCGGTCGATACAGGCTACAGCAGAAGCTTCGGCAGCCTGTTCGGTAGCGCGGTCGCTGCGCAGTAATCGTCAAGGGTTACACGTTAAAGACATGTCCCAGGAAGTTCCCTTCAAGGAAGTGCCGCACCGCGGCCTGATCACCCTTTCGGTGATGCTGGCAACGATCATGCAGGTGCTGGACACCACCATCGCCAACGTCGCCTTGCCGTCGATGACCGGCGATCTCGGCGCTTCTCGCGACACGATCAACTGGGTGCTGACGTCCTATATCGTGGCCGCCGCCATCATGACCCCGGTCACCGGGTGGCTGTCGGACCGCTTTGGCCGGAAGGAACTGTTCCTCGTTTCGGTGGTCGGGTTCACCGTCACGTCGATGGCCTGCGGTGTCTCGTGGAGCCTTGAAAGCATGGTGTCGTTCCGCCTTCTGCAAGGATTGTTCGGCGCCGCCATCGTGCCATTGTCGCAGACTTTTCTGCTCGACATAAATCCGAAGGAACGCCACGGGTCGGCGATGGCGATGTGGGGCGCCGGAATCATGGTCGGGCCGATCATCGGGCCGACGCTCGGTGGGTGGCTTACCGAAAGCTACAATTGGCGCTGGGTCTTCTTCATCAACCTGCCTGTTGGCATCATCGCGTTCCTTGGCTGTGCGGCCTATCTGCCATCGATCGCAAAACGCTTGCGAGGCTTCGACTTCTTCGGTTTCGCGATGCTGTCGCTGGGCGTCGGCGCGCTGCAGCTGATGCTCGACCGGGGTGGTGAGGTCGACTGGTTCTCCTCGATTGAAATCTGGCTGGAACTCGGCCTGGCAATCACCGGCTTCTGGGTCTTCGTTGTCCATATCGTGACATCGAGAAACCCGTTCATTGAACCGAAGATCTTCCTTGATCGCAATTTTTCGACGGGGTTGGTCTTCATCTTCGTGGTCGGAATCATATTGCTGGCCAGCCTTGCGTTGCTGCCGCCCATGCTGTCGCGCATCTTCGAGTATCCGGTCATCACGACAGGCCTTGTCATGGCTCCGCGTGGCGTCGGCACGATGATCTCGATGCTGATCGTCGGACGTCTCGTGCGCCTGGTCGACCCGCGCAAGTTGGTCGTCGCCGGGCTGATGCTGACGGCGCTTTCGCTCTATTACATGACCGATTTCACGCCTCAGATGGACAGTTCGCCCATCATCATTACCGGCGTCATCCAGGGGCTGGGTCTCGGTCTGGTATTCGTGCCGCTTTCGACGGTTGCCTTCGCGACCCTGGAGCCGCGGTTCCGTACAGACGCGGCCAGCCTGTTCAGCCTGGTGCGCAACATCGGGTCATCAATCGGTATCTCGATCGTCTCAGTGCTGCTGACCCGCAACATCCAGATCAATCATGCCGAACTGTCGGGCGGGCTCACGCAATTCAATCCCAACCTGATCGACGCGTCGCCATTGGCCGCAGCGGGAGACCCGACCGCGCTGTCGCAGATAGACGGTATGGTCAACATCCAGGCGCTGATGATTTCCTACATCGATGACTTCAAACTGATGATGATCATAACGCTTTGCGCGATCCCGATGGCTCTTTTCTTGCGCAAGCCAGCGCAACCGCCTACCGCAGGCGCACCCGCTGCCGCCCACATGGACTGACGGCGCGCAGCCGCCCCGGCAAGGCTGCCCGGCCAACGGCCGGGCAGTAGCGTTTCAGATGACAGCAGAAGGCTGCGGGGGGGATAAGCCGCTCTTATCCAACGATGCGCAGGTTGGAAAGCTCGTCGGCGATTTCCTTGAACTTCTCAGACAAGGTTGCGCCGGTCGCGTTCCAGAAAAGTTTCGCGGGCTTGCCGTCAGGTCCTTTGCGGAAACGCGAGTCCGAAGAACATGCCTTGAGCGCGTCGATCGCCTTCTTTTCCGACGAGTTGCTCTCGCTCAGATCAAGCGAAACGGTCATGACCAGAACCCCTGCCTCTTTGGCATTGGAGCAGAGCGTCTGCATCTGCTCGTCCAGTGCTGCCGTATAGTTCGAGCTTGAGTAGTTGGTCTTGCCTACGTTGTTGCTCGTGCCCTTGAAAAGGCGGGGTATGGTCTCTCCGGCGAACTTCTTGCCGACATAGCCGTAAGCGGCATAGGTGGATTTGTTTCCGGCATCGTCGGTCGAACCGAGATCGCCATACGTGTTGGCGCCATCCGTTAGCACGATGATGACCTTGTCATTCCCCTTCTCGACATCGGGACGTCCTTCCGTAAATGGTTCGCCGCTAGAGACAACGCGCCAGCCCCAGGCCGTGCCTTCAGGGACGTTGGTATTACCGGTCGGCTCCATATCGTCGATCGCGTCGTTGATAGCGTCCATGCCTTCGGCCTTTGTCACGTCCTGGAGCGCCGTGATCGGCGCTGTCGTGCACGAATAGTTCGGCCCAGCACCAGAGCCCGCGCTTGGGGAATCGTAAGGCTTGATACGGAAATATTTGCGCATGTCCGTCTGGCGCGCAAGCGCGCCCGTATCGGCCCAGTCGGTCCACCAGTTGTTGGAATAGCCGAAGCTGTCGCCGTTCAGATCGTTAGTTCCATCATTGTCGAGGTCGCGCCACAGATGCTTGGCTTCGTCCGGCGCAAACATCGGGACAAACAACGTAGAAGGTTTCGCCGACGAGGGCGTTGCGTCATTGTTGTTGTAGGGAACAGGACGCGCCTCGACGCATCCCTGCCAGGACGAAAACTGGCTGGTCGTGTAGCTGTATTGCGGTGGCGTCCAGTACCCGCTCTTACACTTCCCATTCTTGTATTGCGTGCAGACATATTCCTTCGAGTTGGGGATCTCTTCCCGCCCGGATTGAACGAGCATGTCGGAATAGAGGCTGAAGCGTGTAAGCGGAAGATTTTCGGTATCGCCCCATCCAGCCCCGCGCTTGTACCAGACGGCGCCGACCTTCTGGACATACTTGTCAGGATTGGCGGTCTTATAGGCTGCCGACGTCATCGTCGACCAATCGAAATTTTCATGATGTACGGGCGATATTCCCGACCCGTCCATCCAAGTTGCTGTGTCTTTTGCAGGCCCGACATTGACAGAAGCCGAAAAGGGTACAATCCCGAACTGCACGGGCTTGGCGACCTGCTTCATCTGGGTCGCCTGCTTGGCAAGCGTCTCGACCAACTGCTTAGAGGCAGTCTTGAGCAGCGATATGCGCTTTTCGCCAGTGCCTGATCCATT
>JBBSOT010000325.1:0-6104 GCA_038259455.1 Hyphomicrobiales bacterium | reverse complement strand
TGGGAGACCCAAAATGTATAACCCGTTTCTGACACCGAAGAACTGCGCCCGCTTCGCAACGCGACGGGCGTTCCAGACGGGAAACGTATTTCATGTCATCGCAACCGGCGACGAGACCCGGCCGCTGACGGTCGTCGACGACAACACGCTGTACGAGCTCGCCGACATTGTCTCGATCGAGGACCTGGTTTTCACCGCCGACCCGTTCGCTGAAAGCGTCGCCTGACGCA
Organism: Hyphomicrobiales bacterium; assembly: GCA_038259455.1. GTDB lineage: Bacteria > Pseudomonadota > Alphaproteobacteria > Rhizobiales > Rhizobiaceae > CAMYMG01. The sequence continues at coordinate 5,874 of JBBSOT010000325.1, read as the reverse complement.
AGGCACAGATGCACAACTGTGGGCTTGTGGGGGTGTGGGTCTGTGGAGGTTGGGAGTCGAGACCACCGCCAGAAAGGGAAGGGGGCGTGCCTCGATTGGCCAATGAGCCAGAACCAGGCCCTTGATTAGCAGTGGAGCAGAAAATCTACACAAGGACATAAACGGCTGATTTCACATTAAACCTGGGTTTTTTGGAAAGGGCGCGTGCTCCGCTTTTTTGTACTCAAAGGGTACCCAAATCCCACATAAACCCGTCCAATAATCTATCAGCGGCAAACCTTGAACAAATTCCGGGCTTGTGTCGGTTTTCGGTTCCGTTGCTACTCGACCCCCTGAGTCAACCCAGGACGGTCTCGGGTGCGGCCGCCAGCGCGCTGATAAGGGCGGTGCCGATCGCGGCCAGCCCCATTGCAGGAAACCGAGCAAAGCCAAGGCGGCGCCGGCGCGGTCGCCGAAGGGTTCTAGCGTGATGGCGCTGCCGATCGGGTTGATGAGGCCCATGCCGCCGAGGAAGAGGGTGACGGCGGCCATGAATCGGATGGGGGCTGGTGTGCTGCCCTGCGTGAGCAGCCAGAGGATGCCGGCTAGGCCAACGCGGAGTGCTCCGAAGCGATTGGCGAGGCCCGCTGTCATCAGCTTGGTGCCGAACACCATTAGCACGGTGGCACCGAAGAAGAGGCTGAGCTGAGTAGGGGTAGGGGTTCGGAGCAGTAGCGAACCGGCCGGCCTGCAATGCCGGCCGGTCCTTACACCTTACGCTTTGGGCAGCAGAACCGCGTCAATGACGTGGATCACGCCGTTAGTGCAGGTGATGTCGGCGGTTGTGACGTGCGCGCCATTGACGGTGACGCCGTTGGTACCATCGACGTCGAGCGTTTCGCCGTTGACCGACGTCGGGGTCAGCTTGTTGCCGACGACGTCGGCGGCCATTACCTTGCCCGACATAACGTGGAGCGTCAGGATTGCGGCGAGCTTGGCCTTGTTCTCGGGCTTGACCAAGTCATCGACAGTGCCGGCCGGGAGCTTGGCGAAGGCATCGTCGCTCGGCGCAAAGACGGTGAACGGCCCGGTGCCCTTCAGCGTGTCGACGAGGTCAGCAGCGGTAACGGCAGCGACGAGGGTTTTGAATGAACCCGCGGCGACCGCGGTGTCTACGATATCGTGCAGATCGGCCATATACGTTTCCTTGGATAAAAGCTTACGCCGTTGCCCCGGCAACCGAAGCGGCAGCCAAAACTGTGACGGCGAAGACAGAGGCGCGCCACAACCCGCCTCGAAAGCTGAGCCGGATTGTAGCGCCCTTCGTCGGTACGCTACCGCCGCCGGCTTTCGTACCGGCATATCGCCATGCGTCATCATGTGTCGTCGTTCTGCGAGCAGAGCCGGGAAAGCACTTGCCTGTAGCAGAGCCGGACCGAATGAGGTCTTCTGATCGATATATGTCATCGGATGCGCGCTGGTTGGCTGTCGCCGAGACTTGTATCTTGCAATTATAGGGGTCCCCTTGTGGACACAGGCGTCCAAGGCTGAAGCTGTTCGTCCGCGGGGCTCGATCCTTGCCTTCGGCTTGCGTCAGGCGGGGAAACTGCCCAGCCTCCGTTTCGCCAACAGCAACACACCAGGGGCACCGGAGAATGACAGCGAACTACGCGATCAGTCGGTTCGTAAAGGCGTGGCCCACGTCTTTGTTCGCCACATTCGATCTGGCCCCATGGCTGATCGTGCAGCGGGCAGAAATACTGATCAGCGACGCAGTTGCCCGACTTGGCCGTGATTACCATCTCGCCAACGGCTTCGCAGTTCATGAGACGGCTCAAGTGGAAGCAGGTGTCGTCCTGAAGGGGCCAGGCATTATCGGTCCCCGCTGCCTTGTTGCCGCCGGCGCCTATCTTCGCGGTGGCACCTACCTTGGCCAAGATTGCATCATCGGCCCCAGTTCGGAACTAAAGACTAGGCCTCGTGGACAAAGGGTATCCATAGTTTGATTGAGGCGAGCGCGACGAAGCCGAGGTAGGACTCCCGGGTTTTGTCGTAGCGGGTGGCGACGCGGCGCCAGTTCTTCAGCTTGCTGAACATGCGCTCGACAAGATTGCGCCAACGGTATTTCTCGCGATCGTGCGGGATGGGTATCCGGCGGTTGCTCTTGGTCGGGATCACCGCCTCGACGCCGGCGGCTTCGATCTCGGCGCGAATGGCATCGGCATCATAGCCTTTGTCGGCAAGCAGCGCCTCGATGCGATCGGTCAGCATCCGGAACAGCGGGCCAAAGCCGTGGACGTCGTGTGCCTGTCCTGGCGTCAGCACGAACCCGAGCGGCCGGCCGTGTCCGTCGCAACGGGCATGGAGCTTGGTGGTGAAACCGCCGCGCGACCGGCCAAGCCCCTCGTGCTCCTGATCCCCTCACATGGGGATATCGGCGTCAAGTATCTGGGCGGATCATCGTCTTCCTCCTTGGTATCGGATCCATGATCTGAGCCTTCTGCAACAAGCGTCCCGGCGACCGGTCCGCTCTAACCTCACATCCGGTCGCCGCGCTCTCGCGGCCGCACCACAATCCCGCTTGCGTCGGGTCTGGCTCAGGAGACGGGACCAACCTTTTTTTCGGCGGTTGAGGCCAATAGGGACCAACGGTCCGTCCACCTGGATCCGGCAGGGCTATGCCCTGCAGGAACTGTTGTTGGTATGAAGCGGTCAGGCGGTCTTGAGTATTGCCCCCTTCGGTACGACGCCGGCTGACACGAACTGCCACAGCGCAATCAGCAGCTTTCGAGCAAGCGCAACGATCATCACGCGCCGCACGCGTCCGCCGCTGCTCTGCACACGCTCCTCGTACCAGCGGGTCAGCTCCGACTCCGGCTGATGTCGAAGCCAAAGCCAAGCGACCTGGATCATCGTTGTGCGCAGCCGCTTGTTGCCGGCCTTCGACACGCCCTGCTCGCGGTCCATGGCGCCGCTCTGCCAAGGCGATGGCGCCAACCCTGCATAAGAAGCCACCTGACGGCGGTTGCTGAAACTTCGGAAGAATGCCTCGCCATGAAGCACGCCTGCGAACTCGGCGCCGATGCCGCGAAGCTGGAGCAGTCGGGCTCGGGCTGGTTCGGCCGTGTCGTGGGTCGTCGTCTCGAGCATGGCATCGCGCTCGAGCTCGATATCCTTGATCTGACGCATGACCATCTCCAACCGGTCCAACTCACGCTGGATCTCGCGCTTTACACAGCAAGGCAGCACGCGGCCGTCACCGGTGCGCAGTTCCTCGAGCCGCACCCGCCGTGTCGCGCGTAACGGTTCGTAATCTCCGATCCCTTGCGCAAACAGCAAACCCTTGATCCGATTAACGTGCCGGACCCGCTCAACCACCAGCGCCCGTCGCTCTCGGCAGATGCGACGCCGATCTTCGTCCTCGACGCTCGGCACCACGACCATCGCGCATACCCGCGGCTCCCCCCGTTTGAAGGCAAGCAGCGTCCGCACCAGCGCCTCGCCGTCAAGCTTGTCGGTCTTCGCCCGCCGGCTTCGTCGCGAAGCAGCGATCGAGGCGGCATCGACCACGTGACTCTCGACGCCTGCGCTCACCAGACAGCGGTGGATCCAGAAGCCGTCGAGCCCGGCCTCTTGGATAACAACCAGCGGATAGTGATCGCCCGTCCGCTCGCGCGCCTTCGCCTGCAACTGCGTAAACCGCTCCAGCAGTGCCGGCACATCGCCGCCCTTCACCTGGTGCCGCGAAATGCGCTCGCCGCGACCCGGCGACAGCGACGTCACCAGCCAAGTGGAACGGCTCAGCTCAAGCGAAACAAAGATCGCGTTCAGCTGCGTGCTGACGGCGGCATGGGACGGAACGGACACGGGCAACCTCCTTCACGAAAAAGCGGGAAGGTCAGTCTGCCTCAAACAGCGCCAACCCGCGCCCATGGGATCTTTTTTAGCCCGAAGGCACAATGATGTGCCCGGACCACGGTGCTGTCGATCATGTCGGCGCTGGTATCGCGCTCCACCATTTCGGTCAGCGTCTCCAGCAAGGCGTCGAACACGCCCATCTCGACCCAGCGCCGATACCGCCGGAACACACTGTTCCATTTGCCATATTCGTCCGGCAGCAGCCGCCATTGCGCGCCCGACCGTGCCATCCACATCATGCCTTCGAAGTAGCGCCGGTTGTCGCCGGCGGGTCGGCAGCCGCGGCCATGCTCTGGCGGCAGCAAAGAGCCGATCAGCGCCCATTCCTCATCTGATACCCCGATCCGCTCGCCCAAAGCCGCCTCCAAAAGACAGCCTTGAATCAACTCACGAGTCTCAGGTCAAGCTTTGTCCACGAGGCCTAGCTTCATGTTCGCTGGTTCGAAGATCGCCCACCTGAATTTCGTCGGCGATTCAATCATTGGATCTGACGTCAACATCGAAGCGGGCGCGGTCATTGCCAACTACCGCAACGAGCTAGACGACAAGACAATCCGGATTGCTTTCGAGGGCGACGTCATCGACACCGGGGTTACCAAGTTCGGCGCACTGATCGGCGACGGCGCTCGCATAGGGGCCAACGCTGTCGTGGCTCCCGGTGCGCTGCTCAAACCCGGTCGCAAGGTAGGTCGTCTGCAGCTTGAAGATCAGTACTACTCTTGAAGCCAGCGCAAATTGCCGACCTGGCGCACAGCGTAACGGCAGACCGCCCGCTTGTCATTAATGCGGCGTGCGCGCATTCTCATCACTCTCTCGGTCGGAGGGCACGATGGAATCTGAGTGGTTGACGCATGCCAAGCGTCTTCAGGCGATTGCTTCAACCGGGCTGCATTTCGCTCGCGACCCCTATGACATCGAGCGCTACGATGAGATTGCGCGCATTGCTAATGCCATGCTTGCTCAGCTGGGTAGCGTGCCCATTGATCGGATCGCGAACCTGGTTTCCGACTTTGCGCAAGGGTATGCCACGCCAAAAGTCGACGTTCGGGCTGCCGTGATCGAGGAGGGACAGGTGCTTCTTGTCCGCGAGCGTTCAGATGGCTTCTGGACCCTACCAGGTGGCTTTGCCGATGTGGGGGCATCGGCCGCCGATAATGTAGTCAAAGAAGTACAAGAGGAAGCCGGCATCAGCGTTGCCGCGCGTCGGCTATACGCCGTCCGGCATAAGGCAAAGCAACCCTATGAACCTGATGCACGCGATTTTTACAAAATGTTCTTCCTCTGCGACCGTCTAGATTTCGTGGAACCAAAACCTGGCCTTGAAACAATCGACGTCGGCTTTTTTCTGCCAAACGCTTTGCCTCCACTGTCGCTTGGACGAGTGCTGGAAACCGACATCGCATCGGCGTTCCGGTTTCACGCGACTGCCGATCACCCAACTATGTTCGACTAGCAATTCGGCGGTGGCATAGACCGATCTCTTGTGCACGCAGGAAGGTTGGACACCGGTCAAACCGACGACGGTTGCCTGGCCAGAGTCCGATAGATCGTCGGCCTCGATACCTGGAACAGATCGCCGAGGTCGCTGATCGAATAACCTACCCTTTCGGACAGCTTCGGCTAGCGCCACATTGCCTCTCGCCTCGTCCAACACGCCGCCGCGATAAACGATTGGGAGGCAGGCGAATACCAGCGGACTTGGCGATGCATGGCGCCGGTAATGCTCAGCCCTTGGTCAGTGCGTACTCCTGCACCAGCACACTTTCCGGCACCCGCCAGCAGCTCGCGATCTTGCGAATCATCGGTAGGGTCAGCGCCCGCTTCCGGGCGAGCACTTCCGTGGCACGCGGCTGCCCGATCAGCGCCGCCAGTTCGGCACGGGTATAGCCATTCATCGCCATGGCGGCCTCGATGGCTCGCACCGGATCAAGCGGTTCGATAGGCCACCGACGGGCTTCATAGGCTTCCACCAGCGTT
>JBBSOT010000324.1:0-6117 GCA_038259455.1 Hyphomicrobiales bacterium | reverse complement strand
CTGCCTGGTTTTTCAGGTGGTGAGATCGGGATTTTGGTTGTGGAGACGGTTGTTCGGATTCGGCGGGAGCACGCAAGCGGGAAGGCGATCATGGCGATCGCGCGCGATCTGCGGCTATCGCGTAAGGTGGTTCGCAAAGCGATCTGGGCACCGGAAGGCGCATTCGACTATCGCCGCACGGTTCAACCGCTGCCGCGGCTTGGGCCGTTTCAGGAGCGGCTCGACGTGCTGCTGACGGAGAGCGAGGCCCGGCACCGACGTGATCGGCTGAGCCCTACCGCCCTGCCCCCGCGCCTGCTTATCATCGAATAGCAACGACTTTGGTTCTGACGGCATCGGCGACCGCCTTCCAGCTCTGGTCACTGGTCCATGCCGGCAGATCGTCACGCTGCGCCAACGCAAGACAGAAGCGGTCGCCGAGCGATAGCCCGTGACCGGCAGTGACAGCCCGCAAACGCCCAGCCAATTGCGCCAAGGCCTTATCGGTCGGCACAATCGTCATCGGCAGTGGATCGAGCATGGCGTCGACTTCGCGCTCAGGCATGCCAAGATGGATAAAATGGGTGACCACCTCGGCATAGTTGATCGTGCATATACGGGCGTCTGCTATTGCTCCGGCGACTTTGTCGGCACCCTTCTCCCCCTTCAGCATGGCGATAAGGGCGGAGGCGTCCAGTACGATCTCGCTCACTCTCCGCTGTCCTCGCGGCGCTTGGCCAGGAAAGCCTCGACCGATGCATCAGGGTTTCCTTCAGTGTACTGCTTCGCCAAGGCCTGAGCGCGAGCCACTGCCTGCGCGGCTGTTCGCAGCACCAGACCATCCGGCGTCTCATCCAGATAAACCGCGCCGCCGCCAACGAGCCCAAGCCGCTTTCGAATATCAGCTGGGAGGCTCATTCTGCCATTGGGCGTGATGTTGACTTGGACTGTCATGGGCGCTCCGACTCCCGCAAAGTTGGTCGTGGGGCACAGCTTAGCCGCACCCTCCCCGACATTCAACAAAATGCAGAATGAGGCATAGGCTATCAGCAATGCCACGGGAATGCCGTTATGCCCAATCTACTGTAGGATGCCTAAACGATATATCGTCGAAATTAGGCGCGCCTCTCTCAAGAGCAAAGGGGTCTTGCCCCTGCTTGTCCGAAACGGATCGCTCAACGGACACTTTCTAGACGCCAGCGGTCAGACCCCCCTGCCCTCCGCAATTCCGGCTTGCCCGCTCTCTCATTAAGGTGGTACGCTTTATTTTCTCACACAGGGGTCTCATCCGTTACAAATGACCAACACTCTGATCGGATATGCCCGCTGCTCGACCGACAAGCAGGATCTCACCGCTCAGCGCCGGGCGCTGATCGAACTGGGCGTGCCAGAGGATCGCATCTACACTGACCACGGCCTGACCGGCCGCAACCGCGATCGCCCCGGCCTTGCCCAGGCGCTGGCAGCCGTACGGGCCGGCGAAACGCTGGTCGTGCCGAAGCTGGATCGTCTCGCCCGGTCTGTGCCAGACGCCCGTGCGATCGCCGATGAATTGGAAAAGCGCGGAGTCAGCCTCGCGCTGGGCAAGCAGATTTACGATCCCAACGACCCCATGGGCCGGATGTTCTTCAACATCCTTGCCACCTTCGCCGAATTCGAGAGCGACCTCATCCGCCTTCGCACCCGCGAGGGCATGAAGATCGCCCGCGACAAGGGCAAGCTCCGCGGCAAGCCGCCCAAGCTGTCCGACCTCCAGCAGCGCGAGCTACTCAAGATGCATGCGACGGGCGAATACTCAATCAGCGTAAGCGTGGCCTGGAGGCCGCGGATCAGGCTGCCTGAGCGAGGGGTACTTCGCTTGGCGACTGCCAGTTCCATGGGAGCAGTTCATCCCAGCGCGCGGCGGGCCAGTCGGCAGCGATCTTGGCGATGACGTCGGTGATGTAAGCCTGCGGTTCGAGGCCGTTCATCTTGGCGGTCTCGATGACGGAATAGATCGCCGCGGCGCGTGTCCCGCCTGCTTCGGAGCCAGCGAACAGCCAGTTTTTGCGGCCGATCGCGATCGGGCGGATGGCGCGTTCGGCGATGTTGTTATCGATCTCGAGACGGCCATCGTCGAGGAAGCGCGTGAACGCATCCCATCGCTTGGTGCCGTAGCGGATAGCCTTGGTCATCAGCGATTTGGGCGCGAGCTTTCTCAGCGCGTCATCGAGCGCGACGCGAAGCGCCGAGATAAGCGGTCGCGACCGCGCCTGGCGGGTGGTTCGTCGAACCTCGGCGGGCTGACCGCGGATCTCGGCCTCGATCGCGTAGAGCTGACCGATGCGCTCGAGGAGATCGGTGGTCAGCGCGGTCGGCTGTTGCTTATGGCGCTCGAACAGCTCGCGCCGGAAATGCGCCCAGCATGCGACCTCGGACACGCCGTTGCCGGCGTAGATGCCGTTGAACCCGGCATAGGCGTCGGCCTGGAGGAAGCCGGTGAAAGTGGCGAGCTCGCGCTTGGGATGGATACCGGCACGGTTGGGGGTGAACCGATACCAGACGAGCGGCGGGGTGGTGGCGCTCGATGCCCGATCGTCAACGACATAGGCCCATAGCCTGCCGGTCACGGTCTTGCCGCTACCGGGAGCGAGCACCTTTACCGGCGTGTCGTCGGCGTGGATCTTCGCTGCCTTCAGACCTTCCTCGCGGATGCGCGTGACGATCGGATCGAGCAGATGCGCCGCCTGGCCCGCCCATCCGGCGAGGGTTGAGCGATCGATCTCGATCCCTTGCGCCGCCATCATCTCGGCCTGACGGTAGAGCGGCAAGTGATGATCGAACTTCGCGACGACGACATGCGCGAGCGTGCCGAACGTCGCCTTGCCGCGCGCAATCGGCTTGGGCGGCACGGGCGCCTGAACGATCGCCTCGCAGGCACGGCAGCTATACTTGGGGCGGATGTTGCGCACGACACGCCAGCTGACCGGCACGACATCGAGCATCTCGTCGGTATCCGCGCCAAGCTGGCGCAGCGCCCCTCCGCATGAGGGGCATGCGCAGGTGCCGGTCGCTGGTTCGTAAACGACCTCGTCGCGCGGCAAATGGGGCGGCAACGAGCGAACCGGCGCGGGTCGTTCGGTTCGAGCGGCAACATCCGGCTGACGCGCATCGGCGCTGGCGGCGTCGGCCTCATACTCTTCGAGCGCGAGTTCCAGCTGCTCGATCTCGCTTGCCAGCTTCTCGGACGACGTGCCGAACGTCATCCGGCGCAGCCGTGCTAGTTGGGCGCGCAGCATCGCGATTACACGATCGCGGGCATCGACCTGAGCCTCGAGGCTGGCGATCCGGGCGTCCCGATCGGGTGCGGAAGCGGCGTGCTGCGACACACCGATTTATTACCAGATCAGGGCCGCCGAGACGAGCAAAAACGGCGTAATCCCGTCGATTATTACCCTGCCAGCGCGGGCTGCCACGTGCGTTCGGGACGCCGCCAATCGATCCCTTCGAGCAGCATCGATAGCTGCGCGGCAGACAGGTGCGCGACACCGATCTGGCCGATCGGCCAGACGAACCTGCCGCGATCGATCCGCTTGGAGAACAGGCATAATCCCTGGCCATCATACCAGAGCAGCTTGATCAGATCACCGCGCCGACCGCGGAACACGAACACCGCGCCGGAATGCGGATTATGCTTCATGACCTCCTGCGCCATCACCGCCAGCCCGGACATCCCCTTGCGCATATCGGTCGGCCCGCACGCCAGCCACACCCGCGTCGCAGGCGGCAACGCGATCATCGCTGAAGCACCGACAGCACGCGGCCGAGCGCCTCTGCATCGATCGCCGCATCGACGCTCAATCGGATACCGCTGAGGAGCTCGATCGTGATCTTGCTCGCAATATCCGGCGTGGGCGGTGGTGGTGCCGCGGGAAGCGCGGGCACGACGGGATCGGCGATGATAACCTCGGTGAAACGGTCGCCAGTCGGCTCCTCGAGTGCAGGCGGCGATGTCCTTGCCGATCGATCGAGCAGCATCCCCGCCATCGCATTGCGCCGCCAAGTGTAAAGCGATCCGCTGGTGATGTCGTGGCGTTCCATCGCCAAGCGCACCGAGCCGCCCGGACCAAACGCATCGCGCAACATCGTCAGCTTCTGCTCGACGCTCCAGTACCGACGCCCTGACACACGGGCGATCACCTCAATGCGACCGCTCATACGACTGCTCGTATGACCACTCGCATCCGCCCCGACTTCATCATCCACCGCGCCGCTCCGCCGAAAGGCACAAGCATCGCAGCATCACCGTCAGCCGCAAGGCGGCCTATGCGCCACGCTTACCAATCAGCGACCTTGGCAAGCTGTTCAAGGTCTCGCGGCCTACCGTGTATCGGACGATCCGGCGGGGGGAGACGGCTGCATAGCCCGTGGTCTGATCAACCTCATACTCAATCGCTCGCCGCGAGTAGAAAGCCGATTAATGCCACAAGGGCTTTTCCAGCCAGTCTTGCGGGAAGCCCATCGCCGCCAGATCGCCCGTCGGATGGGAAAGAATATGTGCTTTCGTTTCCCAAGCCCAACGGGAATCCGGCGCCACAGTCCGCATCACCTGGTTGATCATGGTGATCGTGTTGTAGAGCTTCGCCGGTGGGCGTTCACCGGCCGAGTGGTCCAGCGAAAGCTGCAGATCCCTTGGTTTGCTGGGTAGCCGCGGGCAGATCAAGAAACCACGGTTCCAGAGCCGACCATGGTGAGCGCAGATGTTCCGAACGTCGACAAGGTGTCGGACGAAAGGCACTAGCACCGTTTCGGTGAGCCCGAGAGGAACAGCAATCCGATTGCGTAGCGAGCGGTCCGCAAGGCTCGAGTACCAGCGTGAGAGCTGACCAAACGACATCATTTCAGCCACCATCCAAACCGGTGGCAGGGCAGGGTCCCGGTAAGTCTTCCGGTAATGATCGATGTAGGTTTCGTTGGACTCCCCGACGTCCTTTGCCAGCTTCGCAAGATTGTCGTGGAACTGCTTGCGCTCGTAGTAAAGCCCTGCGTCGAGATAGCTGTGTCCATGACCGAGCGTCGCAAGCTGGTAGGCCCAACTGCCGCGCAGAGCGACCTCGACGTGCTCGGTACCGCGCATGACAAGGCGCCGAAGGACCCGGTCGAAATCGTATAGCGCGGTCACCGTCTCGAAGTCAGTGCCCAGATTGAAGCGCGGTCCGGGATCATCCTTAGGGCGCTCGAAAGATAGCCAATAAGCGCTGAGCCGGTAATAGCTGACGTGCGTCAGCCAATACCGGGCCCGCTCCTCATCAGGGATGGCCATGCCATTGTCGCGAAGGTGCCCGATCTGCTGATCGAGATTGAGCGAGGGTTTGCCGAAAACGCGCATCATGCCCACTCACGCTTAGCGACAAGGGCCTGAAAACAAAAGACCCGCCCAGTGTGCATATCCTTGCGGACAGAGGCCGGGCGGGTTCGATTGAGAGTGAAATAGGCCGTATATCCCAACAAATCAATAACCGATGTCATCGGTTCGCCTTGGCTGCCCATGACACCATCCCCAATGTCCTAGGCGTCAGGCATCGCGTCGTGATTGGCGGCATAGAGAGGCGACACCTTGCCGGGCCGGGGGCATCGCCGCTAGAAAGCGCCAAACAATCAATGCATCGATAGCCCCCGCAATGCAGAGATGGCTATCGCGGCATCATGTTTGGCAAGGGCAGGGCGCAAGGGGGTTCCAGCAGTTCCGGTGATCAATTTCAAAGCGGAAACAATCGATTAACACCGCGTCGTCCGCGCACAAAACCTGTCAGGGCTAAGGCGCCCGGAACATTGCCTCGCTGCATGTTCAAAGTGGCGAGTTACAGCAACGAATAGAAGCAAATCGAAAGGCAGACCAGGAGCATACTGACTGAACTGCCGATTGAAAGAACGGAGACGGTCCGTTCCTTTGCTTTGCTGCTGGAGAACCCTTTCCCCGCGATGGGCAGCGCTTCGCTCGCGCCGAAGGTTGCCGCCATAACAAGGTTCAGCACCCGCATCACCTTGCAGAATGCGCCAAGTGTCCTGGGGTTTGAACGATGGAGGCAAATCGACGCTGCGCACTTTGGCGGGTTGGTTTCTGCTGGCCTGACGCTGGCGATGGAGGCGGGCGTGATG
>JBBSOT010000323.1:0-6131 GCA_038259455.1 Hyphomicrobiales bacterium | reverse complement strand
TCCGGGCAGGACAGAAACGGCGCTCGTGGCATTTGCTGTCACAGCGGGCAGTCCTACCGCGACGAGTGCAGAAAACGTGAAGATTGTCCCGCCCCCAGCGAGGGCATTGATGGCACCCGCCAAAAGACCGGAACCTGACAGCAGGATGATATCAGCGTAAGTCATGCCGCTTCCTAATCCAGGCAAGCAACACTTTCCAGACAGCCTGTTTAGTGAGCAATTCGCACAATATTGGCGCCGGCGCGCCCCACCCAACCCAACCCAGTGCAATTCCAGGGACTAGAGTTCTGAAAATGGTGACAGCGCCGCACAAGTTAGCTGAGCGCCAGGTCAATTCAGGATTCAGTGACGGTGTCGAACAGCGCTCACGCGTAGCAGATGCGTGAAACGCAGATATGTGAGCCCCTGCCCCGCCCTTCGGGCAAGTCACCGCGCTTCTCAGCCTCCAGCTGACAGACCGGCTTGTGCCCGCAACGTCCCGGCCCATCCTCCCTGTCCCCATGGCCCGCGCCCTGTCTCTCCGAGCCAGTGTGCGGGCCTGCGGCCATGGTCGTCCTGGGCCGTGCCGATGCGCCCTTGCGGGTGACATGGGGTGACAGCGGTCCGGCACTCTGCCTCAATCGTTGTTGCAATGAAGCTGATAACGGAGAAGCGCAATGTATGACACTACCCCTGCCCTCTACGTCGGCCTCGACGTATCTCTGGCTGAGACGCATGTCTGTGTCTTGGATCAATCTGGAAGCCGTGTTTTCGAGGGCGTGGTCGTTTCAGACCCTGATGCCCTTGAGAAACTCCTGAGAGAACGTGCACCCGGCTGTTCGAGTATTGCTATCGAAACAGGTGCGACGACGCCCTGGCTCTGGCGAGAGCTCCGGAAGCGAGGCGTTGCGGTGACCTGTATCGACGCCCGCCACGCCAACAGAGCACTGTCAATGCGCCACAACAAGACTGATCGCAACGATGCCCAGGGACTGGCAGAACTGATGCGAATTGGATGGTACAAAGAAGCTTACGTTCGGACCGTGGATGCTCAGCATATCCGGTCGATGATGAATGGGCGGTACCAGCTTCGGCAGTGCCGAAAGGATATTCTCAACCAGATGCGGGGGATCGTGAAGGTCTTCGGCTTATTCTCCGGCAGCACCGCCACGACCAAGTTCGCAGAAATACTTTGCCAAATTGCTGCAGATAACCCGATGGCAGCCAAGATGTTGACCCCCCTGCTCAATGCCTTTCATGCCCTTGAAACGGAGATCGACGCCTATGAGATTGAACTGCGAGATATCGCGAAGAACGACAGCGATGCTCGTCGGCTTATGACGATCCCGGGTGTTGGATACCTGGTCGCTTTACGTTACATGTCCGCGATCGAGGATCCCGCCCGCTTTACCTCATCGGCAAAAGTCGGGGCATATCTCGGGCTGACACCGAGGGTCCGACAATCCGGAGATGGCCAATGGACCGCCGGCATCGGCCCCGCCCCGGATCCGATACTTAGATCCTATCTCTATGAAGCCGCAGGCACGATCATCACAAGGATCGTAAAATGGTCACGGCTGAAGGCGTGGGGCGTTCGCCTTTACAAGCGCGTGGGTTTCAAGCGGGCCGCCATAGCAGTCGCCCGGAAACTCGCGACGATCATGCATGCAGTCTGGAGTGACGGCACAGAATTCGTCTATTCCAACGAGCCGACGAAGGCTCAGCCAACCTGAACCTCGGATTGACGATTTCGGTTCCGCTTCGGCGGAAGGTCCCTGCCGGGACGACGGTCACTGACCTCGTAGCGATCGTTGCGGCCATCAAGACCGCGCGGATGTGACATTGAGGCGGTACCAGCGAAGCCAATGTTGAGGCGGCACGTCTGACCTCGGAAGGAACCATGTGCCCGGCGGTGGTCTGAAAGAACTGATAACGGCAAGCGATGGCCTCGATCTTGCTCGTGAGAGCTTTTGCCTCGATCACGGTGCGTGCCCACGTACCGCTAAAATCTGATGTGCGTTGCGCTATGTTCGAAGGCCGGAAGGTTAGACAAACCGGACTTACCGTCAGAGATTGACATGGGAGTCCGCCGACCGCCTTCTGCCGATGTCCAGCACCCGGCCATCGATTGCGAGCAGTCCTGCCCCAATGAGCGCCATTCCCGCAATTTCCGGGCCGCTCAGACGTTCCCCCAAGACGAGAACACCAAGAGCGATCGCAGAAATGGGTATGAGGAATGTGACGAGAAGAAGGTTGGTTGCCCCGGCGCGCTGGAGAATTTGGAAGTAGAGGATATAGGCGAGAGCCGTTGAAAGGATGGCGAGACCAACGATCGCCGCCCAGGTCGAGGGCGCTGGCATCGAGAGACCCCATGGACGGTCGATGGCGAGAGCAAGTGGGGCAAGTACGAGGGTAGAGCCTGTTACCTGGCCCGCGGCCACGACGATAGGATCGACCCCAAGTCGCTTGAAGCGCCGTCCAAATACACCGGCAAAGGCGTAGGACAAGGCACCACCGAGGCAAGCGATCTGGGCCAGCCCATCGGTTCCGAGTCCTGACAAGGCTCCAGGCCCGATCATGACCACCACGCCGGTAAATCCAGCGGCGACGCCCATGAGTTTGCGGCCGTTGATCCGTTCGTCTGAGAGCAGAAGCCCCGCCACCGCGACGGTGAAGAGGGGTGTTGTTGCGTTGAGGATCGAGGCGAGGCCGGAGGCGATGGTCTGCTGGCCCCAGACTATCAGACCGAACGGAATGACGTTGTTCAGGACCCCCATGCCGAGGAACGCGATCCATGCATGACGATTGCGCGGAAGGGGTCTTCTAAGAACGGCAATTACACCCCAGAGCACCACAGCCGCCAGACCGACGCGCAACACCACGATCGTCAGCGTTGGAAGATCTTTAACAGCCACACCCACAAAGAAGAAAGAGCCCCCCCACAGAACCGAGAGCAGGAGTAGCATCGCCCATTCGACGGAACCCATTGAGAAGGCCGGGCTCGATGTTGGTGCTGGTCGTGATGCATTTCTCATGGTGATCCTCGCCGGTGTTATCTCAAATCATTTCCTACGATGACGCCCACTCAAATCGCGACCCGGAACTTGCGCATAAGCCTGCCAAGGAAAGGACCGAGCCGATACAGCATTCAGTAAAAGAGGGTCCAAACTAAACCTTTGATGCCTCATCGCGATCACGATTTATTCGATCACTGCCAGAGAGCGACAATGCGCTTGACTTGAGAGACCGCTGTCAAGGAACGATCGCTGGCGCCCGGCGCGGGGTTCGGACTGCGCCGAACGCCGCTGCGCCGCTAAGAAAAGAAAGAAAGAAGGGGACCGCCGGTCCCCCACCGCAACAGTAAAATGCTGCGCGTCCTGCGGGGCCGTGTCCTCGCGCTATGGCTGCGGGCCGCACCACCCCCTTGTCCGCTTGATTTTCTCATTGCGGCGGTTCCCCCCCTGCCCTCGCCGGGAGGCAGGTTTTCAGGAGAGGGGCGCGCACAGCGCGTCCTCGCCAGAAACCCCGCCCCGATTTTCGGCATTCAGACCGGGAACGTGGCACCACCACAAAGGACCAAAGACCATGGCTTACCAGATCGTCACGACCGGCGACGAAGGCGAAACCGCAGTTTTCGCGGATTGCCTGACGACATGGGCGGCTGACAATTACGCCGAAATCACCGGCATTTCCTCTAATCCGCGCACCAGCGCCAAGTTGCAGGGACACCCGACGATGTTGGGTTTTGTCGGCCCCTGCTGGGGCGGCTGGACGGAAACCGGTGACCCGATCCTGCGCTACGAGGATGCCGCCGCCTACGCCGCGAATTGCATCTGATCCCCCCATTCAGCCCCGCCCGCAGAGGTGGGGCAACGCCACAGGAGCGAAACCCATGACCACACGTCTTTTCACTTTGCAGCTGGACTACGAAGGCAGCACCCAGCCGCAGGCGGTCTATGGCACGAACGAATCTGCCTTGCATATCGTCGGCCTCGATCACCACCGCGCAGCACCATCCAGGCCCGTTCTGACCTTGAAGAACCCCGAAGGCGACACCGTTGCCACGATGGATATTTGGGCGGCGGACTGGACCGAGACCAAAGCCCCGATGCGCACCGCCGCCGCGCAGCCGACTTGCAGCCGCCGCAGCATCCACCACTTCGACAACGAAGCCGAGGCGATCCAATACCGCAAGGATCATGGAACGGGAGGCTGGATTTTCGTCTGCACCGACAAAGGCGAGGCAACGATTTTTCCGCCGAACATGACGCCGACCGACATTCTGAAAACCGGCATGACCAACCAGTCGGGTGGCCGCTTCATCGGATCCACCGGCAAAATCACCAAGGCGGAGGATCTGGCATGACCAGCACCAGGAAAGCCGCCGTGTCGCTCATTAAAGGGCGGCACATCACCGCCGCCGATAAGCGCAACATCGTGGAGGGCATCGAGTATCTGCGGAAAGACTTTGCCCCCTACGTCGCAGCCATGCCCGCCCAGGTTCCGGACTATGGCGCAATCTGGATCAAGCGGGGCGCATCGGCCAAGCGATACAGCATCGCCCCGACCGCTGACCTTGACACCTACAGCGTCACGATCCGCGAAAACTACCGCGCCGGTTCCGGCCAAATGCGCCAGCGCGATATGGCCGTGATGGTTCAGGTCGCAAACATCGAACCGCTTTACATGCCCGCAGCCGAAGGGGCCGAGCCATGAACGCCCACGCACCATGCGCCGAGATCGGAGAAACCCCGGAATATGCCGCGCCCGCGATGCGGCGCAGCCTGTCCGATATTGTGGCAGAATATGACGACATGGCGGAAAGCATCACCGCCGCAATAACAGCGTTCCACGCCGCACAAGCGGGCAGATTTCAAGGCGCAAATTCACCTTAGGACCCTTATTTCATCGAGAAAAATCAAGCTACATGCTAGAGTCAACCTATGGTAATCCAGTCAAGAAGGCCGCGCTCATGTCCCTTGTTTCAACGTCAGTTCAGGCTGTCTGGCAGTCCGCCGAGCTGTTGATTGCCTTCCATAAGAACAAGAACAAGACAAAGCGGGATGCCCCCTTTTTCTGGCGTCCGAAGGAGGCATTTGCCCGCCTGCTGGCAAAGCCTGAAGATCAGGAGGCCGTTGTCATCATGCGTGCCGCAGACGACAATGGCGCCGACGTTCAGATCAAGATGCACTCGGATAAAATCGTGATCCGGCGCGACCGCGATCTGGGCTGGTCAGGTGTCATTATCGACGATCATCAGATTCAGATTAAGGTCGATGGCACCGTGATCCGCGTCGATCCGGACGGCAGCGTAGTGGTCGAGAGGGACTTCCAGAAAACCCACCTTGAAGGGACCGGCGAGATTTTCCGCTTCACACCCGACACCAGGATTGTCGTGTCCGCTGACGGCGGCCGCATGTCCCGGGAGACCGAGGCCAGCTTTGACGGCTTCACACCGGACGGCGTTGTTTCGCGCCGCAAGTAACCGCCGAGGTTGGAGCGTCCTTTGCGGCAGGCTCCGCCTTGTTCTGAACTGATGGAGCCAGCCGCCATGGCCTCGATTTATCACCGCGCCTATTTGCACGGTTATGCCCGGAAGGCCGCGCCGCGCTGGCTGCGCCGCCTCATCGCGCGATCCGGGATCCACCACGCCTGGCTGTCGGGTTACTTGGCCTCGTTGAAAGAGACGGCGTGGCCTACGGCCCCGCCGTTCCCTATCCGCAGTTTTCCGAGGCCGAGACCGGGGGCCCGACTATTGCCGAAGGCTTTCCCTACCGTCCAGAGGACTTTTAGGCATCCCGGCGTCCTGCCAGCTTTTCCTTTTCCTGCCTTCACCGGACCACCGGCAAATCCGTCAGCCGCGTTGTGTAGCGCAGGCTGCGATGATCCGCTTTGAGTTGCCAGGGAGGCTTTGGAATGAAGAGCGGAAAGCTGCCCGATGCTGATGCGACGTTGCTTTGGCAGCGCCGACTTTGAGCGGACGTTCGCGATTGTCTGGTTCAAGTGTCTTGAGAGCACAATGAATATCGCGTTCGCCCTAAGATGGACTTTTGCCCGAGAGTGATGCCCTCGACCTGGCGCGTAAGGCGCAAAGGCACGTCAACGTGACGCAGACAAGACCGGGAACCATCGGAGCCTCATCGAGTTCTTAG
>JBBSOT010000322.1:0-6132 GCA_038259455.1 Hyphomicrobiales bacterium | reverse complement strand
CATCAGATTTAGTGGGACTCCCCGCCGCAAGATAAAGATCTTCGGCAAACTTCGGCAGCTGCCCGGTGCCGTACATGGCCTCGTCGCGCACCATCAGCGGCACCTGAACCTCGGTGTAGCCGTGCTCGGTCGTGTGCAGGTCGAGCATGAATTGCCCGAGCGCGCGCTCGAGCCGCGCCAGTTGGCCCTTGAGCACGGTGAAGCGGCTGCCCGAGAGTTTGGCGGCGCGCTCGAAATCCATCTGGCCGAGGGCCTCGCCGAGCTCATAGTGTTCCTTCACCCAGTTCGGGCGCTCGGGCGTCTTACCGACCTTGTGCTTCAGCACATTGTCCTTCTCGTCGGCCCCGACCGGCACGTCGGCGGCGGGAATGTTGGGGAGTTCGGCCAGCGCATCGTCCAGAACCTTGTCGAGCCGGCGCTCTTCGGCCTCGGCGCTCGACAGGTAGGCCTTGATCTCGCCGACTTCTGCCTTGAGCGTCTCGGCAAGCGTCATGTCCTTGTCGCGCATGGCGTTGCCGATCTCGCGCGAGGCGGAATTGCGGCGTTCCTGCTTTTCCTGCAGCTTGCCAAGATGAGCACGGCGATCCTCGTCCAGGCGGATCAACTCATCGACCTTGGCCTGGGCATCCTCGGCCGACCATTGCCGCTTCTCAAGAGCCTCGGCGAGAACGGCCGGATTATCGCGAATCCATTTGATGTCGAGCATGTTGGACGGTTCCCTGACTATGCGCTGAGGGGGTAAACCGCATCCCGTGAGGTTTCAAGACGGGTGCTGTGGCGGGCCGGTATTTTTCCGCCCTGAGCCTAGGCCAAACGGGTTCGGAGCCACGCCCCGTTTCCGGTCTGGCCATTGCTGGCAATCGGGAAGACCGGCGGGTCGGGACCGCAGTCTAGAAGTATTGAAAGGCGGTCTTGCGACCCGCCGATCCGGCGATTTCTGATCCCGTCCGTTCCGCTGCGTCCCGCCCCTGTAATGCTATGCCAGGCGGGCGATGTGCGCCTTTATCTCCGGCGCGCGGGGGCCTTAGTACCCCCAGGGGAACCTCTGGACGGAACCTCCCCGGGCGACAGGCCACGATAGCCCGCCACCGGAGGCGCCGGTTCCTCCCCGCAAACCACCGTCATGATCGGCGTTCCCGGCGGGAGAAACTGCCAGCAAGGATAAGGGAGGTGGCGGGGGCGTGGATAAGAAAGTTGACGTTTTGGGCTCGGGACCTTGATCCGCAAGGCATCGCGGAGCGCCGGGGCAAGAATTTATCCACGCTTTGTGATCGAGCGATCGGGTCATGGCTATTCCTGCATGCGGCTGGGGTGTCCCTAACGCCGAAGCACCGCGCTCAGCACGTCGCGGACGCCGATGGCGCCCATGAAGCGGGAAGCCTCGTCGAACAACGCCACGGGTGCGGTCTGCGAGCGGTGCATGGCCAGCATGACCGCCTTGAGCGACGTGCCCGGATTGGCCCAATAGACCTCGTGCGCCTCTTCGGGAAGCGTCTCTATGGGATCGCACGAGACCCAGATTGCAGGTTCACCATTGCGCTCGGCGGCGACAACTAGACCCTTCTCGTCGATCTTGAAGCGCGTCGTTTCACGCCGGTCGAGCCACAGCCAGCCGCCCTCGCCAGCGCTTTCGAGGTCGCGCTTGTCGCGCATCACGTTCCAGGCGGTCAGCACCGAGAGCGGATTCACATTGGCAATGAAGTCGCGCACATAGTCATTGGCAGGCTTCAGCACGATGTCTTCGGGCGTGCCGCTCTGGACGATGCGCCCGCCTTCCATGATTGTTATGGTGGTGCCGATCTTCAGCGCGTCCTCGAGATCGTGGCTGACGAAGATGATGGTCTTCTTCAATTCGGCCTGAAGCTGCAGCAACTCATCCTGAAGCTTGGTGCGGATCAGGGGATCGAGCGCCGAAAACGGCTCATCCATGAGGAGGATCGGCGCTTCGGTGGCGAAAGCGCGGGCCAGCCCGACACGCTGCTGCATGCCGCCTGACAGTTCGTGCGCATATTTCCTGGCCCATTGGTCGAGATGCACGAGTTCAAGCTGCCTGGCGACGCGCTCCTTGCGTTCCTTCTCGGGCACACCGGCAAGTTCGAGGCCAAAGCCGACATTTTCTTCCACTGTGCGCCAGGGCAGGAGGCCGAACTGCTGGAACACCATGGCGACGCATTCGCGACGGATCTTGCGCAGTTCCTGGGCTGAACAGGAAGCCACATCGGCCGACCAGTCGCCATCATGCACAATGACTTCGCCGCGCGTAACCTCGTTGAGACCGTTAACGGCGCGCAACAAGGTGGACTTGCCGGAGCCGGACAGGCCCATCAACACGGAAATTTCGCCTTCCTGAACGGTGAGATTGGCACCGGCGCAGCCCAGCACATTGCCGGTCTTTTCGAGGATCTCGGCGCGGTCGGCGCCCTTGTCGAGCATGGCGATTGCGGCGCGCGTATCGTCGCCGAACATGATGTCGACATTCTTGAATTCGACTGCGACGCTCATTTCTTGCCTCCAACGCCGATCCTGGTTGCCCGGTCGAGAATGATCGCCAGGATGACGATGGCCAGCCCCGCTTCGAGGCCAAGGTCGATCTTGCGCGAGCCAAGCGCGCGGTTGATTTCGGTGCCCAGGCCGCCGGCGCCGATCAGCGCCGCAAACACCACCATCGACAGCGACAGCATGATCGACTGGGTGAGGCCCGCCATTATGGTCGGCAGCGCCGAGGGCAGTTCCACCTTCCACAGCAATTGCCGCCTGGTGGCGCCGAAGGCCTGGCCGGCCTCGATGATGGCGGTCGGTACCGAAGTGACGCCGAGATGGGTAAGCCGGACCGAAGTGGGGATGACGAAGATGATGGTGACGATAAGGCCCGGCGCATTGCCCAGACCGAACAGGGTCAGGACCGGGATGAGATAGACGAAGGTAGGCAGGGTCTGCATGAGGTCCAGGACCGGCAGCAACACACGGTAAACCTTCGGCTTGTGCGCGGCCCAGATGCCCATCGGAACGCCAATGGCCATGGACATGGCGGCTGCGGCGACGACAAGCACCAGTGTTTCGACGGTCTGCTGCCAGAGGTTCTGGTTGATGATGAAGGCGAGGCCGAGAAAGACGCCGAGCGCCAGTGGCCTGGACCGCTGGAGAAGGTAAGCGATGCCGGCGATGACCAAGGCAAGGACGACGGGCGGCATCATCAAAAGAATGTCGACCATGCCTTCGAGCAGGAAGTTCAGGCCGTTGGAGAACGCGCGAAAGAAGGTGTTGAAATTGTCGGTGAGGAACTCGAAAAAGTCCTTGCCCCAGGCCCCGATCGGAATCTTGTAATCGACCAGAAATTTGGAAACCGGATCCATGTCGCCCCCTCGCGCGGAATGTACCTCGTGCGTTAGTCTATCATTGCACGGCTAAACGGAAAGGGCAGCCGGAACATGTTCCGGCTGCCCTTGATTGTGATGTTTCCTGGCTTGCAGACTTACATGCCGAGCGACGACTTCGCGGCGGCGGACGCATCGCCGCCGTCAAATGTGGTGACGCCTTCGAGCCATGGGGCGATGGCATCCGGATTGGCTTTCAGCCACGCGGTCGCCGCGGTATTGGCGTCGGCACCCTTGAGGATTTCGTCCATCATGGCGTTCTCGCTCGACAGGGAGAACTTCAGATTGCCGATGAACTTGCCGACATTCGGGCACTCTTCGAGATAACCCTTGCGGACGTTGGTATGAACGGTGGCGGCGCCGAAGCCTGAATCGCCCATGCCATCGAGATAGGTGATCTTCATCTCGCCCATGATCGGATGCGGGGTCCAGCCGAGGAAGGCGATCCACTCATTGTTCTTCATGGACTGCTCGGCCTGGGTCAGCATGCCGGCCTCCGAGGATTCGACGAGGTCAAAACCCTCAAGCCCGTTGGCCGGGTCCTTGATCATGTCGAGCATGATGCGGTTGCCGTCATTGCCGGCCTCGATGCCGTACAGCTTGCCGTTGAACTTGTCCTTGAACTTGCCGATGTCGGTCAGGCTCTTGACGCCGCCGTCTGCAACATAGGTCGGGACGACGATGCCGTAGCCAGCGCCCTCGAGGTTCTGGCTGATCGTCTCGACCGAACCTTCGTCGGTGTACTCCTTGATATCGGCCGTCATCGACGGCATCCAGTTGCCGAGGAACACGTCGAGATCGTTGTTCTTGAGCGAAGCATAGGTGACCGGGACCGACAGGACCTTGACATCCGGCTCGTAGCCGAGCGCTTCAAGCAGCACCGACGCGACGCCGGTGGTTGCCTGGATATCGGTCCAGCCGACATCCGAGAGCCGTACGGTCTTGCAGCTTTCAGGATCGGATGCGAAGGCAGCAGTGGAGGAAAGAAGAGCCGCCAGACCGATGCTGGCGGCGATTGTTTTCATATGCGACATGGACATTCTCCCATTGAAATTCTCAGGGCCGGACGGTTCTGCGCAAGCCATCCCGCCGGATGGCGCGAAACAAACATCATTTTCGCGCCGGTTCAAGGGTTTCGAGCGGTCGGCTTGCGGCACGCGGTGATTGCAAAGCGACAACAGGCGCTGTTGCGGCGAGCGGTTAGACGTTTCGAAGCTTGCCTGTTTTCGGACGGTTGCGCCGTTCTTGTCTTTCAATCGCTGCGTTGGCCCCATATATTCCCGCTGACCTACGAAGCCTGGGAGAGCCAAGATGGCGACAATGCGAAACTTCGATGCCGAGATCGCCAAAACCAAGAAGGTCGTCGAGGAGATGCGCTCCAAGATCGACCAGTCCGGCATCGTGCTCGAAAAATTCGCCAAGTCGGACGAGAAGATCGGCTCGGTAGACTTCGACATCGAGAATGCCCGCATCGAAGATGTGCTGACCCAGCAAAAGGTGATGGAAGGCAATATTGCCGACCTGATCATCGGGCTCGAGGACGCGACCAACGTGTTCGGCACCGAGTTCGAGAACATGAAGAGCTTCACCGGCTGGGAAACCTTCATCGGCATCTTCTCCAACGAGTCCAAGCAGCGCATGCGCACCGAGCGGGTGCGCAACATGTCGCTGGCGGGCAACCTGCAGGAACTGCTGGCGAAGTCCGACACGATCGTCGGCATATTGAAGGCGCAGAAGGAAGTGCTCGACCAGCGCTACAAGACGTCCGAGACCAGTCTTTCGCAGGTTATCGAACGCCGCAAGACGACGATGACAACCCTTGAGGCAGTGCAGAAGCGCATCGAGGAACTGAACCCCATACTGCTTGACGTTGAGAACCGGATCGCCGCATCGACCAGCCAGAAGGATCGCGCGGACCTTGAAAGCGAACGTTCCAAGCTGGCGACCGAGTATAATGAGAAGCAGGCCAAGGAGCAGGAACTGCTGGCCGAGAGCCAGACGCTGGAGCGCTATACATCGATGTTCCAGACCTTCGTGGACTCGCTGAACAACCAGATTGCGGCGCAAAACACGCTGATCAACAAGCTGACCATCGATACCGAGCAGCGCATCGTGCTCTACAAGGCGCTGGAAGATTCATTGAAGACGGCCGCCCAGCAGGACGTGGCGCACAAGATCAACACCCTGGGCAGCAAGGTCGACAACACCGCCGAGGAAACCATGGCCGGCATCGGCGCCGCATCGCAGAAGCACATCGGCGACCTGCTGGAACTGCATGAGAAGAACATGGTGGCGACCGCCGACATCCAGCGCCGCAAGAAGCTGGCCGACGACGCTTTCGCGCGCCGTTTCGAGGAGGTCATGCGCAAGCACAACGCCTCCGATTACGTGCAGACCTGAGACGTCAAGGCTGTCCCGGATCGATCTGCATGACACCCGAAAATGATGCCGCCGCGCGCTATTTCGATGCGATTTCGGCAGCCCTTCGCGGGCTTGAAATCTTCATGCGCGACGACCGCTCGCCGCTCTACCGCCATGGCATCGTCGCCAAGATAGTCGCCGAGTACATCGCGCGGCTGGAGATCTCGTTCTCCTGCTGGCGCAATCGGCTGGGCTTCATGGACAGCTTCAGGATATCGCGCGCCGACAGCGGCTTCCCGGTATTCCAGAACCTGCTCGAACTCGAAAACGACAGGCGCACCGCAGACGAGCGGCTTTCGAAGATTCCCAAGGCCGATGAACTGCGCGCCGAGATGGT
>JBBSOT010000321.1:0-6144 GCA_038259455.1 Hyphomicrobiales bacterium | reverse complement strand
TGCTTATGCGCTGATCCGCCAAGGCATTCGTGCCTGCCTCGACCTGCCGCTGACGCAGGCGCTGATGGTCGAGCGGCAGAACCAGCTGCAGGCGGGGCGGACGGCGGACTTCGTGGAGGGGGTTTCGGCGTTCCTGCAGAAGCGGCCAACGGCGTTCAGCGGCAAGTGAGGGCTTGGTCGTGAAGCTATGACATGGGAGCGACTGCTGCCGCCCCATCCCTTGCTGTTCGGTGGACCTAAGCGCTGACCCATTAGCGGACATTGGGGGCTTGCCCGTGCACTAAAAGCGAGAAGCCTAGCTATCCCGAAACTTCTGAATGGCAATCCAGAGATAGGAGACAAAAAACAGTCCACTTCCGAGCGGCCAAGCCCATGATTTGAAATCCCGCTCCGGCAAGTTGATCGAGAGTAGGAAGGCAACTCCGCTAAACAGAAGCGCGAAGACAATAAAGCGCCAATTGAGCAAGGCGCGAGCTTGACGCTTTGCCTCTGAAACCGGCCTAGGAGGGGCTATCGCGGGCCGGTTCCGAACAAGACGATACGGGGCAAGACTGGCCCAGAATAGCCACGCTGGCGTAGCAATGCCGGTTGCAGTAATAACGACCGAGTTGGACCAATCGGGCAGCAACAATGATCCTGAAATGGCGGTCCAAACGACGATCAACACCGTGACAATACCAACGACCTTGTACAAACCGCGGCGCCCGGCGACTTTGCGCCAGCCTTCGATTAGCTGCTCATACTCGTCGGCGGTTACAAGTTTGCCGCCACCTTTTGTAGAGGAAGAGTAGAGATACCCGCCATCTATCGGGGTGAATTGCTTCGCGAATGCACCAATCGAGTCAAACACCGGTTGCCCCCGTATTAAACAGCGTAGCAACTGGAAGGTACGGTGCGGAGGGTTCCAAGACAAGAGAGTGGGCGCACTGGAGAGGCAGCTTTTCAAACTCCCGCCCCAAAAACACGCCGTCCGCAATTCACCAATTCCGGTCATTCACCCTTTAGAAGCCTGCGGCTCAATAAAGGCCGTAGCGCAGCACCAGTAGGCCCGAGAGGGTGATGATCATGATGAGCACCAGCGGCAGGCCGGTGCGGGTATAGTCCCCGAACTTGTAGTCGCCGGCCGACATGATCATCATGTTGGTCTGATAGGCGACCGGGGTGGCATAGCAGAGGTTGCAGCCGAACAGCACGGCGAGCACGAGTGGCTCGACCGGGACCGACAGCGCCTGGGCGAGGCTGAAGGCGATGGGGGTGCCGACGGCGGCGGCGGTGGTGTTGGACGCGAAATTGGTGAGCACGGTGACGAACACCATGACCGCTGCCAGCACGGCGCCGGCCGGCAGATGTGTGAGCCCCAGCGCCATGACCTGACCAAGCCAGGCCGCAGCACCGCTTTCGAGGATGACGCGGCCGACGGCGATGCTGGCAGCGACCAGCACGATGACATTGGCGGACAGCGCGCGGCCCACCCGATCGAAGCGCACACAGCCGGTGACGAACATCAGGATGGCGCCGCCAAGGGCCGAGATGGCGATGGGTAGCAGCCCGAGGCTGGCGCTGGCCACCGCACCCGCCATGATGGCGAGCGCCAGCGGTGCCTTGGCGGTGCGCGGCACTTCCTTGTAGCCATCGAGCATGAGCAGACCCTCCTCGCGGGCCAGGCGCGAGAGATCGGTGAGAGTGCCGGTGGCGAGGATGATGTCTCCGACGGCAAGCGGCGGCTCGTTGGCATCGTTGATCAACTCGGGCCGGGCGTGGTGGACGGCGATGACCGCCACATCATGGGTGAGCGCGATGCCCGACGAGGCGATCCAGCGGCCGATGAGGGCGGAGTCGCGCGCCACCGACAGCTCGACGACTGCCAGATCTTCGCCCGATGCCTTTGAGCGTGCATTGAGCCGATCGAGCAACACCAGCGGTGCGCTGTTGGCGCCGAGCTTGCGCATGACATCCTCGATGGCCTCGTGCGAGGCGGAGATGACAATGCGATCGAATGCGGCCAGCGGGGCTTCGGGTGCCGCGATGATGTCCACGCCTTCAACGGCGGTGCCCAGCGCGGTTTGCAGTGTTTTGCCAAGGGCGGGCGATGCGCTGCCCAGGCGCAGCATGGCGCGGAAACGGCGGGGGCTATGGCCGGCTTCGGGCGAATTGTCGGGCAGCAGCCGCGGCATCACCAGCCACATGAACGGCAGTGCCACGGCAGCGGCGGCGATGACCAGCGGGGTGAAATGGAAGACGCTCATCGCCGGCATGCCCAGATCGGTGGCGAGCGAGACGACCAGCAGGTTGGTCGAGGTGCCGATGGTGGTGGCCATGCCGCCGATGAGCACCGCGCTGTTGACCGGAATGAGGGTGCGCGACGCCGGCATGCCGCCGCGGGTGGCCAGCGTGACGAGGATGGGGAGAAGCAGCACCAGCACCGGCGTGTCGTTGACGAACATGCTCATCAGCATGGCCAGCATCAGCGTGACGAGCAGGCCGAGCTGCTTGTTGAAGCGCCAGACCCTGGTGAGCTGCTGCACCACCGGCTCGAGGGCGCCGGTGACGACGAGGCCGCGGCCGAGGATCATGAGCGCGCAGATGGTGATGAGCGCGTAATGGCCGAAGCCTTCGAAGGCGAGCTTGAGCCCGTCCGACGGGGCCTGGCCGGGGAGGGGGAACCAGTAGAGGCCGAGTGCGATGACGCTGAGCATCAGCAGGCAGATGATCTCCACCTTCAGCTTGCCTGCGGCAAAGGCGTAGAACATGGCGCCGGTGAGAACCATGGCCGCGATGGCGTGCAGCGACGGCGGATCGATCATGCGCCGTTGACTGTGAACGGAGGGAAGATCGGCGAACTCATCGATCCTCTCATGGCGGGCTATCTCGTCATCGGCAACCTGTGATCGGCTGCGGCAGCCACAGAAGACTTGAACGGTCGAACCGTCGCCGGCTGCCGTGCCGGTGGTCGATGGATGGTTGGCCTGGACACCTTGAACACGTCGCCGAGATCGCTGATCGAATAGTCGCCTGTGTCGTGCATCCGGGGCAGATCCCTGCTCTGCATGGGGGACAGCTTCGGCTTCTTGCCCTTCAGTTTCCCGTTCGCCCGAGCAACGGCCATTCCCTCGCAGGTGCGCAGCCGGATGAGGGCCACTTGCGGACAGCAGCTGCGGTTGGTGTCCGCTCCATGGTCAGCATGTCACCGGGGTTGGCCGTTGTCTTGGCCCGACCCGAAAAAGAGCAGCCAAGTCAAAGAACCGACCGCATTCACCAAATGGACGTTGCCACGGGTATCACCGGGTGCGGTTTCGAAGTCAGTCGAACAATTCTGAAAAAAACGATTTCTTCCGGCTTTTCCGGCGGTAGCGATCGTCATCATCGTCGCTGGTATAGCCGATGCGCCTCTCATGCGGCCGTCTGTCGTCCCCAGCTTGGTGTTTTGGTTCGATGTAAGAACTGCTTCGTTCAATAATCTTGTCGAGTTCGCCTCGGTCGAGCCAAACACCTCGGCAGGTTTGACAATAATCGATCTCGATGCCCGACCGATCGGAGAGCGTAAGCCCGGTCGAGCAGACCGGGCAGGCCATCGCCGCAACTGTTGCAGGGTTTCGCATGACTCAGACCATGCTCTGCGAGCGAAACCCGCGCAATCGGCTCAAACGATCCTTGGCCGCCAGCCGAAGTTTTTTCAGTCGCAAGAGCCACCATGCATTGGGTGCTCGCGAATTTTGTTCGCTGCGTATTTCGGTCTCAAGCCGGGTTAGTGTTTGCGACAAGCGCTCATCTGAATCGGTCACGGCCGGTCTCCAAGTGATGATGCGAGGATCGGGCCGGCAAAGACGCAAGTCTGGATGGGGGCGACTTGAATCGAGCCAGCCCGATGCGGTCCGACATCGCAGTTATCAGGGATAACAACTGCCAGAGGGGCCCGGCCCGCAATGGACATCTACGGGACGCTGTGAGCGCATACCAATCCAATTTTGCAAGGTTGATGATAGCCTGAGCCTATGGGTGAGATCAAATTGAATTGGTTTCCCCAACAAGCCGCTGAGCGTCCGTCTGAATGCGTGCAGCAATTGCCCGATACGCGTCGCCATACGCCGCACCTGACCGCCAGGCCGCTGCAATGTGGCGGGTGTAGTGCCATCCTTGCGGTCGGAGCACCTGGATCCCTGCCAGTCCGCCGACATCTGACTCGATGTATAGCTCCGGAAGAATAGCCAGCCCAAGCCCGGAGGCGGCCATCTGGTGCACGCAATCGAGGCTCGTGCCCTCATAATCCCGGAGCAATACCATTCCCAGGTCCAAACAGATCGCGGCGACCTGGCGGTGGAGGTGGTGGCGCGACTCGAGGCTGAGAACCTGCGCGCCCTCCAGGTCTTGCAGCGTCAGTTCCGGCAGTCGTGAGAGCGGGTGATTGGGAGCCGCGACGATTGCCAATTGCTCGCGAAACAATGGCATGACGTGGAGGCTGTCCCCGACGATCGGCAATGGGCCGAGAAGGATGTCCAGGGAGCCACGCGAAAGTTCAAGTGCCTGATCCTCTGGGATACCCTCCCGGATATACAGCCGCAGATCTGGCTGCTCGCGGTGAAGTGCTGCCACGATCCTTTGCAAGAGGTAGGGACCTAGGGTTGGGGTGACACCAAGGCGCAGGGTGCCGATGACGAGCTCGCCAGAGCGCCGGGCGAGCGAGCTTATGTCCTTGACCTCGACGATCAGACGCCGCGCGCGATACGTGATCTCGCGGCCGATCGGCGTCAGCTGCGCACCCGACGAATTTCGCTCGATCAATGTCACACCGAGACGTTGCTCAAGTGCGCGCAGTTGCTGACTGAGCGTGGGTTGCGACACATGGCAGGCAACTGCCGCTCGACCGAAGTTTTGGGAATCGGCGACAGCGACGAGGTACTCGAATTGTCGCAGGGTCGGCATGCGCGAAGCTCCATCCAGCAATAGCTTTCTTCTATGGAATGAGCTGAATGGTGTCGATCTTGTTGGAGCGGGCGCCCAAGGCGAAGCACCAACATCGCACGCCGGCATGGCCGGTGACCGCGATGCCTTTACCGCCTGTGTGACCCAAGTCCTCGTGCCCGAGCTTTGTAATATTCTTCGAAATATAGTGTTCACTTTATATATCGTGTGTTTTTGTCATGATTAAATTGCTATCGGCGCCATCGGGCGTGAATGAAGGCTAAAATAGCAACAATAGCAGACACAATCATGGGCTGAGCCCTTTCCGATCAGTTTCTATGCATTCGGGACAATGGGCGGAGGTGTCCAGCGACCTTCGCGGATTGCTTGACCGGGCAGGTAGGCGCGGAAGATGCATTTGAACGCGCCAGCGGGCGTCGGCATCCAGACGAGTGAGGGATCGCTTGGCTGCTCGCGCTGAAAAGCGAGCACTATCGATCGATCTGGTTGGAATTTGATACCATCGCTATATGAGTTCACGGCATAGCGATCGAGTTCGTTTTCATAGAAGAACAAGCGTTGATCACGAGTTATTTCGTACATGCTGACCGACCAGAAGGCCCCGCATTTCGGTGCTGATCTGCGCGGAACGCTGGGGATTGGCCGCTGGTACGAGGCATGGGATGCCGAGGGCCGGACGCTGGTTCGCTCAGAAGACCGCGCGGCGCTTGGGGATTTGCTCGGGCGGCTGAAAGCCAGCTGACACCCCGGACTGCCGATACGGAATAGTCGCAAGAGGAACGCCGATATGTCCAGACCGCAATCCGCAGCCTTGAAGATCGCCGCCGTGCTGTGGCTGGTCTGGGGCCTTGTTCACACGCTGGCCGGGGTGATGACGATCATCCAACCTCCCGCACAGGGATTTGCAGCAATTGCCGATGCGGTGGATCCGGCTCTTCTTGCTGCAGATTATCATCCCGCCGTGGCCGCGGTGCTGAATCAGCATGGTTTCAATCTGCTCTGGATCGGCCTCACCACGATATCGGGCGCTGTGCTTGTCTGGCGGCAGAACATGACAGCCATCTGGGTTACGGCTCTCGTTGGTGGGCTAGGCTCAGGACTCATAGCCAGAACAGGACGGCAGCGGCGAGCGCGATGGCGGACAGGAATACGGTTGAGCACCTGTCGTAGCGTGTTGCGACGCGCCTCCAGTCTTTGAGGCGGCCGAACATGATCTCGATCCGG
>JBBSOT010000320.1:0-6157 GCA_038259455.1 Hyphomicrobiales bacterium | reverse complement strand
TCATAGCTCAAGTGGCAGGGTGCATCAACGACGAAAGTGGAGGCCGGGCCTCCTCCAATGTCAGTGGTCGCCGGTTCGCATCCTGTCACATGTAAGAGGCGGAGATGCGCCGACGTCGTGGCGTGGTGTATTCGGCGGGATTGAGTGAAGCTGTGATTGGTTCAGGCTCGCGGAGGTCTTCCACGCCAGCAATCGGCGACGTGGGCGCAAGTGACAAGGCATCCGACGGCAACACATGCTCATCAGCTTCGGTATACTGACCGCAGTCTGCATCGGGCACGGGCCTGCTGCCCCCCTCGCGCGACCTCCGGCAGTTGTTATAAGTCTATGCGATCGATTTCGGTGCGCGCAAACCGGCAAGGTGTTAGAGCGTGCATGGTTGAAGGGAACACCGTGAAAATTCTTGTTGTGAATTGTGGCAGTTCAAGCGTGAAGCTCGGGGTCTTCAAGATCGACCGCCAGAACACGGTGGAGATGCTGAAGGCGACCTATGAACGCTTTGAAAGCGGCCAGTGCGTCTACAAAATCGTCAGCGGCGGAAAAATTGAGACAGGACATGCGCCGTTCGGCGATATTGCCGCGTTCCTTCAGGCCCTCCCCGGCATTCTCGAGGAGCGAGAAATGGGCGAGATCGACGCGGTGGGACATCGGATCGTGCATGGCGGCGAGCGCTTTTTGAAGGCGACCGTGCTCGATGATGCCAGTATCGCGACCATAAAGGCCATGACGCCCTTGGCGCCTCTGCACCTTCCGGCCAATCTCCTGGCCGTCAGAATTGCCCGAAAGGTCTGGCCGGGCGTACCCCAGGTCGCCGTTTTCGATACCGCTTTCCACGCAACAATGCCGCCGCGCGCGACCACCTATGCAGTGCCTAGGGACTGGCGTGACGCCGGCCTGCGCCGGTTCGGCTTTCACGGAACGTCCCACAAATATGTGGCGCAGCGGGCCGCCGAGGAAATCGGCGTTCCATTACGCGACCTGCAGATCGTCAGCATCCACCTTGGCAACGGCGCCAGCGCCAGTGCCATCGACCATGGCGAGAGTATCGATACCTCTATGGGGATGACTCCACTCGAGGGCCTGGTGATGGGCACCCGCTCGGGCGACGTCGACCCCGGCCTGTTCGGTTTCCTGGGGCGTCAAAAGGGAATGGTGACGGATGCGATTGAAGACACGCTCTATTCCGAAAGCGGCCTCAAGGGCCTGACCGGAAGTTCCGACATGCGTGCACTTGAGGATCAAGCCGCTGGAGGCAACCCAGATGCGCAACTGGCAATCGAAATCTTCGCCTATCGCGTCCGCAAATATATCGGCGCCTACGCGGCAGCGATGGGCGGACTGGACGCTGTCGTTTTCACCGGAGGCATCGGGGAAAACTCGTCGTCGATGCGCCGACGCATCTGCGACGGTCTCGAATTCATGGGGTTGAAACTGGACTATGACCTCAACCTGTCGCCCGATCTCGGTGATCATGCCGCCCCGCAGATCCAGTCCTATGGTTCGCGGGTCCGTGTCATTGTCACGGAGACCGCGGAGCAGTTGATGATCGCGCGCGAGACAGCTGACGCATTGACGGTGACGGCTCCTTCCGGCGAGGCGATCCCGGTCGCGGTATCGGCGCGCCACGTCCACCTGTCGCGCGCCGCCGTCGACGCGCTGTTCGGTGATCGCTACCAGTTGACGCCGGCGCACCCGCTGCGACAGCCCGGGCAATGGGCGGCCAGCGAGCGTGTCACGCTGGAGGGGCCGAAGGGGCGATTGGAGCGAGTCGCCATCCTCGGTCCGGAACGGGCCCGCACGCAGATCGAAGTCTCGCGCACCGACGGTTTTGCGCTCGGCATCGACCCGCCCGTGCGAGACAGCGGCAAGCTCGACGGAACGCCGACCGTGCGCATCATCGGTGAGGCCGGCACGCTCGAAACGGACGGGCTGATCGTTGCCGCCCGCCACATCCATACAAATCCTGCGGACGCGGTGCGTCTTGGCCTCTCCGACGGAATGATTGTGGACGTCCGGATCGGCGACGAGGAACGCGGGCTTGTCTTTGGCAGGACCCTGATCCGCGTCAGCGCCAATTCGGTGACCGAAATGCATATCGACACCGACGAGGCCAATGCCGCCGACATCAGGGGGGCCGGTGAAGGGTCTCTGGTCCGCGAGGTTCGCGGGACGGCAGTGCTTGCTGCAAAGCCATAGTCCGGCCTTTCGGCGGTCGGGTCGATGCCGGAGCAGGTGTTTTCGATCGAGCGCATCGATCTGCCGGTCGATACTCTGGCGCGAGATGATGCGAGTGCGGTTGGATAGTTGCAGTGTCCGGCCTCGGCACAGGCAATGCCCGAACCGGCAGGGCCTGACAACGCTCAACTCACTATTCCGCTGTCTAAACCGGAGGAAGCGCCTAACCCGCGCAAATCTTGCGCGTCAGCTGCGTCACCACTCGATTGCACTTTTGTCATAGGCGAAGAAGCCGCCGGATTGTTGCGGAGCGAGCCCGTTCAGAACGTCAAGAAGCATTGCAGCCGACTGATCGGGCTTAAGCCGTTCGCGCCGGCCAGCAAACGCGTCGGACAGATGCGTCTCGACGGTGCCGGGATGGAGTGCGGCAAGCACTGCCAGTGGACGACTTCTCGCAATCTCGATGGCGGCCGTCCTGACAATCTGGTTCTGAGCCGCCTTTGCGGCCCGATAGGATATCCAGCCGCCCAGTCGGTTGTCGCCGATTGACCCGACCCGCGCTGACAGCGTGCAGAACAGGCTGCGCCGGTTTTTCGGCAGGAACGGCGAAAAATGCTTGATCAGCAATGCTGGACCAATCGCGTTCACGCGAAACTGCCTGGCCATTGCGTCAGGATCGAGCCTCTGGATTGTCTTTTCAGGCGCAACGCCGTCAATGACCAGGCCGCCGATCGCGTTGAAGATAAAATCGACCTCCGCGACCTTGTCCGAGATGCGCGCCGCGGCTGCGATAACGGAAGCCTCATCGCAGATGTCAAAAGGTGCGTCATCGCGGCGCGAGATACGGATTAACCGGGCACATGCAGGGTCCGATCCCACGATGTCGGAAATCGCCGAGCCTATCCCGCCCGAGGCGCCAAATACGATTGCAGTGTAATCAGGCTGGAGAGAGGTGAGCGGGTTCATGGAAATCGGCCCGATTAGAATGCAGTGTCGAGTACAGTATCCTGTTTATGTCGTCAGTCGCCACCGGTCGACCGGCCGAGGCTCAAGCCGTGACTTCTTCGGGCAATTGAACGCTGCCATTGAGCATCTATTGCATCGGGATGTCCCCCGAAATCGCGCGCTCGCGCTGATGCGCTCATCCACGTCTGAGGCTGCTTCGTCCGTCACTTCAAAAGTCCGGCCTTGCGCAGCGCTTCGTTGATTATCTGATGCACGCCACCAAGCGATGTTTCCCGGGCTGGTGTTTCGCTGGCCGGATTTGCAGGTCGTGAATGTGTCACCAAGGGCACGCCGACCGTCCCTGCTCGGGCCCGGGACTTTGCGTCTGACTTCGCCTTGGTGGTGTCAATCAGGCCCCAAAACCTGGCAGTATGCAAGGTCGAGGATATGCCGGCATCGATCATGTAGGGCGCGCTGTTGCTTAGGCCGTCGGCCGTATCGAGAGGCGTCCCATGCGGCATACCCTGTACGAGATGATACTCGATTGCCTCAAGGCCCTCATCGTCTTGCCAGACCAGTCTCCGATGTCCATCCACCGTTTCCTCCCGTGTCGGCTCAGCGGCTGCGCCATGCACTTCCTGCCATTGGCCGACCGTCAGAAGTGCGTTCGAAACGGCGACTGTCTGATCTGCACTGCCATGCCAAACAGAGATGCGTGGCCACGGTCCTTCATGATCTGATGCCTTCGCCAGTCTGCGCTGCAGCTCCGGTCGTTCGGGAGCGCCATGTCCGCGCATTCGATCGAAAGCCTCTGGCACCGACGACGCGATGGCATATGGCAGGCCAGCGATGATGGCACCGCCAGCGAATAGCTGCGGATAGGTTGCGAGCATTACAGAGGCCATAGCGCCACCAGCTGAAAGGCCGGTGACAAAAATTCGCTCTGGATCGAGGCGGTGAGTAGACCTCACTGTCTCGACCATCTGTCGAATTGAAAGCGCTTCGCCAGCGTCGCGCCTGCTGTCTTCAGGATTGAACCAGTTGAAACAGAGATTGGGGTTGTTTGATCGCCTCTGCTGAGGATAGAGCACGGCAAAGCCTTCCTGCTCAGCTAGACGCGACCAACCCGCTGCGTGATCGTAGCCAGCTGCAGCTTGCGTACAACCGTGCAGCACGACGACCAGGGGCGCGTTGTTTCGGAGGCCAGTCGGTACAAACAAGCGCGCATCCAGCTGGCCGGGGTTGGAACCGAATTCAGGCATGTCCGCAAGGCGATCGGAACCCGCAGGGGCGGGACCGAAGCTTCTGTTTCGATTGGCCGAAAGCCGTGCGATCGTATCTGCCAGATTTCTCATGAGTGCGTCTCCTTCAGGTCAACCATCCGAAGTCGACTCTAATGAAACGCCATCGTGACCGATTTGTTGCTGCACTGCACAATAAATCTGCGGCAGCGACACTGTGGGCTCTGCACTGTCCGCCTGAGCGGCAGAAAATTGCCGAGGCCAACGGCTGACCAACGCAATAGATATCCGAGGTGGGACGAGCCTCGCCAGAGCGCTACAAACACACCCTAGGACACCAATACATAATCGCCCGGCTCAGTAGCCACCAATGATCGGCAGGATCTCGCCGGTAATGTAGCTGGAGCAGTGCGGTGACGCCAGGAACACGTAGGCCGGCGCGATCTCCTCGGGCTGCGCAGGACGCTTCATCGGCGTCTTTGCGCCAAACTCTGCCACGTCGCCGGCCTGGCGGTCAGACGGGTTGAGGGGCGTCCAGACGGGCCCCGGTGCCACGGCATTGACGCGAATACCCTTCGGTAGAAGGTTGCCCGACAGCGCACGGGTGAAGGCATGGATCCCGCCCTTCGACATTGAATAGTCGACAAGCTCTTTTGATCCTTCAATGCCGGTAATCGAACCGGTATTGACGATTGCCGAGCCGGGTTTCATGTGCGGAACAGACGCCTGCGCCATGTTGAAGTAACCGTAGAGATTGGTTTTCAGCGTCGCGTCGAAATGCTCGGGCGTAAGGTCCTCGAACTTCGCCGCATGAATCTGGAACGCGGCATTGTTGACCAAGACGTCGAGCCCGCCGAGTTCCTTGACCGTGCGGGCGACAGCCTTGATGCAATGGGCACGCAGCGCCACGTCACCCGATATCAGAATGCAGCGCTTGCCCTCTGCCTCGACTGCTGCCTTGGTCGTGTGCGCATCCTCATGCTCTGTCAGATAGGCTACAGCAACATCCGCGCCTTCGCGCGCGAACAGCACGGCCACCGCCCGGCCGATGCCTGAATCGCCACCTGTCACCAAAGCTACCTTTCCTTCCAGCTTGCCCGACCCCTTGTAGAACGGCGCGTCATACATTGGCGCAGGGTCGACCTTTCGCTCCTCGCCTGGCTTGGCCAAATGTTGCTTGGGAAAAGGCGGCGCGGGATAAGCGCGCCCGCCGAGCTGCGCTGCCGCCTGCTCTTTGGGAGAGTCATCTTCCCTCTTCCTGTCCACAGCATCAATGCCGCGCTGGATTTTCTTCTGCTTGACGGCGGCACCCTTGGCGGTGCCGGATTTTGGGGTTTTGTCTGGCATGATCTTGTCTCGCATGACGGGTTCAGCCAAACGCACGAGACCGGGAAAAGTTTTCACGTACCCGAAAATCTCGCGGGTAGCGTTACTGATGCCCGTTTCACGGTGACCAATCGGCCAGTTCACCGAGAGAAAGCGAGCGGCACGGTAAAAGGCCAATTGGAGCGGCCCGCTGCTTTGGGAATGGCAGGAAACGGCGCGGCGCGGCGCACAGTATCCAGCGCCGCCTGGTCAAGAACAGGCGAGCCGGAGCTCGACACGATGCGGGCCGAGCTGACCGCTCCACTGGCCGAAACGACGAAGCTCACGCGCACCTGCCCGCGCAACCGCTGCCGCTTCGCAGCAGCTGGATAGCGCAATGCCCTGCGAAGCTTGGAGGCGACCTTGCCCGGGTAGTTCGACACAGCGGCGTTGCCGGCTGCAGAAGTCTTGCCCCCTTTGCTCTTCGACGC
>JBBSOT010000319.1:0-6193 GCA_038259455.1 Hyphomicrobiales bacterium | reverse complement strand
TCGGCTGCTGCGGCTAGGGCAGCGGTTCGAAATCGGGCAACGACCAGCTCTTGTCGTAATAGGCAGCGGTCGGGCCATACCAGCGGAAGTAGGGGAACCACGCCCGGCCCGGTGCGGTCTGGACCCAGTTGGTCGCCATGCCGGCGGGCGGCTTCGGCCCAAAAAACAGGTCGATCGAACCGTCGGCGTTGGTCTTCAGCTTGTTGACGTTGGGATTGATCTCGGCGCGGTGCTGCGCCGTCTCGATGAGTGCACGGGTTTCCACATCATAGACCGTCAGCGCCCAGAAGTCGGCGACCGGCACCGTTGGCGGAACGCGCAAGCGATAGCCGGTCTCGCCCTTCAGCCAGTCACCATTCTTGTCCTGATATGCGGCCGCATATTTCTGACCGAAGCCTGGCGGGAAATCACGCGGGTCCCAGGCAAACTGCGCGCCATTGGCCTGATAAAATCCGACCATGCGCCCGGTCACATAGGTAGAAGCCGGCCCTTCCTGGGTCATCGAGGGCAGAAGTTGAATGTTTTCCCAATGGGTGCCGGGATAAAGATCCTTGTTCACGCCATCGGGGATCGACCGCGGCGAGAAGGCTTCATTGATCATCGCCAGTTTGCCGACGGTCTCGCCTTCGACAAGCAACTTTTGAAGCCGGGCATCCGGAGCGAAGGGCTTGCCGCGCGCGATCCCGATTTCGGCAATGGTGCCGAGCATGATGCGATCGCGGTCTTCGATCGTCTCGCCACCGATGATGTCGTGGACAAGTTGCCAATAGGCCAGGCCAGTCGGCCGGTTCATCCGAAACGCCTTGCCGCCCGTTGCCGGGTCGCCCATCAGCACCAGCGGCTTTTCCGGCGGGTTGGCGGCATCGGCGAGGCGGTACGTCTGGACCGTTTTGAACAGCGCGGTCGCCTGCTCGGGCGTCATGCCCTCCTTGACGGACAGTCGTGTGATCGAGAAAATCTGGTTCGTTCGGGGCCGCACCACCTGATATCCGTCCGGGAGCGCGCCGGTGTAGCTTGGCGGCACGATCAGAATTCGGTCGCCCTGGCCCTTGTTGGGCCCAACCGTGCCGAAGTCGTACACCGGCCGCATCCACATATCGAAGAAACCGGCATTGATGGGGCCGGGCGGAACGGTGTGAACGACAGGACCGCTGTCCTTCAGATTGATTGAATCGTAGAGATAAACGACCGACTGGTTCGGGGTCAGCGTTTCCTGGCCCGGATGCATTCGTGCGTTGTAGACCATTGCCCCTAGGTTCGGCACGCCGACTTTGGCCATGCCGCGCTGGAAGAGCGCGTTGTTGATTGCCGGCTCGGCCCAGATCACCGCCTGGACCGCGCGCTGGAAATCGAGTTCATCGTAGAGCTTCTGCCGCGTGTCGGGTGTCGGCAGGCCATGGTCGAGCGCGAGGGGGCCGAGGCGCGTCTGCACCGGCGCCGGCGCCGGCGCAGCGCTGACCGGTGCTGCAATCGCCAGAACAACGACTGAGCTTGACAGCGCCGTCCACGCCTGCGCGCGGCGAGAAAGCCTTATCGGCATGGGCGTTTCCTGTCTTTGGTCTGAATTGCGATCGATACATAGGACTAGCCGCAATGAGACATGTGCAGATTTGGACATGTTGATTGTCGCCAAGCGAAACTCTGGTAGGTGTCGCCAATGGAAGAAGCCTTGGCTCGAACCTTGCTGATCGAGCGCGGGTGGCTGTCCCGCATGCCAACCGCGTTCTCGGTCTCGCTGATGTCGCTGTGCGTCTGGCGCCGCTATGCCGCAAATGAACCCTTGTATGCTGCAGGCGATCCACCGGGCGGGATCTATGGCATTGCCGAAGGCTCAATAGCGTTCACAGTGGCACTGGGTGCACCGGCTTCACCACCGTTCCATGCAGCCCGGGCATTGTGCTGGACAGGGGTGGGGCCGCTCCTCTCGGGGCAGCCTCGCCGAGCCTCTCTGGTTGCGGTTACCCCCGTATCCGCAGTCTACGCGCCGCTACGCCCGCTGCGCGCTATGCTCGATGCCAACCCGTCCTGGTGGCGCCATATCGCTCAGGAGCTCTTGATAGAATTCGACATCCTTACAACCGCTGCCTCCGACGCGATGATCACATCCTCGGTCCAGCGATGCGCGGCAACGTTGCTCCGCCTTGCCGACAGCCGATTCAGCGACAACATTTCGGGCGATCGGTCAATTCAGCTGAGCCAGGAGCAGCTTGGCAGTATGATGGGCCTTTCCCGCAGCAGCATCAGCTCGACGTTGGCCAAGCTCGCCGACCAAAACCTGATCCAGCTCCGGTGGCGGGCGATCGAGATACTCGATATCGATGCCCTGCGCGCCATTGCGGACGGTGATTAGAGCATTGGCTAAATGTCGGTGCTCAAGGGTGCAAAGGTCAATTAGTCGTGGGCAGGGCGCCGCGGACGAACAAGTCCCAGCCCTTCGTCCATATTGGCAATTTTTGCCGCACGGAAACTGAACGAAAGGCCTGTACGATATTGAATGACAAAGCCGTTTCTTCTGATAGTTGATTGCCTTACCGACTCGCACAACGATGAATTTGGCATCTTTCTGGCCACTTGTTCGTCGAACCATCGGCGTTCGGACAAGCTGACGACCAAATTTGCAGCGCGTGTCAGTCAGGGCGGGCGCACCCCCGCCGAGATCGCCGGCCAACGGGGTTGGGGGCATGCCTCCAACCCTGTTGCGATCACATCAATCAACAGCCATCAAGTGACCTGCTGCCCGTTTCCTGGACCGTTTTGAGCTGGAAAATTCCAGTTTAGGATTGGTGGGCCAGTTGACGGAGGAAGCGATGAAGAGGTCAAAGTTCAGCGAGGCGCAGATTGCGTTCGTGCTCAAGCAGGCTGAGGAAGGCGCGACTATCGGCGAGGTATGCCGGAAGACCGGGATCAGCGAGGCGACATTTTATGCCTGGCGCAAGAAGTATGCGGGATTGATGCCATCGGAGATGCGGCGCCTGCGCCAGCTCGAGGACGAGAACGCCAAGCTCAAGCGCCTGGTCGCTGACTTGTCGCTGGACAAGGCGATGTTGCAGGATGTCGTTTCCCGAAAGCTCTGAGGCCTGATCGGCGGCGGCAGCTCGTCGACGATGTTCGCAGCACGTGGCAGGTCAGCATCAGGCGGGCTTGCGGGCTGCTCCGGGCGGAGCGGTCGAGCTACCATTATCGTGGCAGCCGCGCCGATCAGGCCAACTTAAATAAGCGGATCCGGGAGATCGCCGAGACGCGCGTGCGTTACGGCTACCGACGGATCCACGTGTTGCTCCGGCGAGAGGGCTGGGATGTGAACGGCAAGCGTGTCTATCGGCTTTACAAGGAGTTGGGGCTGCAGTTGCGTCGGAAGCCGCCCAAGCGTCGGGTGAAAGCGAAGCTTCAACGGCAAGTTCCGGGCCGAGTGCCTGAACCAGCACTGGTTCATGAGCCTCGACGACGCGGTGCGAAAATGCGAGGCTTGGCGCAGAGACTACAACGAGGTTCGGCCACATAGCGCGATCGGCAACAAGCCGCCGATATCGCTGGTAAACCGGTCAGCGGCACATGGCCCGCCGCTGCCGGCACGGACTGGATGACGTCCAGCAGGGCGGTCCAGGAACGGGGAGCAGGGCACAAGGCAAAGGACTCTACTTCCGAACGGTACCAATCAGGGGGGCACGTCAGCCTCATCATCCTAGAGGATGTTCAGCGGCAGCTTGAGATAACGAGTTCCGTTCGCTTCTGCTGGCGGCAAATGCCCGGCACGGATGTTGACCTGGATCGACGGCAGGATGAGCCGCGGCATAGCCAACGTCTTGTCGCGCGCCTCGCGCATTTCGACGAAGTCATCTTCGGCGATACCGTCATGGACATGGATGTTTGCGCTGTGTTCGACACCGATGGTGGTTTGCCAGGCGAAGCTGTCGCGACCTGGTGCCTTGTAATCATGACAAAGGAAAACCCGGGTAGCGGCTGGCAATGTCAGAAGTCGGCGGATCGAACGGAACAGGGTGCGGGCGTCGCCGCCGGGGAAGTCGGCTCGTGCCGTGCCATAGTCCGGCATGAACAGTGTGTCGCCGACGAAGGCGGCGTCGCCGATGACATAGGCCATGTCGGCCGGGGTATGCCCGGGCACGTGCACGGCAATGGCATCCATGCTGCCGATGCGAAAGCGATCGCCGTCGGCGAACAGGTGATCGAACTGTGACCCGTCGCGGGCAAAGTCGGCACCCTCGTTGAATATGGCACCGAATACGACCTGGACCTCGCGGATGGCCTCCCCGATAGCGATCTGACCACCGAGCTTTGCCTGGAGATAGGGCGCCGCCGACAGGTGATCGGCATGGGCGTGCGTTTCGAGGATCCAGCGGACCTGCAGATTGTGCTCCGCCACGAGCACAATCAACTTGTCGGCCGAGCCGTGCGAGATGCGACCCGAGGCGGGATCGAAATCGAGCACGGAATCGATGATTGCCGCGTCGCGCGTTTCGGGGTCGAATACCAGATGCGTTGCGGTAAAGGTGGCTGCGTCGAACAAGCTGATGACGCGCGGTGCCGGTCCGGCCGCGATCTTTGCTGCAACCTGCATAGTGGCGTCTGGCATTGCACCCTCCGGACAGCAAATCGACAATCGCTTTTTCAATTACACTTGATATGTAATCGAGATAGGCTATGCTGCAGATCGACCGATTTTGCCAGCAGAAAGCGACCCATTGCCCATACCCGAGAGCGTCAACCCGACGATAACGGCTTGCACGCCGCTTCGCATCGGTGACTCCGCGCCGAATTTCGAAGCGCGCACGACCATGGGCCCTGTCAGCCTGTCGGACTATCGCGGCCACTGGCTGGTGCTGTTCTCGCATCCCGCCGATTTCACACCTGTCTGCACGACTGAATTCGTGGCGCTTTCGAGGGCCGCCGATCGCTTTGCAGCGCTGGACTGCGCGCTTCTCGCCATTTCCGTCGACAGCCTTTATTCGCATCTCGCCTGGGTGCGGGCGATCCGCGAGAATGTTGGCGTCACCGTCAGTTTCCCGATCATCGAGGACCCGTCGATGGTCATCGGGCACGCCTATGGCATGATCGCCGCTGCGGCAGGCGATGCCGGGACCATGCGGTCGACCTTCTTCATCGATCCCGCCGGCGTCATTCGCGCCATCACCTGCTATCCGGCCACGGTAGGCCGCAGCGTCGACGAGATGTTGCGCATGGTGGCCGCGTTGCAACGTGTCGACGCCGAGGATGTCGTCACACCCGAGGGCTGGCGCCCGGGTGATGCCGTGCTGATGCCCCCCGAACTTCATCAGGATGCGATGCTCGCAAGTGCCGGTGGCGATGCCTGGTTCCACCGCATGGTCGAGGGGGCCGACGCTGCGGTCGCCGCACGATGAGCGACAAGCCCGCCCCGACCGATGCCGACAACCCTGCCGAACTGTTTCGTGTGCTGGGTCACGAGACGCGACTGCGGTTGCTGACGTTGCTTGCCACCGGCGAACATTCGGTCAGCGAGATCGATGCCGCATCGGGCATCGGACAACCGGGGCTTTCACAGCAACTGGCGATCCTGCGCAAGGCCCAGTTGGTGATCACCCGCCGCGTCGCCAAGCAGGTCTATTATCGGGTCGATACCGCAGCACTCCAAAGGGCATCGAAACTGCTGGCGCAACTGGCCAGCACAGCATCGGCGCCGGACAGCGCCCGCCCTGAGCCAGCCATTCCAGCGCGTGGCAGGACAGCAGGATCGGCCGCCATCTTCGCGCGCATGGTCTAGAGATTGATCTGAAGCGGCGCCAACATGGACTTCGGCATATTGGTGGGCGACAGCTTCCGCAGCAGGCGCGGCCGCGCCCGCTACGGGGAATGCGTATAGGCTTTCAGCCCTGCGCGGCTCCGCCGAAGCGGTCGCACAGCATGTCCATCAGATCGTGCACGCGCTGGTCGGCGACGCGGTAATAGATCGTCGTCGCATCACGGCGGGTGCGGACCATGCCGCCCTGGCGCAGCTTGGCGAGGTGCTGCGAGACGGCGGACTGCGACAGGCCGGTCATTTCGACAAGCTCGCCGACCGGGCATTCACCGCCGGACAGCCGGCAGAGCAGCAGCAGCCGCTGTTCGTTGGCGATGAGCTTCAGGGTCGTTGCGGCTTCGGCGGCGCGGCTGGCAAGGGTTTCGACGTTCGATCCGGTCATCATGCGTGCACTGTTCC
>JBBSOT010000318.1:0-6197 GCA_038259455.1 Hyphomicrobiales bacterium | reverse complement strand
CGTCGCCGCCACCAGCCGGTCACACGCCGCCATGGCGCGCGCATAAACCGACACCGAAAGCAGCACGAACAGCAGCGCATGCACCACGAAATAGCCGACGAACAGCATCGGCTGCGGCCATAGCGGCCCGGCCAGCGCCATGCCCCCATGCAGCGCCGCCAGCAGCAGCAAGGACACCACCACCGCCCGGCCATGCCCCAGCCGGTCCGCAATCCAGCCTGAAGCCGCAATGCCGAACAGCCCGCCGGCAATGTCCGCCCCGCCCGCCAGCCGCGTGAAGCCCTGCTGGTCCCAGCCAAGTTGCTGCACCGCAAACACCGGCACCAGCGCCGTCTTCAGCCCATAGGCCGCAAACGCCACAAAAATCCCCAGCGCCAGCAACAGGTTGGCCGGCCGCACCATCACCCCGGCCAGCGTCGCCAGCAGCCGCCACAACCGCGGTGGCGCCGGCACCGCCCCATCGGCATTGCCAGGCGTCCATGGCAGCAGCCGCTCGCCGGCGCGCTCGCGCAACAGCAGCGGCAGCAGCAAAATGGCCGTAATCGTCGCCGCCGGCGCCAGCACGGCGGCAGCAAAGCCCCAATCGGCAATCAGCGCCCCGCAGACGATCGCCGATCCCGCAATCCCCAGCGTCTTGCCGCCCCACATCCGGCCATTGGCAGTGCCGCGCTCATCTTCAGGCACGATATCGATCGCCATCCCGTCGATCGCCACATCCTGGAACGCCGCCGCCATGTTGATGAGGAAGCCGCTCAGGCTGAGCAGAAACAGGTCGCCCGGCTGCGGCGCCTGCAGGCTCATCGCCACCATCGCCGCCACCAGCACCAGCTGCGCCCCGATGATCCACGGCCGCCGCCGCCCCATTGCCGGAAACTGGAAGCGGTCCATCAGCACACCGTTGAGCAGCTTGAAGCTCCACGGGAGCAGGATGATCCCGATGAAGCTGCCGATCTCGGCCGCCGACGCACCATTGGTCGCCAGCCAGGCCGGCACCGCCACATAGAGCAGCCCCTCGGGCACCCCTTGCGCGAAATACAGCGCGAACAGCGTCAGGCTCCGCCACCGCCGCCGCTCTGCCAGCACCGGCAAGCGCCGCGGCCCGATCCTCTCCAAATCCATCTGGACCGGCTTGCGGCATCGCCGCGAACCCGTCAACCGATCGCCTGTCGTGAACAATCCTCATGGTCGGGGCGAGAGGATTCGAACCTCCGGCCTCTGCCTCCCGAAGACGCTTGAGATACCCTTACAGAGCTGTTTTCTATGACTTTTTATTTGAAGCAGCTGTTGTTCTTTTGACCTTTCCACCAAGGAAGACTTGGCCCGAGGTTCAAACTGAACCTTGGGCCTCTGTCCAGAGGACAAAGACCGCAGGTTTAAATCGGGGGCGCAAAATGTACGACGTACCGGTTCTCCGGTGGTAA
Organism: Hyphomicrobiales bacterium; assembly: GCA_038259455.1. GTDB lineage: Bacteria > Pseudomonadota > Alphaproteobacteria > Rhizobiales > Rhizobiaceae > CAMYMG01. The sequence goes on along the minus strand of JBBSOT010000318.1, from coordinate 4,776 downwards.
TAGCCATCTAAACTGCTGCATACGCCAGACTTCGCAACTTAGCGACTTTCCGGATAAACGATCGCCGCAGCCCGCGGGGCCAACCCAATGTTGCCAATCTGCAAACCGCCCATTTCCCGCCTATGCGGTTGGAGACCAAAGCTGGCGGCATCGGCCCGTTCGATCTGGGCGCGCAGAACGTCATCGCTGCGCCCGCGTCGCCTGGCTTGCTGGCATCAGCAAGCCGGGCGGCATGTTCGTGCCAGGACGATGGGGCGACTGCCAGTTCGCGGCAGATCGGATCGATCCCGAAGTCCTTGTGATGACCTTCGATGAACCCCACCACCATTTGCCCAGACGTTCTCGAAGCCCCTATGCGCATGTTCGCCAACGCCGCGTCGGCGGCCCTTCTCGGGCTCGAAATTCCACAGGCCGGCATAGTCGAACAGCAGGAACGGGCTGATCGCTGCCGCATTTTCATGGTAGCTGAACAACGACCGAACGGGAAAGCCGTCACCCATCCAGTGGCCCCTATGGTTGCGCAGAATGCTGTCGCCTTTTTTTATCGGAGTGCCTCTCGAAAAATCGTTCTGTCAGCCGAAGATGGCTCCCTCAGCGTCGCCGGCATTCACGTCGGTCCGGGTTCCGATCACAGCGCTGAAGGCGTGCCCGCTCGGCCATGATCTGGCCGTCCTTGGCGATCTGCGAAGTGATCGCCATCTCCTCCAGCGTCGTCAGTCGGTTGGAGCCCCGCCGACGCTGCAATTCCCCGATGCATTCGCGAAAGCCGCGCGTGTTGTAGCTCAATCCGAAGCTTGTGCAGGCGCGCGCGTCCTCGCGTTGATCGCTGCTTTGTCCATGCGCCGGGCTCTCCCCGGGTCCAACGGTAGCGATGACCAGCAGGCCGACCGACACGAGCGCCGGTCGCATCGAAGCGAAGCAGGTGTTCAACATGGCATTTCCATTTCTCTGCGAGTCAGGATCGGCGGGAGAGAGCCTCAGGCCGCGCTGGCGGCAGCAGCCTTCTCGCAGTTGAACCCGTCGTAGCTCTCGAACACGTCCATGAAACCGGTGACGGTGTTTTTGCGGGCCCAGTCGCGCTGGAGTTCGCAGTAGAGTTGGACGCGGCTGATCATCTGGCCGCCCGCCTGCTCGATACGCCGCAGAGCCGCCTCATGCGCCGCGACTGACGTGCCACCTACCGCGTCGACGGGGATGTAGACTTCGAAGCCTTCCAGAAGAGCGTCGAGTGCGGGGAAGGTCAGGCAAGCTTCCGTCCACAACGCGGTCATGATCAGCTTGCGCCGCCCGAGTGCCTTAACCGCCTGCTTGAACTCGGTGTCTTCCCAGGAATTGATCGTTGTCCGGTCATAGGTCGGCAGGTCGCCGATGACGTCCTGCAGTTGCTGAATCGGCGGCTTGTTGCGGCCCGTCGCGACATTCACTGTCGAGTGGATGATCGGGAGGCCGTAATTGACCGCTGCTTTGGCAACACCCCCGATGTTGAAGACCAGTTCCTCGCGGGCCATTGATCGTATCGACGATACCTGGACCGGCTGATAGTCGATGATGATGAGAGCCGAGTTCTCCGGGGTGAGGAGATGATCGATCTGTGGATTGCGGGTCGTCTCACTTGTCATGGCTCTGCATCCTTCTCTGTTGGTTGAAGTAGAATCAGCTCAGACTGGCGCGCGCAGGAAAAGCAGCAGGTCAGCGCTGCCCGTCAGCACGCAGGCAATGATGACGAGCGCAAGAACCGTCAGGCCGGCCGCCAGTATGTGTGCGGGAACGAAGCCGAACCGACAGGCTGGCAGGAAATTCAATCGAACATTTCTGCGATCAGGAGTGTGTCCGCATATTCCTTGACCTCGACGATCTTGCCCTGCCGGAGAACGAAGAGCATGTGATACTGGTTTTCGTAGATCCTGCCGTCAGCCAGATCGGCATGGGAGCGGATTTCTGCCGCGACCCTGTCTCCTTCGGCAACCATGCCCATGACACTCATTTCGAGCCCGTTTCTCATCTGCCCAAAAAGTTTGGTCCAGATGCGCTCCATATCAAGCTTGGACTTGGTGCCGGCGCCTGAAAAGAGATGAGGATTGCCAATAATCCACCAAGTCGCGTCCTCACTTAAAGCGCTCAGAAGTTCAGGGATGGACGCAGTTTTGAAATGCCTACAAAACTTGCGAACCGCTCGCTTGTTCTCTTCGATCGTCATGTCAGTCTTTCGCGTGAGAGCAGCTATTTCCAAAGGATCATCGCCTCGGTTGGCGCGAGTGCAGCCCGGTTCAGCCAGCGAATGACCTTTTCTCTCCCTGCCAGTTGGTTGTACGCAGGAATTGTTCCCAGTTCAGTGCGGCCGGATTTAGCCGGCGGCTCCATCCAAGGTCGCGATCATCGGCGAAATAGCCGTACTCGACCGAGTATTCGACCATGCCCACCAGTTCGTCGACCAGCATGTCATTGGCGGCGAACTCGGGGAAATATCGCAAGAGACCTTCGCGGCTGTAAGCGTCGCGATATTCAGCCTCGATGCCGGTCACGCGCTCGAAGGTTTCGACCATCTCGCGAGGCGAAATGATGTCGCCAACGACGGGAAGCGTCCGACCGTTATACCGATCCGGGTATGAGAAAAGCTCGAGCACTGCGGGACCGGTTTCCGTGACGGGATCAACGAATGGCGCTCGGAAGTCCTCGGGAAAATAGATCGGCATGATGAGCTTGCCATCTTCGATCCGCGGAGCATAGTACTCGAGGAAGTTGGTGTAAAAAAACGCCAGCATCACGAACGAATGCGAGACAGTCCGATCTCGAATGTAGTCAGCAACGAGCGCCTTGTTGGTGAAGTGCGGGGAAAACTTCCTCCCGTTGGTCCGCTTCTCCACGTTTTCCAGCGTACTGAAGACAATGTGCCCGGCATTGGCCTCGACAGCCGCGTCCGCCAGCTCCTTGCCCAGGGCCAACTCCATGTCGTCCCGAGGATCGAAGGCCGGGGTCATCAGGAAAACGCCGTCCGCACCGGTGAAGGCGGTGACAAGCTCCTTCTTGTGCCCCAGACCGGCCGAAACAATCGTGATATCGGCTCCAAGCTGTTCCAGGCTGCGCGCGCTTTTCGAGTGTCGGTTACGCGTAATAGCGCGGACCCGAAAGCGATCACTTTTCAGAAGCGTTGAGACGACGCTCCGCCCCTGCTTGCTGGTCGCACCATAGACCGAGATAAGCGGCTTGTTACCTGTAGTCATGGTAAATTCCAATTCTGCTGCCACAATTGACGGCGCCTGCCGCCAGGAGCCGCGCTGAGGATTTTCGAAGCGCCCTGTTTCACATCGCTGCCCTTGACTACTCCTTGGTTTTGGCGGCCTAAAGGACGTTTTCCCCCTAAAAAAGGACGCTGGATGCACCGGGTTGTTCTGCTTGCGTATGACGGTCTTCAAATTCTCGACGCGACGGGTCCAGCCGCCGTCTTCGAGGCAGCTGGCAGGGTTGGAGCGCCTTACGCGATCGCACTGGCCTCTATTTTAGGAGGCCCAGTTCGCAGCTCGAGCGGGATCGTCGTTCAAACCGAGACGTGGATGGGCTCCGCGTCGACTGACACGCTTATCGTGCCGGGCGCTGGACACCGAAGCGGGCTCACGTCTGATTCGGCGTTTCTTCGTGGGATAAGAGACTCTGTCACTGATGGGCGCCGGGTCGCCAGCGTCTGTACCGGCGCCTTCCTACTCGCCGCAGCAGGCGTTCTCGACGGGCGCCGGGCGGCCACGCATTGGATGGCCGTTGCGGACCTGCGGCGTGAGTACCCGGCGGTAGACGTGGACGGCGAAAGCATCTTCGTCGAAGATCGTGGTGTCTGGACGTCTGCCGGCGTCACCGCCGGCATCGATTTGGCTCTTGGGCTGGTCGGGCGCGATCATGGTGAAGACATCGCGCGAAAGGTGGCGCGGATACTGGTCGTGTACCACCGCCGCCCGGGATCCCAATCGCAGCATTCTGCGCTGCTCGATCTGGTGACACCGGACAATCGCTTCGCGCCTCTGCTTGCCTGGGCGCGCAGCCACCTGAACGAATCGCTGTCCGTTGAACGCCTGGCGGAGGAGGCGCATCTGAGCGTGCGGCAGTTTACCCGAGCCTTTACCAAGGTGACGGGCGTGCCACCTGCCAAGGCGATCGAGCGCCTCCGCTTTGAGGCTGCAAGGTCAGCCATCGAAGCTGGCGAGAGCTCAATAGAACTCGTCGCCCGCAAATCAGGCTTTGGCAACGCCGAGCGGATGCGACGCACTTTCATGAAGCTTGGTGGGCTGCCTCCCGTGATCGTCAAAAACGCGGCGCGACGTTGGCCTGCTTCCAGCTAAATCATCATTCAGATCTTGTTGAATGTCTGGCTCTGGAGAGCGGCGAGATCGACGAGCGTGGCTCTGGGCTAGTCATGCCGATTTTCGAGACATCGCGCTGTTCGCGCGTCGAAAAATAATAGACCCAGCCGGCATCGGGTTCATCCTCTTTAAGTGATGTTGGTAATGGGCGGCACGCCGAATGAGCTGCTTCTGGTTTCGTGGACACCGAGATAAGGCGTTTCATGGAACCGTAGTATATGAATACAGCGACGCAATTTCAGCCGCGAGTTCAAGCTTGAAGCGGTAAAACTGGGCAGCGATGAGCGCGATCTGCCAGCTTAGGGCAACATCTCGAATGAAAGTCCGGCGTGCGCCTTGAGCCGTTCGATCAGCACATCCCCCATGATAGTCGCTGGCGTCCAGAAGCCGCCCGCCACCTCAGCAGGGACGTCTTTTGCAAGGCAGG
>JBBSOT010000317.1:0-6197 GCA_038259455.1 Hyphomicrobiales bacterium | reverse complement strand
CAACACCGATGCACTTCAGACAGGAACAGGCGTGCGAACCTTTTTTGCCCCAAGTCTTGCCGGCGCATCGTTTGGCGACCGATTGGCCGCCTGCGGTGGGGCCGCCGCGGGCATCGCGCTCACGGCATTTGCGACCGCGATGGTTGTGGGCGACACCTCAGCGTGGATATTGCTGGTCGCGCCGATGGGCGCTTCCGCAGTCCTGATCTTTGCCGTCCCGGCCAGTCCGCTCGCCCAGCCCTGGTCGGTGATCGGCGGCAACGTTGTGTCAGCGCTGGTCGGCGTTGCGGTGGCTGCGGTTGTGCCATCTGCCGCACTCGCGAGCGGGTTGGCGGTGGGTGGCGCGATCCTCGCCATGTCGCTGTTACGTTGCCTGCATCCGCCCGGCGGCGCAGCAGCACTGACAGCCGTCATTGGCGGACCTGCGGTTGCGGCAGCAGGCTGGATGTTCCCGATCCTGCCCGTCGGCATCAATGCCGTGATACTCACGGCCACCGGCTTACTCTTCCACAGGATGTCGCGGCATTCCTATCCGCATCGAACCGCCGTCACCGCTGCGCTGCCGTTCGTTGCAGGCGATGACCCCACGCCCCATCCGGAGGACCTCGACGCCGCCCTCGCCGATCTCGGCGAAACCTTCGATATCGCGCGCGAGGATCTTGACCAGTTGTTCGAACGTGTACGCGTCCACGCAGCGTTGCGCCGAAGCACCGGCGAGGATCCAACCGCCCGATCGTGACATCCAGAAACCTTGCTTCGCCAAGGCCCCAGGCGTCCCCACCTTCACGATATCAACCCTTTCCCGACATACCGGCGCAGGGCAGGTCGTTAAGCGATGCTGTAAACTAGCGCGGGAACGCCTAAAGCAATGAGCATTAAAACCAGAATCATGCCACGCCTCGAGAACAAGCGGAATGATGTGGATGAATGTGCAGGGCGGCCGATATCTGGCTCGTCGTCTACTACTTCGATATCAAACTCTCTCGAGAAGAAGTGTTTTCGCCTCGTCACCAACTTCCGGACTATGCCTTCGTTTGGATCGTACAAGACAATTGTCTCCGCACGGCGATCAGCCGTGTTACATTTCGGTTCCGACATGGTTTCAATTTCCGCGTATTCGAGTTACGAGCGCCTAGAGGCCCTCGAGAGAACGATCGAATATGTCTCGAACTCGGTCTTAAGCGCCGGGTTCGAGATTAATCACGCGCGGCGAGTTGGCCGGCGTGATGGCGGAAACGTTGATGTGTCGCGAAAGCGTACATACGCTATTTATTACAAAACTGTCATGTTTTGTCAACTTAAGATTCGTGTCGCGTTTCCATTTTTCGCCGAGTTGAATTCTGCGTCCGTAAGCCGATGGGCAGAAAGTCAGATTATGACGGGTCCAAGCTTGGCCGCGTTCATTGCTGAAGAACGCAAGCTGCCGACCAGTGTGACAATGCAGACGATGGTCACCCGCCGACGCCGATCAACCCTGAGTGATCGACCGGGCGTGGCGCCGGTGCGTCCCAGAGGAATTGTCGTTCTGTCGCCTTGATGGCGACATCGTTCACCGAGGCCTCGCGTCGTCGCATCAGGCCGTTGTCGGCGAACTCCCATTGTTCATTGCCGTAGCAGCGATACCATTGCCCGTCGGTCAGGCATTCGTACTGGAAACGCACGGCGATACGATTGCCGGTAAAGGCCCAGAGGTCCTTGACCAGTCGATACTCGGTTTCGCGCTGCCATTTGTCGGTGAGCAGCGCAATAATGGCGGGGCGGCCCACGAGAAAGCGTTCACGGTTCCGCCATGCGCTGTCGATCGTTTAGGCCAGCGCGACCCGGGCAGGGTCGCGGCTGTTCCACGCGTCCTCGGCAGCCCGCAACTTCTGCAGTGCGGTTTCCCTTATTAAGGGCGGCAGCTGCGCGCGCAAAATCTCGGTCTCTGTCATGATCGGGTTCCCTGGTGGGCGAACGCAGCGCGCAGGGCTGCGTTCTCGGCTTCGAGCTCGGCAAGGCGATCGGTCAGCGCTGCGCTCGCATCCCTGGCTTCGGCTTCGGTAAAACGCGGTGTGATGTGTTGCGGGCAGTTCCAGTCAAATGCCTGCAGGTGAAGAATGAAGGCGCGTTCGACCACGCCGCGATAGCCGGGCATCGACAAAAGCTCGGCAAGCTCCCGCTCGAGCGGGAGTTCACGAACCTCGATCCTTGCGTATATCTTCAGACGACGCCGATGGGCATAGTCCATCAGGATAAGCGCGACCCGGCCGTCGGCCGCCGTGTTGCCAAGGCTGATATACTGACGATTCCCGCGAAACTCCGCAAAGGCGAGCGTGGTATCGTCAAGGACCTTCAGGAAGCCCACCGGCCCACCGCGATGTTGGACATAGGGCCAGCCCGTTTCGGAGACACTTGCCATGTAGAAGCTGTCGCGCGCCGCGATGAACTCGATTTCGCCACCGCTCAAGCGATCAGCGCGACGATGGCCGACCTTGTCATACAGGCCGGCACTGCCGTTGGCAGTCTGCGCGGCGAGCACGGCCGGGGTCGTCGCGATAGCGAGATAGTCGCTGGTCAAGATTGAAACTCCCGTGCGACATTGGCCGTCGGCGAGCCGGGGAACCCGACGGCGCTTCTCAAGCGGCCTCGGCCGCGAGGACGGCGGGGAAGTCGATGTCGGTCTGGGCGACATTGTTGATGTAGTTGGTCAGCACGTTAACCGCGACGCTGGCGACGATCTCGATCACCTGGGCTTCGGAGAAGCCGGCGAGAAGCACCGCGGCGATGTCGGCGTCGCTCACCCGGCCGCGCGTGTCGAGAACCTTGCGTGCGAATACCACGGCAGCGTCGGCCTTGGCATCGCCGGAATGGCCGGTTCTGTTCAGGGCAATCTCGGCGTCGTCGATTTTTGCCAGGTTCAGGCCCAGATAGCTGTGAGCCGAAAGGCAGTAGTCGCAGCCATTGGTCTGGGCAATTGTCAAGGCGATCCGCTCACGCGTTTTAGCATCTAGCGCGCGGCTAAGCGCGCCGTTGAGGCCAAGATACCCTTCCAGTGCTGCCGGGCTGGCGCCGACAAGGCGAAACAGGTTGGGGACAACGCCGAGTTGCTTCTCGACGGCGTCGAGCAGCGGCTGTGATTTGGCGGGAACGTCGGCGCGGGCAGGAATGGCGAGGCGGGACATGTTCGTTCTCCGGGGCCGGTCGCCCGATGCGGCCTGCCCATTAGAGATGCACCCTTCGGGCCTCTGTGATAATCCGATGAGATCGCACTTCACTGTAGCGTTGAACGGGATAATCATGGACCAGCTGGAAATGATCCGAACGTTTGTCGCGGTGGCCGACAAGGGCAGCTTCATCGATGCCGCGAGGCGACTGCGAATTTCGCCGACTGCGGCAAGCCGGTCGATCGCGGCCCTTGAAAGCGCCCTTGGCACGACGCTGCTGAACCGCACGACGCGCTCAGTGCGGCTGACGGAGCTCGGAGCAGTTTATCTGGAGCGTTGTAGATCGATACTCACCGATCTCGACGACGCCGCATTGACGCTTCGGGGCGACGGAGCCATGCCCGGAGGCTCCCTGGTGATCACGGCGCCGGTGACGTTCGGCCGGCTGCACATCTTGCCAATCGTCACGAACCTGATGCGTGAGCATCCAGGCATCAAGGTCGAACTGACGCTCATCGACCGGGTCGTTCGCCTTGTTGACGAGGGCATCGACGTCGCTGTGCGCATCGGTGATCTATCGGACAGCTCGCTTCACGCGCTGAAAATAGCGGAGGTCCGGCGCGTCCTGGTTGCAGGACCGGATTACCTCGCGGCGCATGGCATGCCTCCAAACGCGGCGGCGCTCCATCAGCACAAGCTGATCTCGTTCACTGAACTCGACCGAAACCAAGAATGGCGGTTCGGATCGACCGGCAAGCCTGCAATTCGGATCGAGCCCCGCCTGACGGTCAACACAGCCGACGCGGCCATTGCCGCCGCTGTCGATGGAGCCGGGATCGCCCGTGTCCTTTCATACCAAGCGCTGGCCGCGATCACCGCTGGCCAACTCGTGACCGTACTCGACGCAATTGCACCACCTCCTGTACCCGTCCACCTCGTGTATCACGCCAACCGCCGCACGTCCGTGAACGTCCGAGCGTTCGTCGAGGTGGCCAAAAGCCGCTTTGCGAACCTCGACTTGCTGGGGCCCCCGACCGCAACGGTGCAGAATTAAGGATTGTCGAGCTCATGTCAGTGCATCGGTGTCCGCAAGGGGAGCCACCAGCAAGGTAGCAATGCGAGCGGCTGCCGAATACACGATAGCAACCTACACAAACCTGCTTGGCCCATTGGAGCAAGCGTGCTCGAAAGTGTCCGCCAGCGCCTATATCCATTTGCCCGGCGGGATGTCGACGAACTTTACCTGATCCGTGGCGATATTGAAGCAAAGGCGTTTTGGGATTGGCCCGCAGATTGTAATCTCGACGACACCCTTGCCTTTGCGGAAAACATGCTCGGCGACGTGAAAGCTGGGGTGAGCCTTCATTGGACCGCACGTCTGAAGAGCACAAACAAGTTTGTCGGCATTTTCGATCTCAGCGAACTTGGTGCAACAGAGGATGCCGAGTTGGGGTTCATGGTCGAACGGTCGCAGTGGGGGCAGGGTCTTGCTTCCGAGGCTTGCGCAGCTGTTCTCGACGAGGCTTGGTCGATGGGATGCAACCGGGTCAAGGCACGGATTCATTCAGGAAATCGACGATCGTTGAGGTTGCTCCGACATCTTGGCTTTCAACCACCCGAGATATCGAGTGCTGTCTTGCAAATCCGGCCCGGAGTAAGTCGAGAATGCCTCTTCTTCGAACTGGCGAAGCCAATTCGTTAGCAACTGGTTTGGGTCGCGCTGAGGACCTCCCTATCGGCACAAATTTGATCGGACACCGCCGCCACAGATGTGCCCGCAAGGGGACTGGCAAAGGTCCATCCGCCGCTGCGTTGCAGCCGGGTCCGCTTGCATTGGGATTTTGTATAGCAAACCCAAGTTTGCCTCCACCTGAGGAGGCTATGGGATCAATATGGCTCCACGCTTCTCTCCGGTCGTTTGCGGTGCTCTGGCGATCGTGCTGGCAAGCTGCGGTGACGAAGAGTCCACGCCTGCCAAACCACCGTCAAAGGCCGAGGCGGTTGTCCACGAAACCGATTTGCTGCGTCTGACACTCACGCCCGAGGCGCAACAGCGCCTTGGCATTCGTACCGTCACCGCTGCCGAAGGCAGCTCATCACGAAGCCGCAACGTTGGCGGGGAACTTGTCGTGCCGGGCCTTGGGCCTTCGGGCGTGCCGACCGGCTCCGCGAGCAATATCGCCCAGATTGCCGCTGGACAGGCGACCGCCGAAGGCGAAGTGGCGCGAACGTCGGCACAGCTGCGGCTTGCGATCATTGCCCGAGACCGGGCGGCAGCCCTGGTGCGCGAGGAGGCCGGCAGCGTCCGCGCACGCGATGAAGCCGAGGCAGCACTCGCTGCCGCGCGCGCAGCGGCCAGCGTGGCACACGAGCAGCGTCGGCAGTTGGGGCCTGCGATAGCGGCGATGGTCAGGCAATCCGTCCTGTGGGTGCGTGTGCCCGTCTTCGGGTCAGACGTGCAGGCGATCGAACGCGCTCGCGCCGCAATGGTCCGGCCACTTGGTGATCCCGCCGCCTCGCCGCAATCGGCACGGCCGGTGTCGGCGCCGCCGTCAGCCAACGCCGTCGCTGGTACTGTGGATTTGTTCTATGCGCTCGATAATCGGGCGCGCGCCTGGCGTGTCGGCCAGCGGGTGGCGGTCGGGCTGCCGATGGGTGGGATGGCGCAAGGCCTGACCATCCCCACCGCTGCGATTGTGCGGGACATCAATGGCGGCGAGTGGGTTTACCGCAAGACCGGCGCCAACACCTATGAACGCCAGCGTATCGAGGTTGCCAGTACCAGCGGAACCACTGCTCTTCTGGCTCGCGGCCTCGAGCGCGGTGCCGAGGTCGTCACCGATGGTGCTGCAGAACTGTTTGGCACCGAGTTCGGGACGCCGCACTGATGCTGGCTTGGCTGGTGCGGACGGCGCTGACCCAGCGCGTCCTGGTGCTTGCGATGGCGGCGTTGCTGGTGGTGCTCGGCTTGCGCGCGTCGGGCAATGTGCCGCTCGACGTGTTTCCTGAGTTCGCGCCCCCTATCGTCGAGGTGCAGACTGAGGCGCCTGGCCT
>JBBSOT010000316.1:0-6211 GCA_038259455.1 Hyphomicrobiales bacterium | reverse complement strand
CAAATAATGGCAACCAAAAAATCGATGAACTGTAAGGGAAGACTTGATGACTACTGAGGAGACGCACGGTGAAAGCCCGACGCTTAGAGGTTGACGCCAGTCCAAGAGTCCTATCTGCGCTTTCCGTCGTTGGGCGCACGGAGGACATCCGGTTTTCGCCTAACAACAGGCTGCTTGCGATTGCTGGATTTGGCCGCAACCGGCTGCTGCTATTGAGCATCGATGTCTCGGTGGGCAGTCGCATCAAACTCGACGATTTCATGGAACTGACTTCCGATTCAATCGGCGCTGTCCATGGTGTCGACTTTATCGATGACAAGACAATAGTCGTGGCCAACCGCGACGGCATTGTGGCTATCTTTGTATTGCCGGAGGGAGAGCTTGCGGGGAGGAGTTGTTCAGTTGCGCCGATTCGCAGGCTGGACCGAGGGATTTATTTCAAGATGAGGTCGCCCGGTTCTGTCGCGGTCCGCAAAAGGTCGAACGGTCTCGTTTCTCTTTATGTATGTCATAACTATTCTGACAGGGTATCCCATCACGTCATTGCGCCTAGTGCCGGCTATGTTCAGTGCTGGAGCAGCTTGGCCATGAAGCGCGGTCTCAAAATCCCGGACGGGGTCGCCGTCAGCGCAAACCAGCGATGGATCGCCGTAAGCAGCCACCTTACGAATGACGTGAAGATCTATGCTGCCGATCGCCTTTTGGGCTCCAAGACCATGCCCGTGGGGGTACTGTCCGGCATGGCATATCCTCACGGATTGCGGTTCACTGCAGACGATCGTCACATCGTCGTCGCAGATGCGGGGCGCCCCGCCCTTTACGTCTACTCCAGCGACGGCGACTGGAGAGGCGAGCGCCCACCCGCCCACGAGGCCAATGTGATGGACGAAACAAGTTTCGACCAACGGAATGTTTCCGAAGATGAAGGCGGACCGAAAGGTCTAGATATCGACCGTTTGGGCAGCGTCGTGGCAGTTACGTGCGAGACGGAGCCGCTGGCGTTTTATGCAATGTCAACGGTTGTCGGCAGTCGCTTGGCTGACAAGTGACGGTCGACCAGACTAGGCTCGCCTGGACAAGTGATCCTGCCTACACCTGGACTTGGTAATCGCGCTCGAGGAATGGCCAGACTGCACGCCGCATTCAAGCGGCAGCGCAAGCAATAAGGTCATGCCGTTTGACGGCTTGCGGTTTGGACCAATGCGCGACCAGGTCGCTTTCGAATCGCAAACTATCGGCCAAAATCTGTCGGCAAAGTAGGGTGGGTGGGGTCTGCTTCAGTACGCTAGCTTGGGGTACCAATCGACGCCGCGTCCCTCTGGCGTCATATCCAAGAGGTTCCAAAGAGGTGCGATATCTACCGCGCCGCGGGGGTCCTCACCGGGGTCGGCAGCTCCCGAGGGCATCTCAGCATCGTAGAAGACGCGGACCTTGTCGCCGTCCTTTTGGAATACCGTGAAGCCGGGAAATTCGTTTCCATCATTGTCAAGAAGGCCCAAGTCCCGTGCGTAATCGTCCCCCACGGTTTGCACGAAATCAAGATCTTTCCAGCCTCTCTCCGTGGCAAATGCCTGCTGCCGTTCGACCGAGGAACGCCCCAGTATCTTGAACGCCGCGCGCTGCTTGACGTCCGTGGCGTTGCCGTTGGCACCGCCAAGAAAGTTAGTGCACATCGGACAGGGCCTTTCACGCTTCGGCCCGTACATCCAGAAGTACGTGATGAGTGTTTCTTGATCGCCGAACAGATCTCTCAAGGTGATGGTATCGCCGTTTGCGTCTCGAAAACGGTAGTCCTTAATCACCTCAGGCCCAGCAGGCAGGTTTCGACGTTGTTGAGCGAGCTTGGTAAGCGATCGGCGTGCTTCGATTTCGGCGGCGAGTAGCTTTGTTCGAGACTGTGCGTACGCCTCGCTTTCGTTTACGAATTTGGGCTCGCGCGCTTGTGCAAGTTTCTCAGCTGATTCCAAATTGTCCGATGTCATCACATCTCTCCTTGTCTCGCATCCGTTGAACGACCACCTTTTTATTCCAAACCTCGAACGCCTCTGGTGGGTTCCAACGCCTGCCACGGAGTGGTGTTGAGAAGCGTCCCGTCACTATCTGATCGGAGTAGCAAGGTTTTGTAGACGAGGGATGCGTTGCGCTGGAGGCTTTGCTCAGGATGTAGGTCGTCTGCTTCGGCCATGCAGGGGCCTAAATGCTGACATTCGGCTTCCGGCCAATATCTGCCAGTCTGCAAGGCGCCTCAAATCGGCCGCCACGCACCGCCCCGCAGCCTCCTGAAAGCGGACATGGCTCGGCTGAGGAAAAGGCCGCACGAGCCTACATCCAACTCAACAGATGTTGACGGCGTGGGTTTTCAGTTTTCGGTGAGGGACCTATTGCACCTTCGCCAGAAGCGGCGCCTTCCATGTGCCTTTGAGCGCTTCTTCTTTCGGCCAGTAGAGGCGCATGTACATAGCGAAGAGACCCTTCGGCGCCGGCAGCCAGTTGGGCTCCTTGTCCTTGCCGGGTGATTCATTCTGAATCAGAAGCGTCAATCCACCGTCCGCATCCTTCACGAACTGCGGCAACATCGGTGAGTTGAGCAGATAGCGCTTAAGGGGGTTCGCCACGAGCAAACTCGCCGGCAGTTCGTACATGGTCAGGGACCAAAAGGCGTTGACCGGTGGAAATTCACCCGGAGCGAAGCGAATGGAGTAGTGGTTGGCACCGCTCAGCGCCTGATGAACGCTGCGCGCCCACAGATTCGGAGATCCACCAGATTGGGAGCGACGTCTGCCGAGAGTACGTGTGGACAGGTTCCGACCCGCCGCCGCGAAGAGCGTTTCTGGTGAACCATTTAGGCGATTCACATCACGGTTTCTCGCCAGACAGGAACCGCTCGACCGATGGAAGGGAACCCGCCGGATCTTCCTCGAAAGGCAGATGCCCCATGTTCGGCAGGCGCACCAGGGTAGCATTCGGCATCAGTCGCAAGTAGTCCGCCGCGTTCGTGATCGGAATCATCCCGTCCGTTTCGCCCCACAACAGCAGCGTCGGGGCCTGGATGCCCGCCAGTATCGGGCCCGGGTCGCGCAGGATCGTCTGGCTCATTCGGGCAAGGATGGCGGGCCGGACGCCGGGCGCCAGCATCATGTCGCGGTAGCGCGTCACGGTCGCCTCGCTGAGGGCTTCCGGCCTCGCATAGGCGGCGGCCAGGTTGGCTTTCAGCATGCTGCGCGGCGCAACATAGGGAAGCAGCGCCTGCATCATCAGCGGGATGTCGGTCGCCCTTCCATACTCGAAGCCCGGGCTGGCGAACCCGTCGGGGGCAACCAGCACGAGGCGCGATACCCGATCGGGATGAAGCGCGGCAAAGTTCCAGGCGATGCGCCCGCCGAGCGAATTGCCGACGATGCCGGCGCGATCGAGACCAAGCTGATCCATCTGGCCGAGCAGGACCTGCATCGAGCGCGCGTCGGTGTAATCACCCGTCGGGTCGGCCCCGGTCAGCCCGAAGCCCGGCAGATCGAAGCGAATCACCCGAAACCGGGAAGACAGCGCTTGCGCCCAGGGTTCCCAAGTGTCGAGGCTGGCGCCGAACCCGTGCAAGAGGATGACCGCAGGCGCGTCGCGCGGACCGCTGTCGCGCACACGCAGCCGCACCCCGTCCACCGAGAGATAGTCCCCGGGATACGCGGCTTCCAACTCTGCGCGGGGCTTGTCGGGGGCATAGAGAAAGACAGCCAAAACGACGCTCGCGAGGACAGCGATGCCGGCAATCCAGGCAAAGATCATCTTCATTCTCTTCATGCTTCCGGCCAGAATCGCGGCTGCGCTTTGTTAGCTCACATAGGCGAATGCGTCGCAAACTAACGCCTGGCGAGGCATTCGCAAGCGCTGCGCCCTGCGCGCCGAAGCCCGATGCCGGGGTAAGCGGGCCGCCCCCGACAGCTCAGCCTCTGGTCGCCGCGCCGGTCGGACCTTGAACGCCCTGCCAAAGCCGAATTCCCCTGCGTCATAATGGCTCAGCCATTCGCCGCGGCGGACCACTGGCTCCACTCGGTCACCACCCTATATGCCCAATGGCATGTGGAGGCCTGAAGCGGTTCGCATGGCGATGCGGGGGAGCGTGTATTTGGATAACAATGGATCGAGATCCCTTTGGGTCTATAACGGTTTCTTGCTGCTCGTGCTTCTGTCGTTTTTTGCTGCCGTCTTCTTCGACGTGCGCATCCAGATGAGCAGCCTTTCGGTCATGACATTCGGATTGATCTTCTTTCCGATCGCCTTCGTGATCATCAATATGCGCGCCCTCAACCGGCGATATCCGCTCGGCGGGCGAAGGAACGAGGACGAGACGACGGCAAGGCGGGGCGGCGAAGAGTGAGCGTTAAGAACGTCCAGAACGCCTGGGCGCTCCTCAGGCAACCGACGCTGAACGCGGCGGATTGTGCAGCGCCCCGGGCGCCTTGTCAGAAGACAGCGTGGTCGCCACGGTCCGGCGGCGCGGCCCGGGTGAGGAGATGCAGACAAATCGGAAAGATGCGCTAACCTGACGCTGCCCCACCGGATGGCGCGGCCTGCCCGACATAGACAAAGCGAGATACATCATGTTCGACGAAGTCGGTTTTCCACGCGGCGCAGAGTCAGACTACGCTGCGCCCATTCTTGATACGTTCGTCTACTGCAGTCGCGCCTCCGAAGGCGTCGACGACGTCGAGGTTGGCCACATCATCGAGCGGTCTCAACGCCGCAATGTCGCCCGCGACATCACCGGGGTGCTGGTTTTCGGCAGCGGCGTCTTCTTCCAGTGGCTAGAGGGGCCGCCCGCGCAGGTGGAGACCCTGATCACGAGCCTTCATGGCGATTCGCGCCATTACGACATCGTCGTGCTGGAACGGAGTGTGGAAAAGCGCGAGCGTCTGTATCCGAATTGGGAGATGGAGCGGGTCGGAGCCGATGACATCCGCGCGGTGCTGCAGGAAGCGCTCGATAGCGCCGAAGACGAAAACAACATCGCGGCCCTGGGGCGTATTCTCAAGCACCTCGATACGGGTCCGCTGGATGCGCTTGGGCGCAGTTAACTCCGGTCAGCAACTGGCGGCTTAGAGCCGATTCGCCATAGAGCCGCGTCGGCAGAAGGGCTTGCCGCGCACCTTTTGCAGGTCTGCCGGCTCTCAACTGCGGAATCAGCTCCGCACAAAGACCGTCGGACCGACATCGGCCGATCCAAGCCATAGTCGCAACGTGAACGAGCGGCAGGTTCTGGAGCGCGGGTAGGACGGCCTGTATGTCTCATTGGGGGTCGTTGGCCGAACGTCGGCTTTTCCTGTGTTCCGGCCAGAACCGGACAGTCAGTAGACGGTCCCGAACCGGTTATTCCGCTTTGCGCCCTCATGCTAGTCATCTATGCGTTCCCGTCCTATCACAAAAAGCGGACAACAATGATGAAGGGTACTTGGGCGGATCGTGGGCAGACCGTGTTGCCAGCACCGCCGAAATCACGCAATCTGCGGTCTGATTGCTGGTTCATATGGGAGATGCCGGTTCTACTGCTCCTACATTGTTGAAAGGCGATCCAAATGGAAAATTCCAGATATTGCGAATTCCAACACTGATTTCCGGAGCAGCAGATGCGCCACGTTATGATGTTCTGCCTTGCATCACTGGCCGCAACGACAACCACCCCTGCTAAAGCCGACTGTGCAGCGGAGATCGGCGCATTTTTCCAAGGCGGCGCATGGGACCCGTTCATCAGGGAAAACCGACGCGAAACCACAATTGTACGTCATCCTGATGGAACTGAGACGCCGTATGCCGACGTGCTTTGGGATGGACCCGTCCGCTCGATCAACTGCACCCCATCCGGCTGCTATATGGCGATCGGTAATGCCTCCTGGCAGGGAACCGCATTCGGTGGCCCTTGGACGCGGTCTAATGATACCGGCGATGGTGATCCTGAGGAATTCGTTCGCGTAACCACCGACCGGCTCGCCGCTTCGGTCAGCGAAACGGAATGTCTGGGCGAGGTCGATCTCGACGGTGCAAGACCCAATCTTTATCGCTTCCTCTCCAAGCCCGAACCCAATGAACACGGCTCATGGTGGGGTGGGCGGTATTCGGTCTGGGTCGATCCCGATGCCAACCGCTTGCTGCGGATAGAGCTTGCTGATGGCATCGCCAGTTGGGCACCTGCGCCATCCAAAGATGTGCAGGTGACCACCGT
>JBBSOT010000315.1:0-6230 GCA_038259455.1 Hyphomicrobiales bacterium | reverse complement strand
TGCGGTCCCTATTGGGAAGGATTGAGATGCGCAGATTGCCCATCCGCCCGGTGAGATAGGTCGTTCCTTTCGCGGACGTCTTTTCCCAAAGACGTGCGGCTGTTACTGAGGGTCCGTATTCGTTGGCCATGGGGAGCCTGCCCTTCTAAGGCTGTATGTCTTTCGATTCTACCAGTAACGGCGTCCTGATGGAATGGGCAATACTTCCCAGACGAAGGTCAGTGCAGCGTCCTTTCGGCCGTCAGGATTTGCCCAGGAATTCACGCAATTTCTCAGTCTCTTCGCGGTAGATCGAAAAGACGCATTCCTCACCGTTCGGTTCGATACTTGTGATCGAAAGCTTCCTATCCGTCATCTCGAACTGAAGCTCGCCGTCCATCTGGATCTCCTTGCTGTTGTTGCCTATGCCGCGTTTCACTCTTAACCATGCCATCTTCAAATCCTCCGCTGTGGTCATTGCGCATCCATATTATTCTGTTAGCATAGACCATTCCGTTAGAGCGATATTATACCTGACCGGTGTCGCGCGGTAAAAATAGCCCCGGCAATTGCGGGCAATGAACCCCGCACAGGTCATAGGCTGAAATGGACTGCCGTTTCACGCATGTCCTGGTCAACATCTGCAGCAGTTCCGGGATCCCGAACGCGGCCCCGTGCTGCTGGATCAATCGATCTACGGACAGTCGTCCAATGCGTTCACATCGCTTACAGGCGATATCGAGCATGACCAGGTGGCCGGCAATGTCGGCAAGGGTGATGGTGCCGGCTATCGCTGAATGACCTTCATGGCGGTGAAGTAGAGGTGTTGGTCACCAACGGTGAGTGCTCCTCGGCGATGGCCGCCCGCTTCCCTCCGGATCTCTAAAAGCCCTCGGTAGCCTTTCGCTTTTGCCCGTAGCGACGCATCAATGATCTCGTCATCGTCGAGATTCCTTACCGCCAGGCGCTGCAGGAGGACCCCCGCCGTCGTATCAGTCAGCGCTGCTCCAAGGAGTCGTTTTTCGAAAACGATGGCGGTACCATCGTAGCCGTTTATTACCCACTCAGTTTTTTTCATATCCACAGCGGCTGCTCCTCTATCCGCTTAGGCAAACATCGACTTATAATTTATAAAGCCGGGGAAATTCAGCATAATCTTCTGTAGAGCCAGCGCGTCTGCTCCTATCTCGCCACTTGCTCTCAATACATCGCTGACCTCTACACTGACATGTCCAACCACGCTGGAGATCACATATAGTCCCCGCAACCTATGATATCCTTCAGCGAGTATTTGTAGATCGCAGGTTGAAGTGCCATCCGTAATTGCGTGAATTGTATACTGCCTAATCGTGTATAACATATCCGCTGTCTCTACAGCGCCCTTAGCAAAGGACGCTGTCTTACTAATGGGGTCTATATGTTCGGAGCACTTTGTATATCCATCCTGGACCATCCAGGCAGTCATTTCATCAAAAGACTTGTGCTCACATACTGACCTCAAAGTCATCACGGCCTGCCCGATTTGCTTTGCGCGCTCTGCTAATCCGCGCCGCCCCCATCCGAACATTGATCCCGCCTCTTGGTGACATTCCGTTGCATTATCGTATGGTGAACGGGGCAGGGCGACAAGACATTTGTAGAGCCATGCATCTTTGCCTTTTTGCCGTGTTGGACTTTACCCCCCCCTCCTCCGCGGCGTACGGTCCTCCATATCCGCCTCTGCGACCGCCACGCCAGCATCGGCCAGGGCGTGGCTAACCACCTGCTTCAGTGTTAGCCCCCGTTCCTTGGCCCTGGCGGTCAACGCTGCCACTGTGGACGAACGGAAACGCAGGTTCAGGGTGGCAGGTCGGTCAATATCTGTGACCTGAGCCGGGGGCTGGCTGGGCGCGATGGTACGGGCGATTGCCAGCGCATCCTCCGCGGAAGGCCGGGCTGTCGCGGACCGTGGCTTTAATGTCGTCCTCATAGCGTTACGCCGTTACGTGGTGATGTGAAGATGTAGGAACCCACCCGGCGGCCCGCAACTCCGCCAATAGCGCCGCGATTTCGGCCACCGATGGTCCAGCCAGGGGAAGTCGCCCCGAGTAGGTCATCTCCCCGTATGCCACCAGGTCAGACAGCGTCGCCGACAGCCGCTGTAGCCCAGCGGACGCGATCTCGCCGGCGGCGTGCTTGGCGAGTGTCGTCCGCTTGACCCGGTTCAGAACCACCCGGGCCGGGATGTCGCGACGGGCCGCCCGCGACAGTCCCTCCACCAACCGCACTGTCTTCTCGGCTTCGGTCACGTCCGCCTCGCCAGCGAGGCTCGGCACAAGGACGACATCGGCACTGGTCATCGCGACAGTGGCGGCCCGATTGCCAAACCCTGCGGTATCCACCACCACCAGGTCGACGTCCTCGGCCCTTGCCGCGATCAGGTGGGCCAGCTTGGTCTCGTCAGGTTCGGCCAACGCCTCGAATGGCGGCCCCTCATACGTTTTGGTCGCCCACCGCGCCAAAGCCTGCGTCGGGTCGGCGTCGATCGCCAGTACCCGAAGGTCACCGGCAAGGCTGGCAAGCAAGACTTGGGCAAGAGTGGTTTTTCCCGGTCCTCCCTTGGAACTCGCGACCGTCAACACGGGCATGTCTACATCCTTACAGCAATACGGCGTTACGTATGATTATGCGCACATACTGACGTAACGGCGCAACGTTTATCGCGCGTAATGGCGTGGCTTGCGGCCTGGTGTGGCTTTGATAAGCGCATGTCCCTAAAAGTCGGCCGCGCTTCGCCTGCCCTTCTGGCTGTCATGTGGGAAGGCTCGCGAACCAATCAGCATAGGGCGTCGTTCGGGCAAGGTGTCTGTTGAGGTCAGCAGCGCCATCATCCCACCAGACCGGACCTCGCTCACCCAGCGCGATCTTTGCAGCATCGACCCGTGAACGGGCGGCCTCTCGCGCAATACCGTCACTGGCCCGGATCGCAGTTTGTTTCGCGCGTCTGGCGGACATGAGTTCGGCGACAAGTTCAGCCCGTCGTTCTTCCGCCAAACTCGGGTTGAGCAGCGCCATAAGCGTCCACGCACAACAAAATATCGACCGTCAGGGGTAGCTGGTGCGGTCATAAGGCCTGCTTGCTGCAGATCTAAACCGCACCTGCTGTCTACCGCCGGCGGTGAGATGCAGCGGTCGACAGAGATCAGCCGACAAATCCCGCGACGGGATGAAGAAAGCAGTCGCTTTCACAACCCACACCGGAACTCTTGCCAAGTCGGGGGCGGGCGGTCTTCGTTATCGAAATAGACTTTTGTGCTGTCTGGGTATGCGTACATCCGACCATTATTTACTGAACCAATCGAAAACGGCTGACCGTTGTACACGCAGACTGGACCTGTTTTCATTGGGACGGCAGCAACCTGGACGGGCGGTGAGGGTGGTGGAGTCTGCAACCGGGCACATCGGTAACACTTTAGACCGGTTACGTTGGTAACAGTTTTCATGCTCTGTTCCATGTTGCACCGCGCGTTGAGCAATTCCTCGTCCACGGGCCACGGCGTGTGAGCAGAGGTCAAGCTACAGCGCAGTTGATTCCTGTTCTTAGAAAGAGAATAAGTCATTATCCTTGTCTTGTAGTTGATGTGCCGGTGGAGTTGTGTGTAACGCGCTTGCGTTATGCACAAATCCACGGGTTCTTCAGTCGAATGCCCCCTTCCCGACGAGATAGGCGATCACACATGGGCCAGACGCTAGACCGCACCCGCCTCGCCCTCACGTGCGGGCTCGCCCGAACCTTGCTGGCGCGGTCGGCTTGGCGACTCGCGACGTGCTGCCGGCGTCACAGCTTTTGACCGCTGCATCCGATTGTCTCTGACCGGCCATCACTCCTGTCGCACGGCACTGCGTGGCGTTTCGGTTTCACGGTTCGCTCGGGCCACTATTCTGCGTTACGTAACGCAGTACAAATGGATGAAACGATGAAACTGGTCACATCGCGGCCTGTAGTCTGGCGTGGCTCAATCGGACCAAGCCTGACCGCCGGATTTCATTGCCCTCGTCGGTGAGGGTCCCCAGGTCGAAATTGCGGAACCGGATCGCCCAGTTGCCATCATCGCGTTGGGCCAGCGCGATCGTCTCTTTCCGCATGGCCTCGGACAAATAGAGCTTGCCGTCCCGCCACTTGATGTAGCCATCACCGCCGACCCGGCGGACCTGGTGGTCGGCAGGGTATTCCCACACCGCGATCTTTTCCGGAAAGCCACGCGGTGACCGAACGTAGAACTCAGCCGGACAGCGCTGCCCCAACGCCTCATGCGGCCGGATGGCGTTGAAATCCTCACGCCAAACGTCGAAGTCCACTTGCTGTTCGGCGACCGTTGCCGCAGGAGGCCGCGCCACATCCTCGGCCAGCGTACGGTGCATGCGTTCGTGCCGGCCATTTTGGTCCGGCCGGCCAGGGGCAATACGATCAGGCCAGATGTCCAGCTTCAACAGCCATACCGATAGTTGCACCAAGCCGCCCAGTCCGGTGCGGTTGGCAAACGGGCTGCCGTTGTCGGTGCGCAGCGCGCGCGGCAGTCCATGGCTACGAAACAGCCCGGTCAAAATCGGCTGCACATGCGCCGTGGTGATCTGCGGCACCGCAGCGCAGGCCAGCAAATAGCGGCTATAATTGTCGGTGACCGTCAACGGGTCGCAGCGAACGCCGTCCCCGGTGCGGAACCAGCCTTTGAAATCCGCTGACCAACTCTCGTTCGCGCCCGTCGGCTCAATCGCGGGCTGCTTGCGAGATGGATCGCGCGCCCGCCGCGACCGCGGCTTCGACAGGCCTTCCCGGTGCAGAAAGTCCCCGACTGTGCTCGACGCAGGCCAAGCAATCTCTGGACGGTCCTGTGACAAACGAGCCAACAATTTGCGCGGACCCCAGGTCGGCCTCTGGTTGCGCAACGCAACCACGGCATCGGTGATCGCCGGGTCAATCGCCGGCACCAGCGTGTGGCGCGCCGAACTGAGAGCGACCAACCCAGCGGCGCCGAAATCACGATACCGGCTTAGCCACTTGTAGCCCGTCTTGCGGCTGATCCCGAACCGCACACACAGACCGTTCATCGGCTCGTCCGCACGCAGACAGGCGGCAATAAAACACAGGCGTTGGTCCATCACACTCTCCACCCGCCAGGCCATGATGTGGTCCTCCAAAACTCAATTGGAGTGTTACCAACGTGCCCGGTCTAAAGTGTTACCAACGTAGCCGGTCTGTACCGAGTGCAACCAAAGATGAGAATCCACCAACGCAAATTGCGTAGAATGATTGCACGAATGTTCCGTCCTACGCTTGTTATGGATTAACGCTGCCTTGGTCCATGAGGCGGTTCCGCCCATACTGGCAATCCGCAGGATTTCCTCCCGTCGGCTGCCGTCGTGATGACTTTCTCTCACTGCTGCATCGACACGATGATATTCCGGGGTTTGTCGGCAATCAGCCTGGCCCAAACCGCGCCCTCGGCCAGTGGCATCGTAGCCAGTGTCGCATTCGCCTTTATCCCCAATGCGGCTATCAGCGGTGAAGCCGAATTGATGACCAACCCAGTATCCCGTCCCTGCCCCGGCCATGTCGTGCCCAACATGGCGCCGGCTACGATCAAGATCGTCCGCGCCTTTATCGCCCGGATCGCGGCGCCGGTATGGGTGCTGATCCCAGCGATTACTGCCCGGCGCAGAGCCTCATCTCCAACCTGATTCTTTGCCGCCTCAATGTTCCGCGCCATGGTCAGGCTGCCGCCTATCGGCACTTCGAGCATGCCCGGCAGGCCGGCGGATACATAGAACTTCGTGTAATCTAGTCCGAAGCTCTCATATAAGGCGAGCGGTCCTAAAAAGGAGCCTAATTTTGATATGGGCTTCGATAGTTTGGGTCATACGACCGCCGGCGCCCTTCGTAAGCGTTTCGGTTTTCGAGATCTTGTTTGCGCAGTTGGTGCTTGTTCCATTGATGCCCGGCAACACACCCGCCGATCGCACCCAGGATACCATGACCTGCCATATGTCCGGCCAGAGCGCCTGCGGCCCCGCCGCTCAAGCAGCCAATAGCGTTCGCTGACGGGCTGGCTCCGCTAATAGCCAACAATGTCGTAACTCCCAAGCACCCCCGTGATAGCCTGCAGTGAGTCTGAAAAGCCACAGGTGGCGGGTTCTTTTCCAGAGCGCGTTGATTCTGCTGGTGTGTCTGGCCCGGCCATGAGTCAAGACTGGGGTGGACAAGACCCCGACCC
>JBBSOT010000314.1:0-6271 GCA_038259455.1 Hyphomicrobiales bacterium | reverse complement strand
CCATCAAATCCGACGATCGGCACATGGCCTTCCTCGCCGGCGAGCTTCAGGCGATCGATCTGGCGAAGCGCAGAAACCACGCCGCGGATCATCTCGTCATTATGTGCCCAGATGCCCGCTACGTTGGGATCGCGGGTGAAGGCGTCAAGTACGAGCGTGTGGGCGTTGTCGGCGGTCCACTCGGCCTTGAGCGTCTCGATCTTCATGTCCGGATACTTGGCCGCAGCCTGGTCATGAAAGCCCTTGTAGCGCTTCTCGGACTGCCCGGAGCCGATGGCGCCACGCACTTCAAGCACCAGGCCTTTTTCGCCGATCAGCTTGGCCATCGCGTCGGCTCCGGCGGCGCCACCGGCGACGTCGTCAAATGTGTTGTAGGCCACCCACTCGCCTTCAGGCGGCAGATTTTCAAGCATGAACAGTGGAATGCCGGATTCGTTGGCCTTGCGTACGCCGCCCTGCAGCAGAGTTGCGTCAACGGCGTTGAGAAGGATGATGTCCGGCTGCTTGCTGACGACGTCCAGCAACTGCGTGGTCTGCGTGCTGGGATCACCCTTGCCGTCATAGACGGAAATGTTCATGCCCTTCTCGGCAGCAAGTTCCTTGACCCTGTTCACCAGTGTGACCTGATACTCATACTGGAGGCCGAAAGCGATATAGGAGAGGTTCTTGCCCTTGAGCACGCTGTCTTGGGCCATCGCATGCGTTGTCAGGCCGAGGCCCGTCCCGGCAACGATGGCAGCTCCGGTCGCCAGTGCCAGCAGATGCCGGCGGGTCATATTCATCGTGTGTTTGATGTCCATGGTGATGTGTCTCCTCCCAATTGAACGGTTGTCCGGTTACGTTTCGTAGATGTGGACCCGGCTGCGCCGGTCCTTAGTGCCGCTTTCGCGGTTGGCACTTTCGGTTCCCAAGTCATGGCTTCGCCGGTCGCCTGTCTGGCGCCACGATATCGGGGCATTCTGGTCTGTCTTCCCACACCCCTGCTAAGGGGCATGCATCGGCATCACGATGCTTGTTTCGGTTTGTCTGCCTTTGTCGCTATGACCTTCTTGCGCATGCCGGCCTCGAGATAGTTCCGGCGGTAAACATCGAGCGCGGCGGCTGCGGCAATTACCACGCCACTCACCACTGAATCCCAATTGGGCGGTACGTTGAGCAGGTTGACCGCGTTCTGAACCAGGCCGAGCAGGATCACGCCGAGCAGCATGCCGCCCATGTTGCCTTCGCCGCCAAAGAGACTGACGCCGCCGATCACCACTGCGGCGATGACGGCCAGTTCCATGCCCTGCGCTGCGGTGGCGGCGCCGGCTTCGAAACGGGCCGTGATCAGCAGGCCGGCTATTGCTGCCATCAGTCCAGAGATCATGAATGTGGCGATGACGACGCGCTCGGTATTGATGCCGGCGAGTCTCGCCGCCAAGGGATTGCCTCCGGTGGCATAGACGGATCGACCGAACTTTGTCCGCGACAGCACGATCTGTGCAATCACGGCCAGCATGACGGTCAGCACGATCACCGACGGGATGCCAAAAATGCGGCCTGCCTGGAGTTCAACGAAGATCTTTGGCACCGGCGCGATGTTGGTGCCACCCGAGAAGATGTACGCCAGGCCGCGTGCGATCGTCATCGTGGCCAGCGTGGCAATGAGCGCCGGAATTTTGAGCTTCGTCACGGCGAGCCCGTTGAGCAGGCCGATGCCCATGCCTGCCGCGAGCGCCGCGACAATCGCGATCTCGGGCGACCAGCCGTAGAAATTGACGAGGCCGACCGAAAGAACCGAAGAGAGAACCAGAACCGACGCCACGGACAGGTCGATACCCGAAACCAGAATGACGAAAGTCTGTCCTATCGCCACGACGGCGATGATCGTGGCAGACTGCAGAACATTCTCGATGTTGCGCACGGTTGCAAACACCGGGCTCATGACACTCATGATCACGCAGCCGAAAAGGATCACGGCCAGCAGGCCGACGCTTTGCATAAGGTCGATGAACGAGATTTTCCCGCGCAGGGCCGAAAGGCCCTTGGCCGGCCCCTCTGTGCGATCGTTCATTGCTGTGTTCTCCAGTGCCATCGTGCTTTCCTCAACCGGTCGTCGCGTAGCTCATGATGGTCTCGCTGGTGGCCTCGGCACGGCTCAGCGAACCTGCGATCTTGCCCGAGCGCATGACCAGGACACGGTCGCTGAGTGACAGGATTTCCGGCAGTTCCGAGCTGATCAAAAGGATGCCCATGCCGCCGCGCGCCAGCCGCAGCACCAATTCGCTTATCTCCGACTTGGCGCCGACATCGATACCTTTGGTCGGTTCGTCGAGAATCAGCACCTTCGGGTTTCGCGCAAGCCAACGGGCCAGCACCACCTTCTGCTGATTGCCGCCCGACAGCGTCGATACGCGCGTCTTCGACGATGGCGCCTTGACGGCCAGTGCCTTCATTTCGCGCAGCGCGATCTCTTCTTCCTTCGAGGTCGACAGGATGCCCCAGCGCTTTACCTGGTCGAGCAGCGAAAGCGTGATATTGGTGCGCACGCTGAGCAGGCTGACCAGGGCCTGGCGCCGGCGGTCTTCCGGAACCAGGCCGATCCCGGCCTCGATCGCGGCCTTGGGATTGTTCGGCTGAATCTGTACGCCGGCAATCTCGACCGCGCCGCTGTCATAGGGATCGATGCCGAAGATGCAGGCTGCAAGTTCGCTGCGGCCAGCACCGACAAGACCCGCCATACCGACGATCTCTCCGGCACGGACCTCAAGCGATATATCGTTCAGCAGGCCGCCGCGGTTCAGATTCCGGACCGAAAGCACAACATCGCCGATCGGCCGCTTTTCGGCGACCGTCTCGTGTACGTCGCGCCCGACCATCATGCGGATCACCTTGTCATGATCGAGTTCCGATATCGGGAGCGTGCCGACAAGACGTCCATCGCGAAGCACGGTTACCCGGTCGGCGACGCGGAATACTTCCTCAAGCCAGTGCGATACGAAGACGATGCCGAGCCCTTTTGCCTTGAGTTCGGCGACGACGGCAAACAGCCGATCAATCTCCGGCGGAGACAGCGACGTAGTCGGCTCGTCCATGACCAGAACCTTGGAATCTTCGGAAATCGCCCGGGCGATTTCGACAAGCTGCTGGTCGGCCGGCGACAGGCGACCGGCTGGCGTGGATGCGTTCAGATGTGGCGCGACGCGCGCCAGCGCTTCAAGAGCCCGCTCCCTCTGGGTGGCGACAGATACCAGCCCATGACGCGTTGGCCAGCGGCCGAGCATGATGTTCTCGGCAACCGACATCGCCGGAACCAGATGGGCATCCTGATGGATTGTGGCGACACCAATCCGGTGAGCCGCGGCCGGATCGGCATGAAGCGGCTTGCCATCAACAAGTATCTCGCCTTGGTCGGGCGAATAGAAGCCGGCCATCAACTTGATAAGCGTCGACTTGCCAGCGCCGTTCTCCCCCAGAAGCGCGGTAACTTCACCGGCACGCACGTCGAAGTCGACATCGTCAAGCGCCAGAACGCCGGGAAACGACTTCGTCAGATTGCGCGCAGCAAGCACGGTGCGGGGACCGTCCGCCGCAAGCTGCACGACAGCGCTCATCGCACAGCCTGCTGGCATGGCCGACCGATAGTCGGCGCCTGCCTTACAAACGCGGTCGATGCGCGCATCATGTTGTTCCTCCCAGTCAGTCGGTTTTCGTAACGGCCAACGGCGCGAAGTGGCGTGTCGATGGCTGTAAATCTCTGACAAAACGACGCTATTAGCACCCCTACCGCATGTCAACTGGTAGAGACACCAAACCAGTTATCTTTTTGGTCCTCTCACAACGAAACTCCCAGATGATAGGCTTCCAGAACATTGCTCTCGATGAGCCTTGGTGCCACAGCGTCACCAACCCGACTGATCTTGACGGCTGTGAGAAGGGGCGAGGCGCGGCAGTGGTGATAGAGATCTTCTCGGGAGCGCCGGCCAATGATCGCAACGACCGCATCGAAGGCGTCGATGTGGACGTCTTCGCCCGGCACCAGGAGATAGCGCCCGAAACCCTGCGTCCCGGCCCCACTGAACACGGGGACGACTGTTACCCGCCCCGGCGCAATGGATTTCAACGCGAGACCGCCGGAGATGCGGATATTCTTGATCGCTGCGCGCCTGTAGAATAGCGTGCGGGTCCCGCTTTCGATATCGCTGCCGACCATCATGTCGGGGGTGACGACCTCGACACTGCAGCCGGTGTCGGCAAGGTATTCTGCGGTGCCCGCGCCTTCCCAGTGCCCATTATTGTCGATCACCAGCACGCGGCCCGATAACTTCGCCCGGCCTGACATCACCGCGTCGGAAGAATAGACGAAGGGAAGGTCGAGACCCGGAATGGCCGACCGGACCTGGCGACCCATGCCAAGTGCATTTGGCCCGTCCTCGCCGCTTCTTTCACTCGTGGCAGGCAGGTTCGGCTCCGACCCGGTGGCCAAAACGATATGGTCGGCGGCTTCGGCCGCAAGCAGGTCGGGGCTGGCGTCAATGCCAAGCCTGACGTCAACGCCAAGATGACAAATCATTGCCTCGAGGTGATCGATGACGCCCGATATCGGTCCGTGGTCGGGCTGAAGAGCGGCAAGCGCAACCTGCCCGCCAAGGTTTGTGGATCGTTCGAGCAACGTGACCTTGTGGCCGCGCCTCGCCGCGATCTCCGCAGTCTTCATGCCGGCCGGACCACCCCCCACGACTACGACCTTTCCGGGTCTTTCAGTTCGGCCGATCGCCTCGGCGCGAAGGCTTCTTTCGCGGCCGGCTGTGGGGTTGTGAATGCAGCGAATGCCTTTCTCCTGGCCGACCTGGTAGATGCAGGCGTCGTTGCAGGCAACGCACGGGCGCCCGAGATGGGCGTCGCCGCGCCGAAGTTTTTCGGCGGTTTCGGGATCTGCGATGAGTTGTCGGGCAAAACCGATGAGATCTGCGTCACCGGCGCCGAGCATTTCCTCGGCAAGGCTTGGCGGCGCAATCCGCCCGAATGCCACGACAGGGAGCGCGCTCTGCTTTTTCAGCGCCGCGTTCAGCGGCCGAAAGCTGCCAGCCTTCACGGCCGCTGGCGGAATTTCCATCCAGTAACTGGAGAAAGAGCCCGCATCGGCATTGAAGTAGTCCACAAAACCGGTGCGCTCCAGATAGTCGGCCATCTGGAGCCCGTACTCGAGGCCGTATCCGAAGGTCGTGAATTCGTCGAGGCAGATCCGTACCCCAACCGGAAACGCGTCGGATGTGGCGCGCTTGATGGCCTCCAGAACCTCGACCGTCAGGCGCATGCGGTTCTCGAAAGACCCGCCATAGCCATCCGTGCGATGATTGAAGAACGGCGAGGCGAATGATCGCAGCAAACCGTCATGGGCGACCTTGATTTCGATACCGTCGAAACCGCCCTCAAAGCCGTTGCGAGCGCTGATGGCAAACCCCGCGATGGTTGCCTCGATGTCTTCGATATCCATAGCCTTGGTCGAGAAGTGGCTCGACGGCTCCGGCATCTGCGAAGGCGCCCATAGAATATGCGGCGGGTGTTCAAGCGATGTGTGGCCGGCATGCGTCAACTGACCGAAGATGCGTGTTCCATGCGCCTGCACCGTTGACGTCAGTTGCCGGTAAAACGGGATGACGGCCGGATCCCATGCGCTGGCAAAGCGCCGCGACATCTTGCCGGTGGGATGCACTGCCTGGCTTTCGAAGACAATCAGCCCGGTGCCGCCGCACGCGCGCGCCTCATGATAGGCAACGAGATCGTCGGAGCCCATACCGTCGAGATTCCCGAGTGCGGTGAAATGCGGCTGGAAGACGACGCGGTTTTTCAGCGAAACGCCACGGATAGCGAACGGGCTGAAAAGTATCGGGAAATCCGACACTGGAGCTTGGGAAATGGCTTGGACTACGGACATGCTGATCAAACCTCCACGCGTTTGCCGCTGCGCGCCGATGCTGCGATGGCGTCGAGAACGCGAAGATTGCCGACAGCGTCCTGTGGCGGAAAGGGCACCGGCTGGCCGGTGAGCACGGCCGCGGCAAACGCCTCCACCATCAGGCGATAGTGGTCGGTCGCGTCGAACAGCATTTCGCTTCTCCGGCCGTCTGCGTCCGACACGATGACCAGCCCCTCGGCGACCCGACTGCCCATGCCCGGAATAATGGCGCGCGGCACCTCGATTGTGCCCTTCGTGCCGATCACCTGATAGGCGCCCTGACCACCCGACTTGAAGGATGACGACACCAGACCGGTTCGTCCTCCGGAGAAT
>JBBSOT010000313.1:0-6275 GCA_038259455.1 Hyphomicrobiales bacterium | reverse complement strand
CCACGCGAGTCATCCCGGCCAGGCGGCAATGCCGCGCCGAGCCGGGACCCATTGGGAAGCGCGACAAGGTGGCGTGAAGAGTGCAAGGCGGTGCCGACGAGTGCCACGACCGGGCCCGATGATGCGACAGGCGCCTCGACGAGGACCGGGCCGTGCTCGTTGCGAGACGGCCAATGGGTGCCGGGTCGTCACTCGCTGCGCTCGCTTGCCCGGGATGACGAGGGTGAGCCCCGCCACAGCAGGAACGGTGACCCGTCTACTTCGCCAGGTCTTCCATTTCGGTCGAGAGCGGCCGGATGGCAGGGTCGTAGGGCTCGGCCCCTTCGGTTTCGACAGGCGGCGCCGCCGGGCGCGGCGAGGCGCAGGCGCTGAGCAGAACGACGAGAATCAGGGGCAGCAGGCGGGTCATGCGCCGCCAGCCTTAGCGCGGCAGGGCCGGCTGCGGAAGTCATTCATCATCGTTCGGGCCGAGGCCGCCCCCTCGCCGCCCGGCCTGAAGGACCGCTACTTGCCGACGCGCGCCGTTCCCGACGTGCCGTCGTCGCGCAGCCAGGCGATCTTGCCGTTGCCGAGTGCGGTGATGGTGAAGCAGAACTGCCGCCCCTTGTACCAGGTCGGCCATTTCTGGCAGAGCCGGTCGTTCTCGACCCACCAGCGGCCTTCCTCGCGCGGCGTGAACATCGCCGCCGCCGAGATGCCGGACACATCGCCGATCACCGAGCCATTCTCCCGGTAGCGCAGCGGCAGCCCGATGCCGAAGGGCGTGCTCAGCATCACCTGCTGGCCAGCAATCATCCGCTTGATCTCCGGGCCGGCAAGCTGTTCGGCGCTGGCCGCACCGCCGGCCAGGCACAGCAGGAGCCCGATGGCCGGGGCTTTTGACATCGACAGTCTCATAACAACCTCTTTGGCTTTCTGGTCGGGATGTGGCGTCCGGCTGCTGCCAGCCGGCGCGCGGGCTTTTAGCGGCGGAACTCGACGCGGGTCTTGGCGACCGGCAGGCCGAACTTGGTGACCAGCGCCTTGTTCAGCACATTGCCGTCGGCGCCCAGCGTCATGGTGTCGTAAAAGCGCACGCGGTTGGGCTTGCCGCCGGGATCGAGATCGACCAAATAGCTGAAGCGCGCCGTGTTGCCGGTGATCGTCACCAGCGTCTCGCCGACGACATCCTCGCGCGTGCCGCGATACTGGTTGGCGGCGATCTTCCTGAAGCGCCAGGTCTTGCGGTCGCGCTCGCCATCGGCGTAGCGGAAGTCCTCGACCAGCGTCAGCGTCTTGCCGTTCCACCTGCCCTTGAGATCGACCTCGAAGTCGCGCCTCGTCCCGTTGATGGCCCTGAAGCTGCCCGTCGCCGTCGTCTTGCCGGCAAAATAGCCTTCCAGCGTGAATTTTTCGGCGTGCGCGCCGGCAATGCCGAGCATCAGTGCGACGAGGGCGGCAAGCGCCAGCTGGACGACGCCTGTCGCCCTCGCCTGGACGCCTGTGGACTGGCTGGACATGGTTTTTTGCCTTTCAGCTGTGTTTCGGGAGGCTGGCGGCGTCAGTTGCCGAGATCGAGCGGCACGCATTTCTTGACCAGGCAGGCCGATTTGTCGCTCGACGGCACATAGGTGCGCTCGGTGCCCTCGTCCGGCCCGCACTCCCGCCTGTTGGAAATGAAGATGCCGTAGAGCGGGAGGTTGGTGCGGGCCGACTGCCAGCTGAGGAAGGTGCGGCCCTCGCTCTTGATCGTGCTCTGGATGCGGTCGCAGCTGAGGCTGGTCGCGGTATAGCGCGACATCGCCTGCGCCTCGGCGCTCGCCAGCGCCAGGCAGGCGAGCGAAGCGGCAAACGCCGCGCGTTGGACCATCGCGTTTGAACTGGATGCGGTCATCATCGTCGATCCTCTCTCGCTTTCCCACCCGCCTGCACGCATGTACGAGCCGACCGCGCGAATGGTTTACCGGCCAGCGATCACGAGGTGGTGATCGGGGAGAGGGAGGGGGGAGTGAAGGGTTATTCTCGGGAGGAGTGCCTCTCCTTCGTCATCCTCGGGCTCGACCCGAGGATCCATGCCGGAACGGGACTGCGCGCGCCGGCCTGCCAGGACTGGCGGGGGGCGTGTTTCGCGAGAGTCACGGCATGGATCCCAGGGTCACGCTTCGCTATGCTTGCCCTGGGATGACGACGGGGGACCATGCGCTACCCCAACCCAAAGTCTCTTGGAGGCGGAAGTGTCCTTAAAGATGCCAGTCGTTGTCACAGAAGCGTGGCGGATATTTTGGTTACTTTTTGAAGGGAAGTCCAGCCTGAGATGCTTCGCGTTTCTTGCCTCGAGTCTTTACTTTGGCAAGCTCTGACTCCTCGCTTCCTAGCTCAGCAAGAAGCCTGCCACGAATCAACGGCCAAATCTGGTCGGCTAGATCAGAGAGATCTCGCCCTTGTGTAGGACGTCGAACCTCCACACGCGAAACGGGTGGATCAGCCCTTGCTGCCGAGACAACCTCCTCTAGGGGAACCGAAATTGCAACTCCAGGGAATAGACCTACGGTAGCAACCCTCTGCTGCTTGAGCCGCAAGCGAACTAACGGGTCTGCAAGCTTCCGGTCGACCAGCACCTCGGCCTCGTCTGCAAGAATATCGTAGCTTGGGTACTCTTGGATACTAAAGGATTGCGATAACTCTCTATTAATAAATCTTCCCAACCCATCAAAGGCGGAATTCCAAACGATTCTCTGGCCCAGACTACCTATCACATACGCCCACAATAAAACTTGCGGAAATCTTTCAGATATTCTTTCTGCAAGACCAATACTTGGCGTCCCGCCTGCGGCGATAGTTGCAAGATATCCAGCCGCAAAACAAATTAATTCACTCTTATTTGTCCCCGATGGTTCTGCTGCCAAGATGGAAACAAGAAAATCGAATCGCGCAACTCTATCTTCCGGCTTCACATCTTCAATGCCATCAAGAACATCGATCTCTGGAATATGCTTGCGAAGCGCCGAGAATACCTCGTTGCCGTCCGCCTCGCCAGCGAGTCGCCTTTCCTTGAGGCGTTCGACTAAACGCGCCAGCGTAGAAACGGCCAAATCGCCCGCGTCATTCACTCCAGAAACGGAACTGAGAACTATCCAGATCAAGGACAGTTTGGCTCTAATCTGGTCCATTTTTGGAGGGGAGGTCCGCAACAAGCGCTGAACTGCGTCAAATTTATCCAATATCGCAGAGCTCTTTATGAAGGGCCACAGAGCGAATGTCCTTGCTATTGCAAAACTCTGAGTTGCCGTACAAGCGGCTAGTGTCAGCTTGCCAACTGGCCTGTTTGCCAGAACACTTGCTTCAGCTACGATTAATCCAATCCAAGCAGACTCTAATCCAAGAAGGTCTGCGTTTCGCACCGGACCATCCAGGCTCTCGAACATCCTAGGTGGAAATGCGTGGCACCATGTGGTGATGGGGGACAAGTCTCCCCGCAATGTACCAAAGCGGCCATAGAGTCTGCGAGCGTCCTCTGAGTTTAGGACAATACAAGTCGGCCTAATCGAATCGTAGCGATCAAGGGTCTCAGCAAGCACTCCGAAACGTCCGATTGAGACACTTCGCGTCGAGCGTCCCGAGTACCAAGGAAGGCCGGGCACGACGTTCTCGCCCAAAAGAACGCTGTTCAATTCGTCCTCAGAAACATCATATAGAAGTATCTCTCGTTCAATCACGACCAAAGATCCTTACTATCTAGTGCGCAACATTGGGCAATGGTTGTTGGTATGACGCCATCATAATAAATATCTATACTTGTCTTGGCGCGCGTAATTACCGTGTAGTATACCTCAGATGAGCGCCGACGCCATGACGTATCAGAAAATAGCCAGTGAACCGCCCTGAACTCAAGTCCCTTGCTTCCGGCCTCGGTCACAATGGAGACGGGTTTTGCCGGGTCGAACGCGGGACTGTATCCCGAATCACTGATATCAGTCGACTTCGCACGAATTATTTGCGCAAGATTGCCAAGTTCATCGTCGTCCTCCATCGCTGCTAAGACTACTTCTCGGTCGGCTCTCTCAGGCACCACGATGCCAATCCGGTCGCCCTGATCGATGAGGGTCGAGTAGACGCGCAATTGATTCTTCACACTTACCATCATCTGCGCAATTTGGTTCGTTCTCGACATCGGGCCGTGGGGTTCTGCTCTACCCGGCTTCGGTCCAGTGTAAAGTGAGGTTGATGCAAGCGATGCGCCCGCCTGAGGGCGTAATATCTTGTCCGCAACCCGACACAACTCCGGCGCCAATCGATAGTGGAAAGACAGCTCGCTAGTTTCGATCCCAGAAAAAACCGCCTCGATTGCAGGCACACCGTCCGCAGCAGCATAAATTTTTTGTCGACTGTCGCCGGTGAAAAATGCACAATCGCCCCACTCTTTGATAAGCTCAATCTCCTCCGCAAATAGGTCCTGCGCCTCGTCGACAAAGATGGTGTCATATCGAGGCTGGCTTGAACTAGTCGACAGTCCAGCAGCGCCCGCCGCGAGAGCCCGCTTCCAATCCGATAAACCGCCTCCGGATACGACTGGCAGGTCAATTTTGTGATTTCGATAGAGAGACCGAATCCAACTTTCGACCGTTGTGACCAAGGAGGCAGGAAAGATTTCCTTTGAACCCTCATAGCAACCTGTCTTAACAAATTCAGTGAGAGGTCTCGTAAAGCTTAACACGAGAACATTTGAGAGGCCCTGACTTCGTGCAAATTGTGCCCGTCTAAGGAGCACATTTGTCTTCCCGCAGCCTGGAGGGCCAACGACAATACGGGATTCATGAAGGGGGATTTCCTCTATCAGTTCTATTTGATTTTCGTCGAGCTGATTTCGCGCCGTCCACCACAAGCTCATTTGCTCACCGCCCCGGCATATTCGTTGATCATTTCAATAAAGGATTGTATTATATCCTGCTCTAGAGTGGCCTCTAAGTTTAATTCATCCGTATACGTCGGAAGAATTCGGCTCGTAATAGAAGAGTTTCCATCCCTGCCTGAGATGAAATCTATGTTTACGTCAATTCCAGTTTGTGATATGCCAACGTTGATTCGAAGCGCAAATGATTCTATCGGAAGAAAATCTACTGCCTCGCGGCCCCACGTCATCGCGATCACTTTTCGCATATCGGTAACATTTTCGATTTCATGGGTTGGCTTTATGTCCATAGTTGCAAGTCGTACGGCAATCTGGTGATCAAGTGTATTGCAAATAGTAGACAACCGTCCCATCAAGGTTGGCTTCTGAGACCGATCCCCGCTCATTCGGCTTGCTCTGGACCCAACCAGCTCCAGCGCAATTGGGTTGGCACTTCGGTTCGAGAGTAAGAAATCCTCAAGCCTAAGCTTACTCCGCCGCCTCCAATCCTTGACGAGCGCGCGACGCGCCAACAAGACCAAGTCGGCTTCAACATCAGCTGCGCTAACAGAGGGCGTTTGCGTGGCAACAATCCATGCAAATCGATATCTGTTGTCTTTTGATAATTCGTACTCTTGGTAAAACATTTGCTCCTGCATTATGAGATCATGCAGCAGGCCACCCAACTGATAGACGTCAAGTGCGTGCCAGAAGTCAGAGCTATATTCCTCCAAGCGAAAGAGATACTCAGGAGGAGTATATCGAGACGTTGCCACGACGGGCAGCGTGCTTGTTTGATCGGTGCCTAGACCAATCGGATCATGGATGTCTCTGATGACAGTCAAATCGAGCAAAGTCGCGTGTGAAAAATCGTCCGATATATACACGTTTGGTGATTTGATATCGCGATGAACGACACCCTTAGAGCGTAAGAATACGGCGGCAATAGCGACCTGACGAATGATGTCCCTAATGGCTTGGCGCGGTACATCTTTGAGTCTCGTCGCTAGCTCTGAGCCCGGAGCCTGGCTCATCAAAATATAGTAGCGGCCTTCAAACTCGCCCCAACAGTATGTCTGAACCAAATATGGGCAGTCGTGAATCCCGAGCGAAAACTGCTTCTCTGCACGGGCCGCAGTTTCGGCGCGTCTGTCACCACTAGAAAAATCCTCAGAGATTATCTTCAAGGCACGAAGGCCGTCCGGAGATTGTAGCGAGAATGTAGAAGCAGTTCCCCCGCTGCCAGCAAGTTTTAGGACGGACCATCCGCTACCTTTACTCTCGCACCAGCGCTGTGCGATGCCATGTTCAATGTCCACCGATGCCCCCCTAAATACTCATCGAGAATTAAGTTTGCTTTGATGTCTGTAGTCAAGGGTTTCGCCAGAAGAATCTACTTGAGAGTGTT
>JBBSOT010000312.1:0-6292 GCA_038259455.1 Hyphomicrobiales bacterium | reverse complement strand
TCTGCTGTCGGCCCAAAAGCTGCCGCTAAGAACGACGGCTGGCACCAAACCCACCGGTCCCAAATTTCTCGAGTGACCGCTGGGCAGTCGATTTCGCAGGATCGCCGTTATCCGCCAGCGCGAAGGGGTTGTCGAAGTGTCGTCAATGCGTAGTCTGGCGCAATGAAACGTAGGCCACTTCCCGAAGCCGTTCGCCTGATAGCCGATGACAATGAATGGGGTGAATTTCAAGCTTGGCAGGCGCAGCCTAAGCCCACGATAATGTTGGACCGCAACGGCCGTTTTCCGGACGTCCCCCATGAATTGGCGGACGACCTATTCGGGCGTGTTGTGGAACGTCTGAAGGAGGGCGTTTTCGTGGCCTTCGGCCGATGGGGACAGCGCGTTCATTTCGAAGAGATCGATCCTTTGCACTGGGCCACAATGGACTACAATATTTGGTTCAACGAACTTGGATATGCTGACGGCGGACGCGTTGGCTTCAGTTCGATCTGCGTAGAACAGTCCAGCGAGGCAAAGCCGGTTCAGGCAAAACCCCAGACGCGAACTGCCGTAAAGCGGTATTTGGATGACTGGCTTGAAGCTAACCCAAATTCGCAGATTACCCGACCTGATATGCTGCGCGAGGTCCGAACGGCGCTTTCCGTATCACACATTGTGACGGAAAACCTGTTCAATGGCGTCTGGCATTCTGGCTTCCCGGACGGCAACAAGTTTGAAGGCCGCCCTCCCGGTTGATTGCGTGCTTAAGTGCGGAAGGTTTTTAAAGTCCTCAGCCACTTCCTCATCTCTTAAGTCCAATATCTTTGCGTAAGTCCTTGCAGCCTCTTCCAACAGGGGCCTGCACAAATGTCAGACGCGCAGAAAGTCTTCTACACCTCAGGCGAGCTCGCCGATCGCTGGAGCATGAGCAAGCGCACTCTCGAGGGGTGGCGGGACAAGGGCAAGGGTCCGAATTACCATAAGATCGGTGGCAGCGTTCGCTACCACATCGACGATATTGAGCGCTTCGAACGCACCTGGTCGTCCCACTATCACGAGGTTCGCTGAACGAATTTGCAGCCGCGGCAGGCCGCGGCTGGCGCATTCGTTTGGCTAAACACGTTTGGGGATGCGCCCAATCAATTCCGCTACCAAATGGGGTGAGATCAAAGCGGGAGCCCGAGTCCGAAAGGCAGAGCGGGGATCTCCGGAACGGCACATCGTTTCGTAAGCAGCTGCCAAGTGGATAGGCCGGTGCCGGCACTATCCGCGCCCGAATGCGACGGCTGGCTCCGAGGAGCATTTTGTACGCATCTGGGGAGGACCAACCCGGCCAATTGGCGGGGGTTGGTCGTCCTATGCCCTCCGCTCAGGCTTCACCAAGGATCATATAGACGTTGTTCGGTGAAAACAGCCGGAAGCAAGGCCTGCGACGCGTGAGCTATCGAACGCGCGAAGCGGCGCAGGCCTTGCTCGCGACTGACATTCGACAAACGCTCGATCTTTTGGACCCACATGCGATCAGCATGTGGGCCCTCCCTTCTACCTTTGTTATCACAAGGGGAGGGGGGGATGAAAAACTCTGGGGTGATCGAGATGGACACCGGCGGGGGGCAAAAAACTTTGGCGTCCGATATTTCACCGGGGGGGGCAAATTACCGTTCGGCTACATTTTTCTCGCCCAGTTACCCTACCACTCTCCCGCTCTGAGAAAATTCAGAACGATAGGAATCGAGACTGCTTTTGGGCCGGTAGCGGACAGTCTGGTCTTGATTGACACAGCGCAAAAAGCCGCCGTCGAGCTGAACGCCAACTGCGAGCCTGCCGGTTTACTTTCGGCGCTGTGTGAACAACGCAGGTTATCTTGTGCTGGCTTTGGGCGTTACAGCGCGGCGATGGGTGTTGCCTCGGCTACGATGTCTGGCTGGCCTGCGAAACGGCCGCGCGTTCGAACTCCCCCTGTTGGAGCGGCCAACCGACTGGCCGACCGGTGGCGGCAAGGGCTAGTGCTTGGTAATCTGGGAGATGGCGGGGCGGATGCTTAGGGCCGGGCGAGACGTTAAAGTGGTCGTTCCGCTATCGATCCGTTAGTGGACATTCCCTGCCGCTCTAAACGCTGCGACGAAATCTAAGGAATGGTGCTCGCCAGTATCGACTTATCAGAAGAGTTCTGACTCTTCATTAACGGAATAACGCCCGCGCAACATCGAGATTATCAGCGCTGAGCGCAAGTTGTCGTTCGCCGACAAACTCATCCTGCCGGGCCTTTCGATCATGTCATGGCTCTACGTGAAACGGCCGAAACGTTGCTGTTCCCTGGATTGGTTTTGCAAAACGGCAAGGGCAAGATGAGAGTTGCCCACCACAAAACGATCTCAATTAGGATTGCCACCACGCTCCCTTTCATTGGTGGAGGAAAGGGTATCATTTGCGCTAAATCTAAATGAACAAAAATCCGATGAAAAAGGAAATGTCCGAGAGCAATGATCTAATCCTTTATCTTTCGGCACGGGAATGAGCTGGTAACGAAGGTGGATCGGGAACACGATAGCTTAGACCCGCCCGAGCTGCAATGACTGCTGCCTGGGTTCGATTGGCCGCTCCAACTTTATCGAAAAGCGAGCGCATACGAATTTTTACAAGACTTTCAGAACATTTTTCAATTCTTGCTATTAGCTTATTGCTGTAACCTTCGGACAAATACCGCATCAATCGTAGCTGGTCCTCGCTCAACGATTTCGTGATTAGCGGGTTGCGCATGGTGGCAGGGCAGCGTTCACACATAGTATCCACGCACAAGCGCCGGTTACTTCCTGCTAGCTGAACTAATTGGATCAAATCTAATCGGGTTACATCGATAGGGGCTGTCGAGACCGCACGCTCGTTAGTGAATAGTGCATTGCACAATTCGTTTTCCTTATCGTCACAAAGTATAAGGCAATTGCGTACCTTTAGCGGCAGAAGCAGTTTTGCCTCGCTGAGCGCTTCGGCCTCGGATGCCCCTGACAAAACATAGATACCGACATCAACTGTGGTGGCTGACTCCTCGTACCCCTCCAGCGTATCTCCTTCCCAAACAATTGTTAGATTCTCTCCGGCCAAAGTCTCAACTATTGCATCGCGTATCAGTCGGCCATGGCATATCACGAGTACTGTAACGGTCTGCGTCATCTTTGTGACTCCCCCTTCTAAGCACGCAATCGGCATAATGTGCCTATTGCCTAAATTCTGGTCGACCCTCCGGTATGATTGCCCTTCTTCTCAAAAACCCCCTCACTCTCAGCTCTCTCTTGTCTTTGGGCGGGCCTAAGGGTTTTATGCGGATGGGGCAACAACATGGCCCAGAATCGTAGCTAATTGTCCATTTGCATGACGAATTGTCCGTAAGAGCATGGAGCGAACGCAACTGAGAGCGTTGCAATATGCAGATTGGTGCTCAGAAGTCCCAAAAGACAATCAATTCAGAGTCCGATGCGTGCACCATTAACCGTATGTTAACTGTAATGGTCTTCGGCAGGGGGCAAGTTGCCGCTGGCGGAAGACAGGACACACACCGAAGTGCAAGTCGAAATCGATTTGTGCGCAAGGGTCCCTAGCCGCCGGCGACGACGTCTCCTTTACCCGAAGTGAAACACACAAGGAGAAACAACATGAAAACGTTCTTGAAATTCGCCGCGATTGCCGCCGCGCCAATTGCTCTTGCTGCCAGCCCCGCGAGCGCACAGGATTCTGAATCCTATACCCTAGCGCTGTCCGGTTCGGTCGACAGCAATTGCGAACTGATCCCCGAAGGCAGCGGCACTTATGGCGTCGACATGCTGAATACCGGTAACCAAGGCGTTCTCACGATCCTCTATTCGTGCAATTCGCCATATACGGTTTCGCTTCAGTCGCTCAATGGTGGCATGCGCCATGCCGAAAGCAGCGGTGCCGTGAACATCGATTACGATGTAGAAGCGAGCTTCCTGGGTCTCGGCATCGGAGCCACCTCGACCAACTCGGCGGCTATGACTTCTCCGGTAGTGATCGTGACGAACAACGACTGGGAGAACATTCTGACGAATGGAGGTACCAGGACTGGCAATCTCGACCTTTCGTTCGATTCGTTGGCGGAATTTGCCGTCGCGGGTACTTATAGCGACGAGCTCAAGATCACCTTGGCTGCAAACTACTGAGCCCCCCGGCCCGAGGTTTGCAGACCGACCGGGAGGGGCCCTTGCTCCTCCCGGTCACCCTGACCTCGGTTCGGTGGCACAGATGGGGGATCTGCCATGCCAACGTTTAATCAAGCTTTCGCTGCCACAGTTTGCATCGCCGCACTCATCGCGCCCATTCAGGATGTGCAGGCCTACGACCTCAAGCCCATCGTGGTGCAACTCCAGCCAAGCGGGCCTGGGTCAAGTCAGACCATGGTGGTAACGAACTCGCACGATGTGCCAATAGCCATCGAAGTTCAGGCCTTCGAGCGTTTCCAGTTGCCTACCGGAGAGGACCGGCTCGAGCCTGAGGATGAAAACCTAATCGTTTATCCGCCACAAATGGTAATCCCGCCCAAGTCGAGTCAATCCTTCAAGGTTCAGTGGGTCGGAGATCTGGCTCCCCAGCGTGAACTCGCATTTCGCATCGTCACCGAACAGCTTCCAATTAAGTTCAGCCAGCAGGTGGAAGGCGACCGGACTGCCGACCTAACCGTTCGCTATCGTTACGAAGCCGCACTTTATGTCATGCCTGCGAACGCTGAACCATCCGCCCGCCTAGTATCGGTTGAGCGGGTGATGGGCGATGGCGGCGCGGACGAGCTCGAACTCGCAATTGCTTCCGAGGGCAATATGCGCGCGATCCTACAGGCCCCCAAACTCGAAATTTCAGGTTCTGGCGGCAACCCCATCGAACTTAGCGGCGAAGCGATTAAGCCACTGGAAGGTCTCAATATCCTTCCTGGAGTGGAACGGCGTATTCGTATCGCAATGCCAGCCGAGCTACCGGCTGGTCCGTTAAGCGGGGCGTTGCAAACGCAATATGTTGTGCTGCAGTAGGATGCGAACGCGATGTGCGCTCATGTCTCCTTCGCTCCCGCCGCCCGCGCAGCCATCGCGCTCATGCTGACCTGCGCACCCTGCTCCGTGGCGCGCGCGCAGATTGCCGTACCGACCGGCCCATCCGCTCCCCGATCCGACGGCTCCGCTCCGCGTGACGTCAATGTCCAAGCCGATCGGGACAGCCAAGCCGGCCCTTCTGGTCCAACCGAAAGCATGGATGCTGATGCCTTGTTCCGCCAGGTTTTTGGCAAAGAAAGACCGGCGCTTGCCGCAGGTTCCTATGCGGTGGTCGTTGACAGCATCTACGTCGGCGATTTTCAAGTAGATCCAGAACGCAACAAAGAGACGGTCGACACCAAGTTATTGCGGACTGCTCTGATCCCAGTGGCGATTGGAGAGACCAAGGCCGCGCTCGAGCGCCTCGCGCTACAAGAGTTTGTCCGGTTCGAAGAACTGCGTGCATTGGATATCGAGGTGACCTTCGATCCTGGTGAACTCGCACTGCGCATATCCATCCCGCCTGACCGGCGCACTGCCCGCCAACTTGCACTGCGGTCAGCTCGACGCCGCGCCGATCTTGAGTACGTCGAGCAGGCTGGCATTTCCGCTTACATTTCGACACGCGCAGGAATCGACGTAATCGAGCGGTCGAGCTTCGACGAAAATGGCATTGGCGGACTAGCGGGCGATATCGACTTTGGCCTCAACATCGGCGGTGTCGCGCTACAGGGTCGGCTGCGTTACGACGAGCGCCGCGACCGCAAGTTCAGCCGACAGGACGTCCGGCTTACTTATGATGACGTCAATCGCCTAATCCGGTATGAATTGGGCGATTTGAGCGTCGGTCGGCGTCCCTTTCAGCTTGCGCCACGTATTGCTGGTTTTGCAGCCTATCGCGAATATCCAATCGACCCCTATCGCAATATCCGTCCGGTACCTGAACAGGGCTTTCAACTGGACGAACCGGCAAGGGTGGAGGTTTATCTCAATGGCGCTCCAGTGCGCTCCTACGATCTCAATTCTGGGAGCTTCAGCCTACGAGATTTCCCGCTGGTCCCTTCTGCTGCCAACGACATCGAACTTCGCATCACCTATGCCAGCGGGCGGACCGAAGTGCTGGTTTATCCGGCCTTCTACGATATCGAGCTGCTCGAGCCGGGACTGGTCGATTTCGCTTTCAACGCGGGCGTTTCCTATCGCGACGAAAGCGGCCGAAGGATCTACGAAACCGACGATTACAACGTGATCGGTTATGTGCGGCGAGGCTTCAC
>JBBSOT010000311.1:0-6317 GCA_038259455.1 Hyphomicrobiales bacterium | reverse complement strand
GGGACGTTTCAGGCCCTGGGGCGCGGCATGGTTCCGATGGCGCTCAGACCGCTTCGTGCGGCGGACAATTTCCATTTCAAGTTCGACACCGAACACCCCTCGGGAGCGGCGCACCATTCCAAGATCATCGTGATCGACGATTGCCTCGCCTTTTGCGGCGGAATCGACATCACGGCCGGGCGCTGGGACACCTCGGAACATCTAGACGAACAACCACATCGCCACATGCCCGGAGACAACAAGGTCTCAAAACCTTGGCATGACGTGACTACGGCCATCTCGGGTCCTCTCGCCGCGGCGCTTGGCGAACTCGCGCGGGAAAGATGGTTTCGGGCCACCGGAGAAACGCTGGAGCCGTCCAAAGGCGGCGTGAAGGCTGTCTGGCCCGATCTCAAACCGACGTTCACTGACCTGCCCATTGCGATCGCCCGGACCTATCCCGACTATAACGACTACCCAGAGGTCCGCGAAATCGAGGCGCTCTACCTCAAGGCCATCGCGACGGCGCGCGACACTTTCTACGTCGAGACGCAGTATTTCGCCTCCGCCAGGATTGCCCGCGCCATCGTCGAGCGATTGTCCGAAGCGGAGGGGCCGGAATTCGTCGTCGTCCTGCCCCAGACCTCGGAAGGGTGGCTGCGGCAAAAGGTGATGGACGGGGCCCGAGAGACCCTTTTGCGCCATGTCTGGGCCAACGATCCGCATGGCCGTTTTGCCGCCTATTTCCCGGTGACGACGGGGGGCGCGGCGATTTACGTCCATGCCAAGGTGCTGGTCGTGGACGATCAGCTTCTGCGCATTGGGTCGTCCAACTTCAACAACCGGTCCATGGGGTTCGACACGGAGTGCGATGTCGCCATCGAGGCTAGCGTGTGCCCCGATCCGGCCGCAGTCTCGGAGACGATCACCACCTTGCGCGCCGACCTTTTGTCTGAGCATCTGAACGTGACCCGCGCCACACTCGACGCCGCCCTTGGTGCGCATGGGCTGATCGGCGCGATCGAGGCGCTTCGCGGAGATGGCAAGTCGTTCCAGCCCTTCACGCGCGCTG
The DNA here is from genome assembly GCA_038259455.1 of Hyphomicrobiales bacterium. Taxonomy (GTDB): domain Bacteria; phylum Pseudomonadota; class Alphaproteobacteria; order Rhizobiales; family Rhizobiaceae; genus CAMYMG01. The sequence continues at coordinate 5,266 of JBBSOT010000311.1, read as the reverse complement.
AGGTCGATGACGACGACAGTGTCCTGAAGGAAAATGAGCTTGCCGACCCCGAGGGTATTGAGGGTGGCCTCATGCAGAGGCTCAGCGAAGGGGTCAAGGACCTCTTTCGCGAGTGAAGCAAGCTGCCATACCATATTCGCAGTCATAGCTGTCGCCCACGCTGCCCACCGAGGTGTCGATGCCGACATCGGCCAAGCGCTCGGTGTATCGGATGGACAGATACTGGACTGCCGCGGTCGGAGTTATGGATCAATCCACCGTCTGTCGGGCACCGCTGGCAGATCGCCTGGTTCAAGGCGTCCAGCACGAAGCTCGTTGTCATCGATGTCGAAACGCGCCGGAACAAAAGCGATGCAGTCCTCGTTGAATTATGACTGTATCTAGGAGAACAACGATGGATAATGACAGCGCAAAAGGTAAGGCCAAGGACGTGGTCGGATCCGCCAAAGAAAACGTCGGCAAGGCAACCGGCGACAAGAAGACCGAGCGCAGCGGTCAGGCGGATCAGGCAGAGGGCAAGGTCCAGCAAGGTGTTGGAAAAGCCAAAGATGCCCTTCGCGACAAATCGTGAGGTGACAGCGTGCTAAAATTCCTTGGAGGTGCCGCTGGCATCATTTTTCTGATCGGCCTACTCGTGGTAATTGGTATTCTCGCGCTAATCTTCTGATTGGAATTTCACACAAATCATAGCCGTCAATTGCTTTCTCGAGCTTTTGACGGCTATATTTTATTTGTGCAGGTCTTATGCTCCATACGCCCAAATGAAGTAAACTTAAGTCGCTGAAGAGTAATGATGTTTCTAAAATTTGGTTTTTTTGCTCATATACCGGTGGGCTTCATCACCGAATTCTTGGGAGACGGCCACGTGGCAATTAATTACACAATCCTGAATGGCGGGAACGATTGTAGGACTTGGAGCTTTATAGCCTTTGGCTCCGTCCTGTTCAGTCGTATCCCTAATCCCTTTTACTTTTCGCTGGCGAAGGGATGCACAAGGGTAAATCCCGGCATACTTGAGCCCGCTGGGCTGTCACGAAGTTTGATCCCTAGGTCGCTTTGTCACGATGAAGTGCGCGTTTGATGCCAGACGCGAAATCTTTACGCCCTATAAAGATCGCCCCGCCACGGAAGCACGTGGTGTCCCTCATCGTACTCCTATTGGGTTTTGTTTTTCTCTTGGTCCTCGCGCCGGATGTCCTTCTGGTGATTTTCGCCGGGCTACTCTTTGGCGTCTTTTTTGGCGGCGGGGGGAGTTGGCTGTCCGAAAAACTTTCGATCGGCCACGGCTGGGCGATTGGCTTATTCGTGCTGCTGATTTGTCTGGCGCTTGCCGGAGTCTCGCTCGCGTTCGCGCCGACCGTTGTTGAGCAGTTTGACCAACTGGTCCAGGAGGTGCCCTCCGCTGTCGAGAGCCTGCGCTCCCGCCTTGAAGACTATGCCTTGGGCGAAAAACTGTTGCAGCGCATTACTCCCGGAGCTCTGATGTCGAATGGCACCCAAGGGACCGCTGCTTCCGCGGTCGCTTCAACCTTTGGAGCGCTCGGCAATTTTGTCATCATGCTCATCGTCGGGCTCTACGTCGCGCTCGATCCGCAGACCTATCGACGAGGGCTCGTCAGTCTCCTCGCTCCATCGATACGCGACGATGGCGAGGACGTGCTTGAGAAGTCAACAAACACCCTGCAGAATTGGCTGGTCGCACAACTCATGGCCATGACTGTGGTGGGGACATTGACATGGCTCGGACTGTGGCTCATCGGCATTCCGCTCGCGCCCATCCTTGGACTGATCGCTGCACTCTTTGCCTTCATTCCCAATATCGGTCCGATCATCGCGGCGGTCCCGGCGGTTTTACTGGGTTTCTCCGAAGGGCCAACCACAGCCTTGCTGGTTGTCGCTGTCTATCTTGGGGTGCAGACGCTGGAGAGTTACGCGATCACGCCCTTGATCCAGCAGGAACGGGTATCGCTTCCGCCAGTGCTGATCATTTCGATGCAATTACTGATGGGCGTGATGTTTGGTCTCATCGGGCTGGCGCTCGCAACGCCGATGGCCGCTCTGGCCTTGACGGTTGTCAGGGAGACGTATGTTCATCGATACCTCGAGAGCGAAACGCAGGATGATCGCCGTAGTGAAGATCAAGAACGTTTACGTCAGCGGTGAGAACCATCGTTTCTGACCGCAGTGTCGGATTTGTTTTGTGCGCGCGCGCTGTCCAGCGTTGTTGAAGCGCTCCCTCGAATGCGGCGGGATTTGGCTTTACAGCGTCCCGCCTTTAACCTGAAACGTACTCATCGCTGTTCGCGTTGGAGGCGCAGCCGACAAGTGATTTAAGTTTTAGGCGGGGCGCTTTAGACGCAATGCACTGGAAAATTCATGTGCCGAGATCAGTGTCAGCGCGCCCGCAGTCTGACAGGATCCTGCGGACGCGCCGACACCAAGCTGGACGAGGTCAGTCTTGGAGCTTGGCCGTCAAATCGGCCTGCAGATCGGGGTCGGCCTGTGCGAGTTGGATGATTTCGATATAGCGTTCAACCTCGATGTCCGGCGCCTCCTCTACAGCCTGCGTCATCTCGGCTTGCGCTTCACTGATGATCGCCTGCTTTTCGGCTTCGTCACCGGCTTCCTGGACACGTGCGCCGTAGTCCTGCTCGATGGCGACGACCTCCTTGTAGGCCACGACGAACGCGTCGAGCTCGGAGGACGAAACGGTGGCAGGGGCAGTCGCCTCCTGGGCGATGGCAACGGGTGCGGTCGCGATCGTCACTGCGGTGATTGCAGTTGCGAATATCTTGGCGTTGAGCATTTTGTTTTCTTTCCTGAGGTTCTGCACTCGAAATCAAACCTAATGGTCCATCGTCTCAGCGCAAACGGAGGAAGCGGAAACTTGCCAGCAGAGGGGATCATTGGCTGACAACAGAGTGTCAGAAATCCGGCCATTGCCTTTGACAGGTCGTGAAGCCACGTCAAACTTTCAAAAGGTCACCATACTTTGCAAGCATGAACCTTGCACCTTGCCAGACCGACGCCCTCGGCGTCACGGCCCCGCCGCGCAGCATCATGACCGGATTGTCTATTCGCCGCTTCGGCGGACAGCTGAGGGACATGCTGTTCGGCCTTGTGTTGGCGACCGTCACAGCCGTCATCCGGCCTTGGGTCACTTGGCTCAGTACTTCTATGTGGTTCAGCTCGCGCTCGCTCATGATCAACAATCCCACAGGCACACTCCAATCCTGCTTGCTCAACAGGGAAGTGTGACACTTCTTGCAGATGTGGGACATTTTAACTTTGCGCGTACATGCATGAAACGCATAATATATGTTATGTTATTTAGTTATTGATAATGCGGCTTAGTTTTCAAAGGTTGGCTTGGAGCGCAGTCAAATGTGACGAGGATGATTTCGAGGGCACTCACAGCGACATTGAGGCAAGATCGCTGGTTCGGGGCGGGTTTTTGATCAATTTTGGGCGTGGCCTGCCATACTTTTTACCAATGCATGCGCCGAAGTTGCCTTGGGCTCTTGTCATCGGCCTCACAGTACGATCGAGTACAGTATCCATAATCCTGACGGCGCAAGCAGCCAACTGCTGTGTTTTTAAGCAAAATCTGGCTTCAGGCTGTTCAAAGTTAGCTGCAAGAGACCACAGCTATTCTCCCGGATTCAAGAGTTGAAGTCTCTACGAAACTTATGCGACAGACCGCCTTAGCGACCCCGCTGCTCATCAAGCAAAACCCAAAAAACCCAGGCGAGGATAAAATTGTTTCGAAACCTTCGCCGTATATTTTCTCTCTATTCTGCAGAAAAGGTCAAATGGGTTCAGCCAGGCTTTGCGCTGTGGGATGTTCATGGAAAAATGATCGGTGCCGTGGAGCGCCACTGGCGAGAAGGCTCGCGGATGGTTGTCGAAGGCTGGACCATCGGAAGCCGCGTCCAATTGGTCTCCGGTGTCGACAGTATCTTTGTCGAGCCGTCGCAGACGCGGATCGACATGCAGCAGGCACACGGACTGGACGGAGCATCGGTGGGGTTCACGGTGTCCGGTCACCATGATGGCGGGCCTGCAAAACTCTGTGTGGAGTATTCTGGCTCGAATTACGTCTTCCCTCTGCCGCCGCCCGGCTTGATGCGGCGGCGCATGAGCCAACTCCGCTTCGTACCCCCGTTCGCTGCGGGAGTTGTGCGGTCGGCGCCATTGATCTTGCGCTGGCTGCGCACTGGCGATCCGACGATGCGGCTGGCCGTGCGGCGGCGGCTGGGCTTTTCCGACGACATCTACGTCCGAAGCCACCCGGCACATCTGGTCTTTTCCGGATCGAAGGCAAATCCGCTATGGGGCCCTGCTCCCTCCGACACGCAGGTCACGATCATCCTGCCTGTATACAATGCTGCAGACATGCTCGGCGATGTTCTAGACCGGGTGAAGCGGCACACAGACCTGCCTTGGCATCTGGTGATCGTGGAAGACGCCTCTACCGATCCTGCAGTTCGCCCGATGCTCCGCGACTGGGCTGCCAAATCCGGGCCCGACCAAGTTACGCTGCTCGAAAATGACGAAAACCTCGGGTTCATACGCTCCGTAAATCGCGCGTTCGCCATAGCGCAGACACGGGGCGATCACGTGGTGCTGCTGAATTCCGATGCCTTCGTTCCGCGCGACTGGGCCTCGCGCCTGCTGGGTCCGCTGGTAGGTGATCGCACCGTCGCCACGGTCACTCCCATGTCGAACGATGCCGAAATCTTTTCGGTACCGCATATATGTCAGCGCGAGACCCTCGCCCCAGGAGAAGCCGACAGAATTGACGCCATCGCCTCCCGCTTTGCCCCCGGCGCCGGAGCTGCCGAAGCTCCAACCGGGGTCGGTTTCTGCATGGCTATAGCCGCGGATGTTCTCGTCCGGATCGGCCCCTTCGATACCGCCTTCGGCCGCGGTTACGGTGAAGAGGTCGACTGGTGCCAGCGTGCCCGCGCTGACGGAAAACGCCATCTGGGGCTGCCGTCGGTTTTCGTCGAGCATCGGGGGGGCGCTTCGTTCGGATCCGAGGAGAAGCTGAAGCTTGTTCAGGCCAACAACCGCGAAATCTCTCATCGCTATCCAAAGTACGATGCTGAAGTTCAGGATTTTGCGCTCGGCGACCCGATGGCGGCGCCGCGCTTCGTGCTGGCCGCCGCGCTTGCGGCCGACCGTCATGAGGGCGCAGTTTCAATTTATCTGACCCACAGCCTGGGTGGCGGCGCGGAAGCTTATCTCGGGTCCCGTATCTCGG
>JBBSOT010000310.1:0-6321 GCA_038259455.1 Hyphomicrobiales bacterium | reverse complement strand
TCGGCCGTCACCGAACCGTCGGCGCCTATCGAAATGGCACGATCGCATTCGCCCCGCCTTATCGCCTCGACGCCAAGCTGAATCGCGGTCGCGCCCGAGGCGCATGCCGTCGACAGCGTGATCGGCAGGCCGGTGGCGCCGAGACTATCGGACAGACGGTCGGCGATCACCCCGAACTGGGCGGTTTCGAAGACGTCGAGCGCGTTGAGGCTGCGCGCGACTTCCAGCAGTCTCTCTGGGCCGATGCCACTCTTGCTCGAAGCGTGCAGCGAAAAGCGATCGCTCCAGTCGAGTTCTATCGGCGGCGATGCCAGGAAAAGTGGACCGCCGAAGTTTTTCGTGTCGAGTCCTGCTTCGGCGATTGCTTCGTGAGCGGTCGTTTCGGCAAGTTCATAGGTCAACGCACTTGAGCCCATTGAGCTGGATGCCAGGAAATCGACGGTTCCCGAGATTCGGGTGTTGAGATGGTCGGTTGGAAAGCGCGTGATCGGATGGATGCCTGACCGTCCCGAGGTCAATGCGGCCCAGTTGTCGGTCTTGCCCACGCCAAGCGAGGTGACCACACCTATTCCGGTGACGACCACGATTGGCCTGCCGAGATGGTCCGTCATCTTTGCCATGTCTATGGTCCCAGGTCTGGCTCAGTCTTCGGCGTGGACAAGCGCCACGCCCTCGAACAGATGATACCCGACGGTTGTTGCAAGCACCGATCCGGCATCGCCGTCATATGGCTTTTCCGATTCCGGGTCGAATACCGGATAGGCCGCCTTGTTGTGGGCCGCGAGAGCGGCCAGCGCGACAGCGAAAGGAAACTGCGCTTCCTTCATATGTCCGGTGAGCGAGGAAAAGCCGCGTGGCTCAAGGCCCGCGATTTCGCGAAGTGCAGCCATTTCGGCCGCCGTCGCGGCATGCGCGCCGGAGGCGCCGGAGATCGCCAGCATCGCCCCGTCGGATATGCCGATACTGGCAGCAAGAGCGGCAATATCGGCCTTAAGGGTGCCGGCGCTGCGTCGCGACCGCCCCGATGCAATGTTTCCCAGCCTGGCATAAGCCTTGCGGCCCCGGCGCTCGGCATGCTCACGCGATTCCAGTACGAGGAAGGCTGCGCCCGAACCCGTGATGACGCCGCCGCCTTCGGAGCCCTGCCGCTCCCACACCGGCTTCCAAGGACCGCGATGGAGATAACCACCGAGTTCATAGCCCAGAAGCATGTCGTGATGTTCGGTCTGGAATGCGCCGCCGACCAGCATATGGGTCGACTGGCCGCAACGGATGCGTGCAGCGGCTGTCTCTATGGCCGAGACACCGGCACCTTCCTCGCCCATGAAGGTGCGGGATGAGCCGGTGACCTTGTGGACGATCGATATGTTGCCGGCGAGGAGATTGGACAACTGAGCCAGAAACAGGGTCGGCCGCAGTTCGGTGGTCAGTTTCTCGTTCAGCAGCACGCCATGATCGGCGCGGTCGTCCGATGCAGCCAGAATGAGCGTGTCGACGGCCTCGTCGCGCTCGCCGCCGCCTGCGGCAACGACCATGTCCATCGTTGCGCACAGGTCGCCGTCCTTGATGGCGGCATCATCGAGGGCGAGGCCAGCCGTGTAGGTGCCGAGCCGCTGCCAATTCTCCATCTGACGCTGGTCGCCTCGCTTGGGGATCTGGAGACCCCAGTCGATCTCTGGCAGCGGATGAACAATGTAAGGCGCAAAGCGCGTTTCGTCGGTTGCCTGTGAAGGCTCGTTTGCCGTCAGCTTGCGCCAGTGTTCGTCCGCGCCTTCACCGAGGCACGAAACAAGGCCAATGCCTGTGATGACAACGTCGCTGGCGCTCATTTTGGTCCGGTCGGTCAAGCGGCGGCCTAGGCCGACTTCGCCGCGACCAGTCCGTCAATCTTGGCGCAAAGGTTCTTCATCAGAAAATACTCGTCGGTCGATACCTTGCCGTCATTGACTTCCTGGGTCCACTTTTCGAGGGGGACCTTGATGCCGAATTCCTTGTCGATGGCAAAGACGATATCGAGAAAGTCCAGGCTGTCGATGCCCAGGTCGTCGATCGTGTGACTTTCCGGCGTGATGGTGTCGATGTCGATCTCGCTCGTATCGGCGATGATCTTGGCGACTTTCTCGAATGTGGTTGACACGGTTGATCCTTCGATTGCGGTGTGCGGCTGGCCGCCCGATTTATTGTCGGCTGTCTAATCGGTTTTGCCTGCCATGAAAAGAGCAGCCTGTTGCTCCAGCGGTCATGTCCGGCCAAGTTTCCACGATGGTCGTTAGCATCCGATTGCCTGCGGTATTCGATACCGGAGAAAGTCAGCCCCAGGTTCAGTTGAAGATGATGCGCCCCAGAACATGCAGCTTCTCGCCATCGGGTCGCACAATCACTGCTTCGCCTTCGCGTGCCGGTTCGCCGGTCAGTGCTTTGATTGTTGCCAGATGCGTCACCAGAACAAGGTTTCCAGAGCCGGACTAGTCACGGATTTCCCGCAGGATAGCCTCGAGTTGAGTGTTACGCTCTGCCTCATCCGTCGCTGGCGGGTCGAGCGGCGCAAAATCATCCCCCTCGCCGAATGCAATGCGCGCTGTCTCGCGCGTGCGGCAATAGCGGCTCGTCAATACACGTTCGACAGGCGCCGCCTTGGCCGCGATAAGCGCGCCGATCTTGCGGGCCTGCTGGCGGCCACGATCCGACAGGTTGCGCTGCGTTGCGCATTTATCGATCTCGAAATTCTGCGGTTCGTCGACGCCGATCGCCATGGCGCTGCGAATCAACATGACCTGGCCACCATTGCGCAGCAGGCCCCAGCCGACCTCGGTGGCCTGGGCCTGGCCGCAAAGACCGAGCAGAAACAAAACAGACATGAAACGGAGCATGCAGAAGCCTTTACCAGAGTTCATGGATATAGGGACGCGAAAGAATTATGTAAGGCAAGCACTCGGTCGCAGGCGAGGCCGGTGGGCCTGTGTGCCGTGACCGGTTTTCTGCCGGGGTTTCGAATGCTGCGTTGCGAACGGCCGTTGCCTGGCCTATTGGCCACTGGTGAGTTCCGCGATAGAAACAACTTTCTACGTCTTCGGACTGATTGCGCTCGGATATCTGTCCGGGTTGACGGGCTATCTGAAGACAGAAACCGGCGACGCCTTGACCCGGTTCGCGGTCAGCGTGGCCTTGCCGCTTCTGCTGTTTCGCACCATGGTCGGTGCGGACTTTCACGGTTCCGCGCCTTGGGCGCTTTGGGCGGCCTATTTTTCGGCCGTCGCAGTGGCCTGGACCTCGGGACACCTCGTGACAACCCGAATATTCGGGCGTGAATCGCAGGCCGGAGTCGTTGGCGGCGTCGGTACGGCCTTCTCCAACCTCGTTCTGCTAGGCATCCCCCTCATCCTTGGCTTTTTCGGGCAGGAGGGATTCGAAATCCTGTCCCTTTTGATTGCCGTTCACCTGCCGGTCATGATCATGGCGTCGATGATCCTGTTCGCCATATTCGGGCTCGACAAGTCGAAGCAGGTCGATCCCTTGGCCCTTGTCCGCGACTTCCTGTACAGGATGGTCACGAATCCGCTGGTCATCGGGATTCTGCTTGGACTTGTCTGGCGCTTTACGGGGCAACCTTTGCCGGGCATTGCTGGAAGGCTTGTTGATGCGCTTGCCGGGATCGCGGGACCGCTGGCGCTGTTTGCGGTTGGGCTGAGCCTGAAGAAGTTCGGCATTTCGGGCAACGTTAGGCCCGCTCTGGTGCTGTCGGCGCTAAAGCTCCTGCTGATGCCTGCCATTGCTCTTGCGGCGGCCCTGCTGTTCGGACTGCCGCCATTGACGGCGAAGGTTGCCGTCGCTGCGGCATCGCTTCCGTCTGGCGTCAACTCCTACCTGATCGCCACGCAATTCGGCACGGGACAAGCATTGGCGTCCAACCAGATGACAATCGCGACCGTCTGCGCCGTCGTGACCACCACGTTCTGGTTGTCCGTCGCACAAGCGGTGTTCGGTTAGGCTTGCCCTCGGTTTATGCCCGATTGCAATTGATTGCATCGCCTGGGCTGGAGTATGAGCAATCGGCGACCTGAGATAGTGCCAATTCGTGGCTGTCGAGCGAAGATGGCGTCCAGCGGTCTGATCAAGACCATCAACGAAACGATATGCCGCGCAACTGCCGGTGCTTTAGGAGTCCAGTACAATGCTTGAGAAAACCAGCCATTTCATGCGTCAGGCAAACCTGATCGGTGGCGAATGGGTTCAGGCTGACAGTGGCGCATCCATCGATGTCACCAATCCGGCGACCGGCCAGAAAATCGGTACCGTGCCGAAGTCAGGCAAGGCGGAGACGCATCGCGCAATCGATGCGGCGCAGACCGCCTTTCAGTCGTGGAAGAAGACGTCTGTCCTGGAGCGGCACAAGCTGCTGCGCCTGCTGCACGATGCGATCATGGACAATCAGCGTGAACTGGCCGAATTGCTGACCACGGAACAGGGAAAATCGCTGTTCGAGGCCAAGGGCGAAGTCGGTGCCTCGGCAGCCTACATCTTGTGGTTTGCCGAGGAAGGTCGCCGGACCTATGGCGACGTCGTGCCTTCACCCTGGGCCGACCGGCGCGTCCTGGTCACCAAGGAACCGGTCGGCGTCATCGCCGCCATCACGCCCTGGAATTTCCCGTCGTCTATGCTTGCGCGCAAGCTTGGGCCGGCACTGGCGGCCGGATGCACCGCGGTGGTCAAGCCGGCGACCCAGACGCCTTATTCGGCGTTGGCCTGGGGCGTCCTGGCCGAAGACGTCGGCTTTCCCAAGGGTGTCGTGAACATCGTCACAGGATCGCCCGGCGAGATCGGCGATGAGCTGTGCGGCAACCCGCTAGTCCGCAAACTGACGTTTACCGGCTCGACCGAGGTCGGAAAGGTGCTGATCCAAAAGTGCGCCTCGACGGTCAAGAAGGTCTCGATGGAACTCGGCGGCAATGCGCCATTCATCGTCTTCGACGATGCAGACCTGGACCGAGCCGTTGAAGGAGCCGTGACGGCGAAGTACCGCAATTCGGGACAGACATGTGTGTGCACGAATCGCTTCTTCGTCCAGGCGGGCATTTATGACGCGTTCGTCGAGAAACTGGCAGCCGCCAGCGCCAATCTCAAGGTCGGATCCGGCCTTGAAGAGGGCACCCAACAGGGACCGCTGATCGACGAAAAGGCTGTCGCAAAGGTCGAGGAGTTCGTCGCCGACGCCGAGGCCAAGGGCGGCAAGGTGGTCACCGGTGGGCACCGCCACGCTCTCGGCGGCTCGTTCTTCGAGCCGACGGTCATTTCCAATGCAAGCCCTGACATGATGTTCATGAAGGAAGAGATCTTCGGACCGATCTCGCCGGTCTTCAAGTTCCAAACCGAAGACGAGGCTATCCGGTTGGCAAACGACACCGAATTCGGCCTCGCTTCCTATTTCTACACAGGCGATCTCGGCCGCGCGTTCCGCGTGTTGGAAGGCCTGAGGTACGGTATGGTCGGTGTCAATGAAGGCCTTATCACCACGCCCGAGGCACCGTTCGGCGGCGTCAAGGAATCAGGTCTTGGCCGCGAAGGCGGACACCAGGGGATCGAGGATTATCTCGACACCAAGTATGTCTGTATCGGTGGTCTCGGTCTTTAGGACGGAGCGCTGCAGATCGGTCTGAGGTCTACAGGGTCATTCGGGGTCAGGATTGTTCATGGCAGACAGCGAAGTCTTCGGAACCCTGGGAGACGGGCGAAAGATCGAGCGCTTTTCGATCTCCGCCGGCGGTCTGACGGCGCAGATCATGACCTTCGGCGCCGCCGTCCAGGATCTGCGGTTGGCGGGCCATGATGCGCCGCTGGTGCTCGGTTTCGACCGTTTCGAGCATTATCCGAGCCATTCGCCCTACTTCGGGGCCATTGCTGGCCGCTACGCCAACCGCATCGCCGGCGGCACGTTCACAATCGACGGCAAGCGTTATCAGGGACCGCAGAACTTTCTGGGCAAGCACACGCTTCACGGCGGAGAAGGTGGTTTCTTCGGCGCCGTTTGGAACGTCGCGGAATCGGCCGGTGACTACATTACGATGGTCCTGCGCGATCCGGCCGGGGCCATGGGGTTCCCGGGAGCCATGGACGTCTCGTGCACGTACCGCGTCAAGGCGCCCGGGACACTTGCCATTGAACTCGTGGCGACCGCCGACGCGCCGACGCTGTGCAATCTGGCGCATCATTCCTATTTCAATCTCGATGACGGTGGCAGCGGTGATGTTCTTGATCACCGGATGATGATCGCGGCTGCGGCCTATCTGCCAGTCGATAGTGAGATGATACCGACCGGCTTCGTCG
>JBBSOT010000309.1:0-6330 GCA_038259455.1 Hyphomicrobiales bacterium | reverse complement strand
CCCCCCCTCCGCCTCGCTTCGCTCGGCACCTCCCCCCCGCTTTGCGGGGTGGAGGATGTGCGTCGCGGTTCCCGGAGGCGTATCCTCAACCCCACGAAGTGGGGGGGAGGTATCACGGGTTCTATCCCGTGACGGAGGGGGGGACTTAACCATTAAGCGACCCCTAAGTGGAAAGTGCCGGGAATATCTCTGCCCATCATCGAGTTTATCCCCTCAAAAATCCGTCGGAGCGCCGCCTTCGGCGCGGCGTTTTTCGACGAAGGCGTCGAGTTCCTCGCGGATGGCTGGGTCCATGTAGGGTTCTTCGTAGGCTGTCAGCCGCTCCTTCCAGACACGGTTTGCGCGTTCGAGCACGGTCGGGCTGCCGGCTTCGGCCCAGCTCTCGAAATTGCGCCAGTCCGACAGGATCGGCGAATAGAATGCCGTCTTGTAGCGTTCCTGCGTGTGCTGGGTGCCAAAGAAATGGCCGCCCGGGCCGACCGAGCGGATCGCGTCGACGCCAAGCGCATCGTCCGACAGGTCGAGCGGCGTGAGGAACTCGGCGACCATCTGCAAAAGGTCGATGTCGAGGATCGTCTTCTCGTAGGAGCAACGCAGGCCGCCCTCCAGCCAGCCGGCCGAATGCAGCATGAAGTTGGCGCCGCTCTGCACGGCCCCCCACAGCGAAAAAACGCTCTCGTAGGCGGCTTGCGCATCGACCTGGTTGGCCGCGCAGACATTGGAGGTCCGGTAGGGGATATTGTATCGGCGTGCCAACTGGCCGCCGACGAGTTGCGCCTTCATGTATTCGGGCGTGCCGAATGCCGGTGCGCCCGATTTCATGTCGACATTGGAGGTGAAGCCGCCGTAGCCGGCCGGTGCGCCCTTCTTGACCATCTGCGTGAAGGCAATGCCCGACAGCGCCTCGGCGTTTTGCTGCACCAGCGCGCCTGCGATCGTCACCGGAGCCATGGCGCCTGCCAGTGTGAACGGGGTGATGATGACGATCTGGCCATTGCCCGACATCTGGATGATGCCTTCCATCATCGGCACGTCGAGTTTGAGCGGCGAATTGGTGTTGATGATCGTGTAGACCGATGGCTCATCCTGCAGTTGCTCGCGTGAAATGCCGCGTGCGATGCGCGCCAGTTCAATGCCGTCGACATTGCGTTCCTTGCCGAGCGAATAGATGTGGAATGCCTTGTCGGTGAGCGTCGCGAGGTCGCGAATGCATTCGAGATGGCGCACGCCCGGATGGATGTCCACCGGCTCGACCGGGTAGCCGCCGGTCGTGTTCAGCACATTGTGCATCTGGGCAAGTTTCAGGAAATTGCGGAAATCGACCTGGTTGCCAGGGCGCCTGCCACTATCCAGGTCGGAGCAATTGGGCGCCGAGCCCATCTGCGCAAAGATCAGATTGTTGCCGCCGAAACGGACATTGTGGGCTGGGTTGCGTGCGTGAAGTGTGAATTCGGATGGGCAGTTGGCGATCAGTTCCATCAGCATGTCGCTGTCGAAATGCACCCGTTCGGTGCCTTCGCGCACGTCGGCGCCATGCGCCTTCATGATGCGGCGTGCCTCATCGTGCAGCACGTCGACGCCAATCTCCTTGAGAACCCTCAGCGAGGCGAGATGGATCGATTCCAGCTCGTCGTCCGAAATCAGCTTGGTTGGCGCAAACGGGTTCTTGAGCTGCCGGAACGGCGGCTGCTCAAAGGCGCCCGAGCCCCTTGCGCGACTCCCGGCGCGTCCCCCGCGCCGCGAGCGGTCGGAGGCAAGCGGTGTCTCGGCAGGTTGAAGGGCAGCGGTCATTGAGTGCCTCGGGCAGTGTGATGATGTGGTCGATCATGAACTGGTGAAGCGCTCGGGGTTGCGGACCCGGCGACCCGTTGGGCGAGGGAAGCGACATCGCTGTGCCAGGGCGGCTAATGAAAACGGGCGTACCGTCTGGCACGCCCGTTCAGTTGTTCGAATATGCTGCCCGAGATTTCGCGTGACGGTCAGCCCTCATTGCGCAACCTGCGCAGGAGCCGACTTGCGCGAAGTCTGAGGCGCGTGACGCCGGATTGCCTTTCCGGCAGCAATCCGCGCCTCATCGCCCAGAATTCGAGATCGCCCGATGGCAGATCGTTGTCGAGTGTCCAAGATTGTTCCATGTCAAATCCCTCAATTGATGGCTGTCTCGGCAGCCGGTGAGGGCGGAATAGGCCGACATTGTATCTTATCGATGTTGCGACTTTTTATGAATTGTAACGCGAAGTTTCGCGCCTGAAACCTCAGAGTCAGTCATAAACGGTCAAGAATCCAACCCATCGCTGCATAGTCGCCTTGTAATCGCATGCAATTTCAATGCGGGACGGGCAATTGTCGGGTCGCTGTTTTGGCTGCGACGCGCATGTCGTTGCATGGCGCGCGCCGAGCGAAATGCGTGCTAGCGGATGGCGATGCAAATTGTCGATTCTCCAGATGTTTCCGACCGACCAATGCCGCGCTCGGCCCTGCTTGGTATCACTGCCAGCGTGTCGGTGTTCGCCGTCGCGCAGGGCCTGAGCTATCCGCTGTTCACCTTCCTGATGCAGCGGCAGGGGATGTCGCCGTCCTATATCGGATTGTCGGCCGCAATGACCCCGGCTGGCCTGATCGCCTCGTCGATCTTCGTGCCGGTCCTCGTCGAGCGTTTTGGCGCGCGTGGGCTTGCCGTGTTCAGCGCACTCGCAGCCGCTATTATGTTTTGCGGGGCCGGGCTGTTGCAGAACGACTTCGCGTGGTTTCCAATCCGCTTCCTGATCGGGGTCGCGATCAACCCGCTCTATATTCTGGGCGAAGTCTGGATGATCGCCCTGGCGCCGGAGGCACGACGTGGCCGCATCATGGGCATCTTCAATGCAGTCACCGGCGCCGGCTATGCTGCCGGGCCACTGGCTTTGGCGCTGGTCGGAAGCCACGGCTGGGCGCCTTTCATGGTGGGTATCGTTGGCTTCACCGGTTGCGCGCTCATCCTTTATCTGACGACTGCCAACCTTGCAGGCTTCGAGGCCGATGAGGAAAGGCCGGGGGGCTTCTGGAGCTTCTGGCGTCTGGCGCCGGCGCTTCTCGTCGCTGTCACCGTTGCCGCCGCCACGCAGCAGAGCGTCTATTCCCTCCTCCCTGTCTTCGGCGCTGCCTATGCGCTTTCAGCTCCCACGCTTGCGGCGATGATCTCGGTCATGTCGCTCGGCAATATCGTTCTGCAGATTCCGCTCGGACTGCTGGCAGAGCGCTTTGGCGCACGCTCGATGATCGTCGTGTGCGCAGCGCTCAACATGAGCTGTGCCCTGCTGCTGCCGGCGATTGTCACCACGCATATGGTCTGGCCGGCGCTGCTCGTCATCGGGGGCGTCGGCTACGGCGTCTACACGATGGCGCTGGTCGAACTCGGAAATCGCTTCCGGGGGCAGATGTTGGTTGCCGGCAACGCCGCCTTCGGTCTCATGTGGGGTGTCGGCGGCATCATCGGGCCGCCGGGTTCCGGCTTTGCCATGCAGGAGGTCGGACCGACCGGTCTGCCTGTCGTGATCGCCGTGCTGAGCAGCACGCTCGTCGTTTTCTCGCTCTACCGCAGCCTGCAGCGCTGGCGCAGCCGCCGCTGAAGCCCGGCTCTTGATAGACAGCGGTCGGCTCGACTACAGTTCGCCCATGGTTTGCGGGCACAAATTGCGGGGCGCTTTCGCCTCTATACCGTCATCTCGGACGCTGCATGCCGAGATGTTGCGGCTGTGCGCGCGTATCGGCTACTCGCCGCCCGCTCTTCGCTGAATTCGCTGCCGGCGGTGCTGCCGGCTTGATTCAACGGAGGACTGCAAGTCCATGACGTACAAGAATTATTCGCTCAAGCAATTGCAGACGATCGATGCTGCGCATCATCTCCACCCGTTCACCGATCACCGCGAAATGCGCGAATCGGGTTCGCGCATGATTGTCGGCGCCAAGGGTCCGTTCATCTATGACAGCGAGGGCAACGAGCTGCTCGACGGCATGGCCGGGCTGTGGTGTGTCAGCATCGGCTATGGTCGCGACGAATTGGCCGAGGTCGCCGCGGAGCAGATGAAGGAATTGCCCTATTACAATTCCTTCTTCAAGTCAGCGACGCCGCCAGCGGTGCTTCTGGCCCAGAAACTCGCTGAAATCGCACCGAAGGGCATCAATCAGGTGTTCTTCGGATCGTCAGGCTCGGAAAGCAATGACACCGCGCTGCGGCTGGTCCGCCATTTCTGGGCGCTCGAAGGCAAGCCGGAAAAGAACCGCATCATCTCGCGCAAGATGGCCTATCACGGCTCTACCGTGGCCGGTGTTTCTCTCGGCGGCATGGACGGCATGCACAGCCAGCTGGGCGGTGCGGTGCCAAACATCGTGCATGTCATGATGCCTTATGCGTTCGAACTGGCAGAGCCCGGCGAGAGCGAACATGATTTCGGGCTGCGCGCTGCAAAGGCAGTCGAGGACGCGATCCTGGAGGCCGGCGCCGACAAGGTGGCCGCCTTCATTGGCGAGCCGATCATGGGGGCGGGCGGTGTGAAGATCCCACCGGCCAGCTATTGGCCGGAAGTCCAGCGCATCTGCCGCAAACACGATGTGCTTTTGATGCTCGACGAGGTGATCACCGGGTATGGCCGCACTGGCGAATGGTTCGCCGCCCAGACCTTCGGCATCGAGCCCGACACGATCACCACGGCCAAGGCGCTGACCTCCGGCTATCTGCCCCTATCGGCCTTGCTGGTCGGCGATCGCATCGCCAGGACGCTGGTCGACAAGGGTGACGAGTTTTATCACGGCTACACCTATTCCGGTCATCCGGTTTGCTGTGCAGTGGCGTTGAAGAACCTCGAGATCATCGAGCGCGAGGGTCTTGTCGAACGCGTCAGAACCGACACCGGTCCGTATTTCGCCAAGGCGCTCAAGGAGCGGATTTCGGGCCATACACTGGTTGGAGAAACACGTGCCCTTGGCATGATGGGTGCGGTCGAACTGGTCAAGGACAAAAAGACCCGTGAGCGTTTCATGCCGGCGGGAAGCGCAGCGATCCTGGTCCGCGACCATGCGATTGCCAACGGGCTGATGCTGCGCGCGACCGGCGACACGATGATCATGTCACCACCCTTGATCTGGACACGCGAGACCATCGACCTGGCGTGCGAACGGCTGAACAAGGCGCTCGACCTTGCTGCCGCAGACCTCGGATAGGCCGGGATTTCATCGCAGAGGGTGCGGCCAAAATGGCGCACCCTCTGCAAATCGTCCTGTCTTTGGCGATGCCACCGGAACGAATCGCAGCTGTGAAGCGTATACTTGCGCACACCGGAAGTCCGGCATGCATGAGGGGTTGGGGTCAAATGGCAAGACATCGCAAAAGCGCACGGCAATCGACATCGATTGCCGGTGATCTCATGTTGGCCCCGATGGTCGCCTTGTTGCGCCTGCCGCTGATGGCGGCCGATGCCAAAAGCGGTCGCACCACGGGTTCGGAAACGGAGCGCGCGGTCAGTGAGAAGACGTCTGCCATGGCCGAGGGCGTTTTTGCCGCACAGATGTCCTTGATACAGTCAGCGGCGCAGTTCTGGCCCGAGATCTTTTCCGGAAGGACGCCGTCGATGCTGAACGGCATTGCGGCCGAGCGTTCCATGAACGCGGCCTTGCAGCCGTCGAGCAGACGCGTGAAAGCCAATTTCAAGAGGTTGTCGCCCTTGGGCTGATACGGCAAAAACCGCGCTCCGAACGGGAACACGGCTTTGCCATCGATACGCATGGCCCATCGCCAACAATACACTGCGATGGTAACGGCTCCGGTACGCGAGACCTTATCCGGAGCGTCGGGCGGCTGCGACGACCGCCTTGCATCTCGTTCTATAGGGACATCGTTACCGTGCGGTTATCAGGAGCTTAAGCAAATCTAAATTTGCGACTTTTCTTGCTTGCCTGAGAAAAAACTTTGCTGGACAGGCTTACGCTGGGTGATCCCGCAAATAGCGAATGATCGCCGAAAAGTCCTCGGCGCCGTGCCCGCCTTCGTTGAACAGGCCGAAAAGTTCCGCGGCATGCTGGCCGAGCGGTGTAAAGGCGCCCGCCGATTTCGCCGCATCCTGCGACAGGCCAAGATCCTTGAGCATCAGGGCCGCTGCAAAGCCTGGACGGTAGTCATTGTTGGCAGCCGAGGTCGGCACGGGACCCGGCACCGGACAGTAGGTGGTCAGCGACCAGCACTGGCCCGATGACGTCGAGGCGACGTCGAACAGTGCCTGGTGCGACAGGCCGAGTTTTTCTGCCAGCACGAAAGCCTCGCCGACACCGATCATCGAAATGCCGAGGATCATGTTG
>JBBSOT010000308.1:0-6360 GCA_038259455.1 Hyphomicrobiales bacterium | reverse complement strand
TCGACGCCAAACGCCTTCTTGAAGATATCCGGCTCTGCCAGAATGATCGTGCCGCGTGGCGTGCGAAATGCAACAAGTCCCGGTTCCTCCATGACCCCGGCGGCCCCAACGATAATGGCGAAGTGGTCAGCCAGGCCAGGTGCGCCGTCGCCGGAAATCCAGACGTCGGCGATTGCGTGCGCCGTGTTGGCGTGCCGCAGGTACTGCGGCTGCTCGAAATAGGCAGGCGCATGATGCTGGCAGGAAAAGTGCCCTAGCCAAGGCGCTTCGGGCGTCGTGACAAAAGCCAGCGAAAAGCCGACGCGCAGGTCCGTCCCATCCGGCATGCGTGCGATGCGCGAAAAGTCGAAAGGCGCATAGGTTTTCAGGCCGGCGTCCCGCCAGGCGTCACTGTCGGTCCTGGCGTCGGGCGTATCGATTACCAGCATGGAGAACCCTTCGTGCCGGGCCAGATAGTCGCGATTGAAGGCAGAAAACGAGAACGCGTCTGAGCCATGCTCGACAATGTCGTGGGGCCGGGTCACGGCCAGCAGTTCCAGATAACCCCCATGCAACTGGATGACGCGGTTGCCCGTGCCGAATGGGTGCTGGGCGGTGGGCGTCAGCGTAAAGCCAAGCGTTGCCCATGCCTGAGCCATTGCATCGAGATCGTCACCGGCCAGGACCAGATGGTTGATGCCCTTCATCGGTGGCTGTTCCCTTCATTCTGGCTGTTCATGCGGCTGATCTTTGGCTCAACCGAATTGACCTGACTAGATGTGTTCCACTGCCTATAAGCCCAGCAAACTGGAACTGCCATGTCTGCTGAACCCATCCCCGAAAATGTCTTTGCCAATGATGTCAGGCGGGGACTGAAATCCGGCCTTCCGATTGTCATTTCATCTGCGCCCTTCGGCATGCTTTACGGAGCGCTGGCGGTCGACAACGGGTTTTCCGTATCGGAAGCGGTGTGGATGAGCGCGCTGGTGTTTGGCGGCGCCAGCCAGTTGGTCGGTATCGAACTCTTTGACCAGCATGTCGCGCCATGGCTGATCATCCTGTCGATCTTTGCGGTCAATTTCCGGCACCTTCTTTATTCGCCGGCTCTCGGCAGGCGCATAAGCCACTGGCCGCTGTTTCAGAAGGTCCTGGCGTTCTTCCTGCTGACCGACCCGCAATATGCCGAAGCCGAAACCAGGGGCCAGGGCGGCGACGAAGTCAGTGTCGCCTGGTATATGAGCATGGGCCTGCTGATCTACGTCTTCTGGGTCTTGGATAGCTGGATCGGTGCAACCTTCGGCAGCCTGATCGCCGATCCGCATGCACTGGGTCTCGACTTCCTGCTGCCGATCTACTTCTTCGGGCTGGTGCTCGGATTTCGCAAGCGCCCGCTGTGGTTGCCGGTCGTGGCCGTCAGCGCCACGGCGTCGATTGTCGCCTACAAGACGGTGGGTTCACCGTGGCATATTTCAATCGGCGCACTGGCCGGGGTTCTTCTCGCCGTCGTGATGCCGGTCAGCGGACGGGAGCACGACCAGTGAGCACGACAATGTGGATCATCCTTGGCGCAGCGCTCGCTACCTACTTCACCCGGATCGGGGGGCATCTCGTGCTTTCGCGTTTCGAGAAAGTGCATCCACGGGTAGAAGCGGGGCTCAACGCCGTGCCGGCCGCTGTTTTGACGACCCTGGTGGCGCCGGCGCTGATTACCGCCGGACCGGCCGAACTCGTGGCGATTGTGGTTGCGGGGCTCGTATCGCTGCGTTTCGGAATGCTGACGATGTTCCTGGTCGGCGCTGCCGTGCTCATCGGACTGCGGCAGTTCATGGGCTAGTAGAGGGCCCAGCCAAGCCCTCCAGCCGTCAGTTCTTCTCGTCCTGGGGCAATGGCGCCGTGCCTTTCTCCAGCCAGGTCAGCGTTTCGCCGCCGACCATTGGTCCGATTTCTGCAAACACCCGGGCGTGATAGGCGTCAAGCCAGTGCAACTCGTCGCGGGTCAGAAGGCTGGTGACCAGCATGCGCTTGTCGAACGGGACCAGTGTCAACGTCTCGAAACCATGCATGGCGATGTCACCGCCTGGCAGGTCCTCTGCAGCTGTGACAAGGATCAGGTTCTCCAGCCGGATGCCGTATTGGCCCTGCTTGTAGTAGCCGGGTTCGTTGGAAACGATCATTCCCTCGAGCAGCTTCTGTGTCCCGGTGCGGGCGATACGCTGCGGTCCTTCGTGAACAGCAAGATAGGAGCCGACGCCGTGGCCTGTGCCGTGGGCAAAGTCGAGCCCTGCTGTCCAAAGCGCGAGACGGGCGACAGCGTCGATCTCGGAGCCGCGCGTGCCGGCCGGAAAGCGCAGCAGCGAGATGCTGATCATGCCCTTCAGAACCAGCGTGTATCGCTCGCGCATTTCTTCCGTCGGGGTGCCAATCGGCACCGTGCGCGTCACGTCGGTGGTGCCATCCTGGTATTGCCCACCTGAGTCGAGCAGTAAGAGCTCGCCGTCGCCGAGCCGGCGGTTGGAGTCGCGCGACACCCGGTAGTGCATGATTGCGCCGTTGGGACCGGCGCCCGCGATCGTCGAAAAGGAGACATCGCGCAGCGGCATCTGGGTCTCCTCGCCGATCAGCTGACGGGCTTCCTCAAGCCGTGTCACCACCGTGATCTCATCGAGCGTCGCGACGGGCTGGTTGTCGAGCCAGCAAAGCAGGTGTGCGAGCGCAGCGCCGTCGCGGCGGTGAGCAGCCCGGCTGCCCTCCACCTCGGCGCGGTTCTTGGTAGCGCGCGGTATGCGGGCCGGATCGACGGCTGGAACAACCGTGCCGCCGTTCTCGATCACCAGAGTCTTGAGGCGTTCGGCAGCCAGAGCCGGATCGAGCGCGATCCGCGCTCCTGCTTGGGCGAGCCCTGCGATCTCGTCTTCCAATGTCGATGGCGCGCGCAGGTCGGCGAGCTGCGTCAGATAGGCCTCGGCGACCATCGGCAGCTTGCGCTTGTCCATGAACAGCAGGTGATTCCCGTCGGCGGCAAGTACGGCGAAGCCGAGCGCAAGCGGCGTGTGTGGAACGTCGCCGCCGCGGATATTGAAGGCCCATGCGACTGATGAGGGATCGGTCAGCACGGCGTGCGTAGCACCCTCATCAGCGATCGCCTGGGTGAGGCGGGCCAGCTTGTCCTTGGCCAGTTCGCCGGCATAGGCGATGGGGTGGGTCTCGACAGGGGCGAGGGGAGGCATTGGCTGATCGGCCCAGAGTGCGTCAACCGGATTCTCCTGCAGCGGAACCAGGACGACGCCCGCCTTTTCGGCGCTGTCCGAAAGGGTCTTCACATCGCCGACCGTGTGCAGCCATGGATCGAAGCCGAGGCGCACGCCCTTTCCCATATTGGCGCCGATCCACTTAGGTGGCGGGTTGTCGATGAGGCTTTCGATTGCAAACACATCGAGATCCACCTGGTCGCGCACCTGAAGCGTGTAGCGACCGTCTACGAAGATCAGCGCGCGTTCGGCCATGACGATGGCAACGCCGGCGGAGCCGGAAAAGCCGGTCAGCCATTTCAGCCGCTCCGCATGGGTGGGCACGTACTCGCCCTGATGCTCGTCGGCACGTGGCACGATCACGCCATCGAGCTTCCGTGCGGCCATCCATTGGCGCAGCGCCTCGACGCGGCGTTTGCCCATTGTGCGGTCGCCTTCGGTGTCAAAGGTCTGAAACATTCTGGTCGTGCCTTTCACATCTCGAACGCAGTCGCGACCGTAACTGGACGGCAATGCCCTTGCAACGGGATGGAGCTGGTACTCGCTGCCGACGACTTCGAAATGCTGAAATCGTGTGCACGATCGACCCGTGCATAAAGCGATGGCAGGTATGCGCAAGTGGCACTGTTAAGGAAGGTCAGCGTCACTTACCTTCGTGTCTGTGGAGGAGTTACGAAATCGTCTCGAAAAGGAGAACGGCCGTGGCTACCAGAAATAGCGGATTTTTCAGAAACGCATTCAACGCTCTCATTGCGGCGCGTGAACGTCAGGCCAGCAGCTACGTCAATAGCGCGCTGTTGATGCTCGACGACGATACGCTGAAGGCTCATGGATACAACCGGGCCGACCTGCGCAAGCAGCCAAGGAATGCCTATTACTTGTGATGACATGGCGGGCGGTCAACGCTTCAGGTGAAGCGTCACCCACCCGTCGCGCCACAGGGTGTGCACATGCCTGAACTTCTGGCCGCAATAGGCGGCCAGAACGGCATTGCGCTGGCGATCAAGAATTCCCGACAGGATCACCGAGCCGCCAGGCCTCACAAAGCGCGCCATGGCAGGCGCCAATGTCATCAATGGCCTTGCCAGGATATTGGCAACGATCAGATCGAACGGCGCCCGCAAGCTGAAGACGGCATCATGAAATCCCGGCGCGGTGCGCGTTTCGACGAATGACGCTACCTCGTTGAGCCTTGCATTGATGGCGGCAACTTTCGTAGCGACAGGGTCGATGTCGCTCGCCAGCACCGGGATGTGCAGCATCTTGGCCAGAGCGATGGCCAGAACGGCGCTGCCGGTCCCCAGATCCAACGCATTTTGCGGCCGCTCCCTTCGTCCGACAGTTTCGATCATCTCGAGGCAACCCGACGTCGTCCCGTGATGGCCTGTGCCGAAGGCAAGACCGGCTTCGATCTCGATTGCCAGGTCGCCGATCTGGCACCGGTCCCGGTCGTGTGACCCATGCACGAGAAATCGCCCGGCGCGTACGGGTTGGAGGCCCTCGAGCGAGCGCGCCACCCAGTCGATGTCTGGCAGGAGCTCGGCTTCGACCGGAGCCTCTATGCCCAGCTCTTCGAGCAATGTCTCGATACGCTTGCGGACAATGTCCGGGTCGTCGTCGGTGTAAACGGATACCTCGCGAATGCCCTTCGCTTCGTCAGTGTCGAGGGCGGAAAGCGGGTAGCCTTCCTCCTCGAATACCGATTCCAGCACAGCAAAAAGCCGGTCAGCGCTAGAGCGGTCGGACGAAACGTGAAGTCGGGTCTGGGTCATGGAAAACCGTGTCGGGAGAGGCTGCGGAATCAGCCTTCTTCTGCCAATCGCTTCAGCTTGGTATAGGCAGTATCCGGATTTTCGCCATAGGCGATAGTGCCCTCAAAGCGGCCGGCGCTGTCCAGAAGAATGACCGAGGCGGTGTGGTCCATCGTGTAGTCGCCACCCCCGGTGTCGACCTTGCGCGCATAAATGCCGAACGCTTTGGCCATGGCCGCGATCTTTTCAGGGTCGCCAGTAATCCCGGTGATCCGATCCGACACATTGCCGACATAGCCGTTCATGACTTCGGGTGTGTCGCGTTCGGGATCGATGGAAACGAAATAGGCGCGAACATTCTTGCCATCGTCGCCAAGCTTCTTCAGCCAGCCATCCATCTCGAAAAGCGTTGTCGGGCAGACTTCAGGACAGTGCGTGAAGCCGAAAAAGACGGCACTCGGATGGCCGCGAAACGCCGTCTCCGTGATCTCGCCGCCCTTTTGGTCGACCAGCGTGAAGGGCGCGCCATAGGCCTCGTCGCTGTTCTTCTGGCGGTACCAGTCGAAGGTTATGAAGCCTACGCCGGCAGCCATAAGGATGAGAATGCCAATAAGGATCGAGCGCATCATGGAGTGTGTATTCCGATGGTTGTTGAAAGGCCGGCCGCGGTCAGAAGCACCAGGCAAGCCCGTTTTCGATCATCGCCATGAAGATGCCGGCGCCATTGTTCATCCACGAAGCAAACGCGAGCCCGCTTGCAGCAGCCAGCAACGCTGCGCAAACAACAACCTTGGCCACGGTCGAGACCGGCATCGACGCGATCTGTTTCATGCATCCTTATAGCGTTCCCGCCGTTTGAGACAAAGAGCCATGATGCCGCGCTTGCATCGGCCAGATCGCCTTCCCATTTCCACGGGACCTGACCAAACTTTTGGAGAACCATTCATGCAGAGGATTTTCTCGGGGCTTCTGGGCGCTTGCCTGTTTGCGACCGCCACGCCAGTTCTGGCGCAGCAGGTTGGCGAAGTCGCCGTCGACTGGCTTGGCAACGATATCAAGATCGACGCAGTGAAGGATCCCGAAGTGGAGGGCGTGACCTGCCATGTCTCCTATTTCGACCGCGGCGTGGTCGACCGACTGCAAAAGGGCAACTGGTTTGAAAATCCCTCCGATTCCTCGATCTCATGCCGCCAGACCGGCCCGATCAAGATTGGCGACATCGACCTGAGCGAGGATGGCGAGGAAATCTTCAACCAGGGTATCAGCCTGATCTGGAAGCAGCAGGTCGTGAACCGCATCTATGACAAAGCCAACAACACGCTGATGTATCTGGCGCATTCCAGGCAGGTGCAGGACGGTTCGGCCAAGATGTCGCTGACCAC
>JBBSOT010000307.1:0-6363 GCA_038259455.1 Hyphomicrobiales bacterium | reverse complement strand
CATTGCCTGCGCCGAGGGTCTGGATTGCCTCCAGCTCCCACATGCGCGTCATGGCGATGGCGAGCTCCGCCGTGACGCGGGTGTTGTGATCCATCGCTGCCTTCAGATCCTCCATTTCCGGGATCATCGTGACCAGCCGCTCGACACGTTCGAGCGACAGGGCTGCCTCGGCATGGCTGTTCTGGGCAGCGGCCGACATCACAGCACCAGTGGTCGCACGCGTGGCCACGCCGACAGCGCCGGGATTGCCGCTGGTGGCGATCTCGTTCAGCGAATCCTCGTCGAAACCGGCACTTGCCAGCGCTTGTTCCATCTGCGTGCGCATCGGACCTGCGGTTGGCCCAAGCAGGTTGCTCCAGTCTCCTTGCTGGATGCCGCGGATCAGGCCGGGGATGTCTTCGAACTTCGCCTCGAGCAGCCCGTCGAGCCCGTCCCCCATGACAAGGCCGAGAATGCTGCGCGGCCCGGTCAGCGAGGCGTACATCTGATTGAGCTGGTCGAGCTGGTTTTGCACGACCTCGAGTTGCGCCAGCGCGTTGTCGAGCAGGTCTGTCTGAATCCCGAAGTCCTGCAGCATCTGCTGAAGCTGGCGGATTTCCTGGGCGATGTTCTGGGTGTCGACCGTAGGTACGCCTTGTGCGGAGACGGGCCCGGTGAGGGAAACGGCAAGCGCCATGCTCGCGACGCTATTGAGAAGGGAACGGGTAAAGCGCCGGATCATTGCAAACTCTCCTGGGTGAAATTCATGAAATGCCGCTCTGCAGCCTGGGCAGCCGCCATCGCGATCTGCTCGTCACTGAGCGGTTGGGTGTGGGCGGCCTTGATCCGGGTGCGGATCGCCATCAGCCGGGCAAGCTCGGCGCGCGCATAGGTGTTGAGCGCGATCGCTTCATGCAGATCCTCGGTCTCGCCGATGCGGGTGATGATGTCCTGCACCCGCAAAGCAGCGGCTTGCACCGACACCAGCGAATAATCCCCATAGACGCCCGCACCATGGGACGAGAGGCTGAAGCTTGCATTGGCCAGTAGCACCGGATCGATCGTGCCGAGTGCATCGATGCCGCCGACGGCAGCGAGGTAGCTGTTGTATTGTTGGGGGATCACTACAACGTAATGTTGCGTTTCCGCGAAGGGTGGCACACCGCCATGGTCCTGCACGTTCCCCGGTCCGGCATTGTAAGCGGCCAGCGCATGGATGATGTTGCCGTCAAACATGTTCAGCATCTGCGCGAGGTAGCGCGCGCCACCGGTGACCTGCAGGTAAGGGTCATCGTAATAGGCCGGGTAGATGCCGAGATCGCCCGCCGTCCCTGGCATGATCTGGGTGAGACCAAAGGCCCCGACGGGTGAGCGCGCGCCGATCTGGAACCGGCTTTCCTGCCAGATCAGCGCTTGCAGGAGGCAGCGCCACTGCACGAGCGAGAGCCCTGCCCGGCTGATGCCCGGCAGGCTGTGGGTGTCGCGCGCGGCACGGATGATCAGTTCCTCGATGCCTTCGCGGGCATCGCCGAACATCCGGGCGGCGGCCGGGTTGTTGTCCTCGGGCGCATAAAGACTGACGGCGGCGGTCTCGACGCCAGCGGCCAGCCCCTGTCCTGCTGTCGCGTTGCCCTTAAATCTGAGACGCGGCGCGTTCGGCTACATTTTTTGCCCTTAATAGTGAGATTCGACTGCCATCGGGCCTATGCTTCTTGCACGCCGTTGCGCGATGTGATCAACCGCAGCGAGCAAACGTTGCTCCTTCTCGAAGGTGCGCAGTAGAGCAACCCTTGCATAGTCGTCGATGTCGGAGCTGACGATGGCTGCTTTGACCAAGGGACGAGATCGAGCGGCAGCGATCGCTGCGAGGCAGAATAGCCTCACTTCCTGTCGATGGCTCTGAAGAGCGAACAACGGCTCCCCGCGGAAGGTCACTAGTGACATGGCAAAGGTGACCGCGCGCATGGCGCGCCGAAGTTGCTTGGGGCTGCTTAATTGGGCGGCGCACTCAAGCATCCCTGCCCCGCGGCGCGCACGATTTATCAGTTTTTCGGATATCTGTTCGCCTCTGGGCTTGCCAAGGGTCTGCACAAGTCTCGTGCCGCAAACCTGGCAGTCGAATGCCCAGGCTCGCCTCCAATGCCTGAGCAAAAGGCCCCGTCGGGAGCATTCCGGACAAGACTGGAACGGGACCCGGGCCGTCAGCAGGGCTTCTGCTGGCGTCATTGTCGGAAAAGTCAAAGACCGCACGATGTCGGGGTTGGTTCGTGCGGCGTCGGAAATTTTCTCCGCCGCAGCCGCGTCGACGTTGAAGTCCAAGGAGGCGCCATGTGTAGTATCGATTTCGATATGAGCCAGCAGTTCCGCGTCATCACAGTAGTTGGCCGCAGCCAGCCGGGACAACCAACCTGACAACAACTCGTCTGGCAAAGGCGCGACAGTCTTCGGGAGCGGGCGCGGCGTCACACCCCGGACTTCTCGAGCCGCCGCCCAGCGGACGCGTGACGCGACCAAACCGGCGTCCATCTGGCGATTGCGTCATCGGTGATGCATTCCTCGCCTGTGACGATGGCGTCAATGGAAAGATCCTTGACCAGAGCGAAGATGCGCGAGGTCACGCCACCGGTCAGTGCCAAGACCTGCTTGAGAGATTTGACCTTCAGGTTGGATTTCTTTTCGAGTGGCATGGCAGCAATAAGTGTCTGAATCATGTCTGAGAATTCGGCGTCGTCGCGCCAGTTTGGCAGGTGATGTTCGTCCAGCCGTCGAGCTAGCTGGATATCGCCGCGAATGGCATCTACGGCCTCGCTGACCCCGAGGCAGACCAGCGACACCTCGAGTTCATTGCTGAGATACCGAAGAACATTGAGAAAGCGGCGCTGTTCGCGATGGGTCCCGGCCAAGAGGTTGTGGACCTCGTCGATCATGATCATCCGCAAGCCAAGGTCGCGCAAGAGCGCGACGACACGGACTTCGAGGGAGGCCACATTTTGAGCGCGCGCGCTCAGTGCCGTGGCCGGTGCCCCGACGGTCGCAAGGATGTGCAGATAGAACCGCCGTTCGTCGGGAGCTGGCGGTGCTTGTAACAGCAACAGCGGCGTTCGCGTAATTCCCGATGCTGGATCATATTCCGGTGCATATCTGCGCGACAGGTTGCGGGCTATCATCGTCTTTCCGATCCCCGACGCGCCATGCACAAGAAGGCCAGGCATACGGGTTTGCCTTGGCGCTTCGATCATATCCTGCAAACGGTCCAGAACTTGTTCAGCCCGCGGAAAGCCAATCCAGATGTCCGATTGAATGAGGGCGATCCGACCGTCTTCCTCAGTTGTCCCTGCCCTCAATTCACCATCTCTCCACCTTGAACAATGGCCGCGATGTATCACCCGTGTCGATCGGGCGCAGCCCTTCGGTTGTCGCGACAGCCGAGTTAGAGCCCTTAATTGCAGTTTTTCGTTCACGCGACCGGCGTTCAGCCTTGGTAAGTCCCCGGCTTTCAGCCTCGATCTGGCGTTGCTGTCGGATCAGCTCAGCGAGAACCAGTTCATTCGACTCCGACTTTCCAAGGGCACGTGCCTTCCTCATGGCTTCGCGGTATTCCCAGAGAGACACGGGTGGGATTTCCAGGTTTCGGTACCGAGCCTCGACGTATCGGCCGCCATCCAGTTCGACCCAGATCACCGAGAGGTCGCGAGGGTCGTAGCGAACGACCACCCTTCCATCCCCGCGCCCAATATGGCCTGCAAGGGCATCGGACCAGTACCGTATCTGGAACAGATGGATGCCATCACGCCTGACCTTGCGCAGTTCGCTTGGCAGGAAACTCACCCAAAAGGCTTCCATCTCAAAGGGGATGTCGCCCATCATCTCCGCTGAGAGCGCCTCCCATTTGGCGACGGGCGTACAGCCAAGACTTGAATGAATGCTGTTGTTGTAGCGGCAAATTTCCAACACGAACCAGCGATCGAATTCGCTTAACGTCATGGTGGCCATGCCTTCGGCATCGTAGTCGCCCTTGGCCAAGACCGAGGATTGCGTTGTTCCCGGCAACAGATGTACGGCCCCCATCATCGTACCGATCAACCGTTCGATGTGCCCTCCAAAATGAGGACTTCCCGGCGGCCTATAGACCAGATTGATCCCCCATTCCGCACATGCCGACCGAAAGGCATGCGACCGGAAATCGCGGCCGTTGTCGACGTGGATGCTGTGCGGTTTACCCTGTGCGGGCCAAGAAACACTGCACTCCAATTCCGCCAGAATCTCCGCCTTAGGGGTCACCGCCTGCGTCAGGCAAAGCGCCACTGACAGCCGAGAAGGTGCCTCGAGAGCGACGTAGTATCCGGTCACCATCCGCGTGGCGATATCGATCGCCAGAGTGACCCAAGGTCGGCCAATTGGGTGGCGATCAAAACTGTCGACAAGAATGATGTCCGCAGGCGTGTGGTCGATTTGAACGACCTCCAGTGGCTGCTTTGCCTTGTTCTCGCCTGTGACGGGCGCAAATTTCTGGCGGGCTGCCTTTGCGCCCACTCGTGCCTTGGCAACTTCGCGGGCATCCATTGCATCCAGCCTGCGCTGAACCGTCCGCCGCGTCGGGGGTTGCAAGCCCTGTTGCCAGCATGCGCTGCGGATTTCTGTCGCGACGCGCGACAGGCTCGGACGTTCACGCCGCAAGAAATAACGGCGAAGATGCTCTTCGATCACCGCTTCTACCTTACCGGATATCAAAGTCGTACCAGTCGGGCGGCCCCGTTTTCGCGAAGCCAGAGCGCTGGTACGCCCACCCTCCTCGGCCAACCGCTTTATCCATCGCCAGACTGTCGCTCGGCTTACACCGAGTTCCCAAACGGCATCATTGATGCCACTTTCCAGACTGCCAGTACCTTTGAGATATGCCTGGACAAGAGGACGCAGCACGACCGCCCTGCGCACCTCTTCCGCACCAACGGCAACGGTGCCTTCGCCATCTTTGTCCATCGATATTTGCCGCACACGCCTGTGAACCCTGTCTCAGGTTTAAGGGCAAAAATATCGGAGTTAAAGGCAAAATCTCACATTTAAGGGCAAAGCACAGCCGTTGATTTCGTTGAATTTCTCATCTCACAATTAAGGGCTACGCGACACGACCTGACAGATGAGTGGGAGACTAAGCGGCAGGAGAATGCACGGGCGGCCCAGCGAGGCTTTATCCTCGACCTTCTCGATCGTCAGCGCGGTGAGGTGAACCCTGACATTCTCATCGAAATGACCTGCGAAACACTTGGCCGACGTTTGAACGCCGCTCGGGTTTTTTACGCCGACATCGACGATAGCGACGGACACAGGATCCTGCCGCGCGTCTGGAGCAATGGGCACGTAACCGAGCAGGTCAAAGGCTACCGCGTCGAAGACTTTGGGCGCCAGTATCTGGACCATCTGGCAGAGGGTCGGACTCTCGTCATCGAGAACGTTCAAGAGGACACACGCACCCAAGGGAAAGGCACTCTTACTTCGTTCGCTGGTCTTGAAATCGCCAGCCTGGTGAATGTTCCCTTGGTGAAGGAGGGGCGCCTTCAGGCCATCTTTGAGGTCGACTTCTCCAACCCGCACCCGTGGCCGTCCGGCGACGTCAAGCTGACGGAAGAAGTGGCGGAGCGATTGTGGGGGGCAGTGGCCAAGTGCCGCGCAGAGGCCGATCTCCGCGTCAGCCAGGAGCGCTTTTCCTTGGTAACGAAGGCCACGAACGAGACAATCTGGGACTGGGACATGATCGCCGACACGCAATGGTGGAACGAGAGCCTGCAATCGACATTCGGCTACAATCCTGCTCAGGTGGAGCCCGGTCCTGAATCCTGGATCAACCGGATACATCCCGAGGACAGGAAGCGGGTTCTGGAAAGTGTTGACGCTGTGCTTGCGGGCTCAGCCAAAAGCTGGACTGAGGAATACCGCTTCATGCACGCAGACGGACACCCGCTGACCGTCGTCGACCGCGCCTTCGTCATCCGCGACGCCAAAGGCAAGGCGGTTCGCATAACCGGTAGCATGTCCGATGTTACCGCCAAGCGCGACACCGAGAACCGGCTGCGCCAGTCCCAGAAGCTAGAAGCCGTGGGGCAGTTGACCGGCGGCGTAGCGCACGATTTCAACAACCTGTTGACGGTGATCTTGGGCAATGCCGAGATTCTCGGTGAGGAACTCGTCGATCAGCAGCGCAAGCTTGCCGAGATGATTATCACCGCCGCTGAACGCGGCGCCGATCTGACCAACCGGCTGCTCGCCTTTGCGCGCAAGCAGCCTCTGAAGCCGCAATTGATTGATGTAAACGTCCTGACCCACGGGTCCGAGGGGCTTCTGCGGCGCACCCTGCCGGAAAATATCGACATCCGGCTGAATTGTCCT
>JBBSOT010000306.1:0-6373 GCA_038259455.1 Hyphomicrobiales bacterium | reverse complement strand
TGCCGTCTGCCTTCGTCGCAAAACCGGTGCCCACTTTTGCGAACCACAACCTAGGGTATGGCAAAAGCCGGAGGCGGCTGCTAACAGGCGCTTTCAAGCATCCGTAGCTCAGCTGGATAGAGTACTGCCCTCCGAAGGCAGGGGTCACAGGTTCGAATCCTGTCGGGTGCACCATTAAATCAACAGCTTAGCGGTTTTGCCTCAGGGTTTCCAACCCTGAGATTTCTGATTCAAGTGCATATCAAGTGCGACCAGAAAACCGACCTGGTTCGTCGATGAACAGAAAACATCTTGGATGACATGCGACCGCCCCGCGAATCGGTCAGACGGCGGGGTAGAGCCGCGGGAACAAAGTCTCGAGCGTCTGAGTGGGAAAGCGCAGTGAGACAGGTCCTTTCGGCGTCGCCGATGCAAGCAGGCCGGCATCCACGACTTCGTTGAGAACGCGGCGTGCCGACCGTTCCGGAAGGCCGGTGATGCGCGCCGCATCCCCGCGATCGAACTCGCCGCGAAACAGCGCTTCCTCCAGCAGCCGGATCGACTGGGGCTTCAACGTTTCGTTCTGTTCGACATAGCGGGCGAGGCGCCGCTGCAGATTGTCGAGATCGAACAGGCCGGCCATGAAAGTGACCTGATCGAGGCTGACTTTCAGGAACCACAGCAGATATTCGCTGAACGCTTGGTGCGAGAGGTTGCCGCGCCCGTCGCGGTCGCCCTGTCGCGGCGTATCGGCGTGATCCATCATCCGCTTGTACTCGCCGCGGCTTTCAAGGCCGCGCGCCAGCCCGCGTGACACCGACCAAAGGCCATGGGCGCCGATGCCGGCAGTCGCCGCCATGGCGTGACTCATCAACCGGCTGACCCGGCCATT
This sequence comes from Hyphomicrobiales bacterium, assembly GCA_038259455.1. GTDB lineage: Bacteria > Pseudomonadota > Alphaproteobacteria > Rhizobiales > Rhizobiaceae > CAMYMG01. The sequence goes on along the minus strand of JBBSOT010000306.1, from coordinate 5,502 downwards.
GCCGTCGGGAAACGGGTGGATGTAGTTGAGCCGGTGATGCGCTTCGGCCATCGCGAGGATCCGCCCCGCCTTGCCGAGCCGATCGAAGCGATAGCGGGTCTCAAAGTGGCGTATGAAATCGGCAACGCGCGGGCTCGACGGCGGAATGTGTCGACCGACAGCGACATCGTGTTCGGGGCGTGACCGCCAGGCGCCTGGCTCCATGATGAAGTCGCGGCCGGCACCAGTTATCCGCAGCATGGCTTCGGGCGCCTCGCGATAGAATTCACGGTGCAGCCAGGCGATGAAATCGGCAGAGGCCGGCGCCGGTAGGACGTCAGCGGCGGCCAGCCGGTCGATCTCCCGCTGCACGCGGATATGGGCCGTCGCTTCCAGCTGGAGATTGCGGCGGCCCTCATCGCCATCGAGCTGCCCCGCCAGCGCGCGCTCGATGTCGCGAGGCCGCGTGTCATGGCCTTCGATCAGGTTGGAATAATAGGTGTTCATGATCCGCACGAGATCAGCGAGATTGGCCGCCGTCATCGGGTGGAGTGCCTTGCCGAGCGTGGCGCCCTGCGCGGAAAGCTCGGCGACGACGTCGGCGATTTCCGGCGATGTCTGTTCAAGCCGCACCGGCTCAATCCGGTCGACACTTTCGATCAATTCTGGCCGATCTTCGATTCCCATAATTTGCTTTATCTACAGGAAAAACCGTTAGAGCGCGATCAGATTTGGCCGATCTTCTGGCCGATGTGTTGGCCGATGCTCTGGTCGAACCTCAGGCTCGCATGCAGGTGCCCACACGACCTGTCGGCCGACCATGTTGCTGCATCGTTCAAATGGATGCGATTTGAAGCAAACTGCTGTAAAATGGCCATGTCATGGATAGGCCGACTATTCTTCGAGACCTTGCAGCCGAGACGCTGTCGCCCGATGCGCGTGACGTCGGCCTGCAAGAACTCGATAACATCCTCAAGCCAATTTCGACCCGTGCAAATCAATTGAATTGGTGGCGGATCGGGATCCAGACCATATCGCTTATCTTCGCTCTGACACTCGTCACAGCTTACATTCTTGAACCATCCAAGGCCGCATACCCCGGCAGCTGGTGGCCGGTCGCCCTTGCCGCTGGGCTCATCTTTGCCGTCAATATCAGCTGGTATGGCTATCAATACTGGTTTCAGAAGAAATGGCCTCTTGGTTGGTCCGAGAGCGCTGAGTCCGAGCGGCTGCGCGCCTTCCTGGCGGATTATCGCGCTGAAAGGCGGCGAGCCTTCAAAACCGAGTTCGAAGCCGTAGACGCGAAAATCTTTACTAATCGCCTCGCCCCGCTCCTGCTATCAGATGATCAGAATGTCCGAGCGTTGGTTCAAAAGCCGACCTTCGGAACGTACCGGGCACCGTTGATGTCCGGTATCAATCTGGTCGTGGGATCTGCGAACGCAGTCAAAATCGACGTCTTGGAGCCAGAACCGATCGCGGCATTGGCCTTGGATGCCCCGGAGGAACAACCGCCCGCCAAGCCTGAATTGGCACAGGAGAGGTCGTCCGAAGAATATTCCTGGCGTTGGCTGACCGAGTTGACCGACGACGAATTCCTGGCTGGCTTGGAGCGGTTTCTGAGTGCGATGCCGTCACACCAGACTGCCCATTATCGAATCGTATTGGATAGTGGTCGGACGCATTTGCAGAACAACCATGGCCATGGCGCGCTTACCCGTGCGGTGGCCTTCGCTGCTGCTGCCATCAAGCGGGAATTGAAGTGCGGACCTGGGTTAAATGGCAAGCAGTCGACGGTATGGATCAAGCAGCTCTTGATGGGCGACTACAAAAATGTGAAATCCTTCTTTTCCAAGCAACACGTTGAATCCATTGCATGCTGTCTAAGAAATAACAGGTAATTTCGGTCATTTTCGGTCACGAGCATTGGCCGGTTGCAGATCCAAAATCATCATGAAGCCTCCACAACGCACGGAAGGTTTCATCATGCATCAAGGTCTTTTCCCGTCGGGCGGCCTGCTCACCGTCAAGGATGTGCTGGTCCTTACCGGCTACAAGAGCCGAACGACCCTCTATCGCCTCGTTCGAAAGGGCGTCTTCCCCAACCCTTGCGCGATCAACCAGCGCCAGATCCGCTGGCGGGCGGAGGATGTCGTCGCCTGGCAGAACAGCCTACCCACGCGCCGCTACTGACCGCACGTCGAGCGGCCCAGCCTAAAGATCATTGCCCTCAAGCCAGCGCCGCGCAGCGAGCACGGGAGGTCATATGCCTGAAGTCAGCAAAGCGAAATCGTTCAAACACCGTTTTCGTGCAGTTCGTGGCCGGCATAGAGGCAAACGCCGATTGCGACCAAGCGGTGCGCTTCGCGCGTCCGGTTGGAAACCGTTTCCTGCCATCGAAGCAGTTCCTCGATGGCAGTCCCATTACCCAGATTCCATTCGGAACGGGGGCACACATATGCTTCTCAAAGCGAATATAAAGCAATTATTACAGCGTATTAGATCGCACTACAGAAGCCAGAAGCTTGTCGTGCAAGATCAGACGGCATGTAAGCTGGACTGTACTTCCAACCCGTCCCTTGCCCTACCCGAAGGGCAAGTGCGTATTTACGTGTACCATAACCCCTGTGTCGGCACTCTGCAGCAAGAAATACTGCTAATCGACCCAGATCATGCCGCGTGACCCGGCGATGACGCAGGCTACGGCCTATCTCGACCGCGCGCTGGCCGTCCGCGCCAGGGCTCGTGCATCTTCGCTCGGACGTTCACTGAGCCGGCACCTTTCGGCACTGATGCTCGATGATCTCGCGGCCAGCCAACCCGGCTCGGCTGCAACGCCTGAACCCCAGTTCGCCGACGTGCTGGCCGAGCTGCGCAGTCTGATTCTGCGCCTCGAGACCATCACCGCGGCCTTGCGAAAGGACAATCCCGATGGCGACGGAATCGCTCAGTATCCGCATCCCAGCGGACCTGATGGCCCAAGTGCGAACCGAGATGGCGAACAGCCAAGCCACGTTGACCGCGACGGTCATCCAACTGCTGACCGCCGGCATGGCCGCCGAGGCGGCGACCGCACTGCTCAACAGCCGGTTGGAGGCGGCGGACGCCGAAATCACCCGACTGCAGGTGGCGATCAATTCGACCTCCTCGGCGACCACGATTGCAGTGAAGGCTGATGACGGGAGGGCTGACACTGGCATTTCCGTTGCGTTGGCAGACCCCCGGCTCGACGAGCCTCACCTCAAAAATCGCGAGACTGACCGGTACGCTGGTATCCGAGCTATCGTCGCGGACAGGCAACGGGCGGCCTTGCGCGGCGCGGCCGTCGGCGCGGCACTCGTCATGATCGCGCCTGTGCCGATGCCTTATGACTGGTGGTTTCCACAGCTCATCGCGCAGGCCTCGATGGGTGGCGGCAGCGCTATTAATTCCGGTGCACGGCTGGCCGGTTTCGACAACGGGGTCGAGATGCTCAGCCTGGCCTGCCCCAAGTTCACTCGGGCGATCGCTGAGCATGAGGCCCGCACTCTTGACCCAAAGAACAAGCGCCAAGCGGCGAAGTCAGTCGCTGCCAAGCGCAAGGCCGGCGCCAGCACAGCCAAAGGCCAACGGTGATGCTGTCGATCGCATCCATTGGCAGCAGCAGCGGGGCCGCCAGCTACTACGCCGGCGACAACTATTATACCGATGGCCAGCTCACCGAGGCGAGCTTGTGGGTCGGCCTGGGGGCCGAGCAGCTGGGGCTGTCGGGCCGGGTCGAAGCCACTGTTTTCGAGGGGGTGCTTGCCGGCGACCTTCCGAACGGCGCGCACATTCCGGCCGGTGCCCGTGGCGGGCATAACCCCGGCGTCGACCTGACCTTTTCAGCGCCCAAGTCGGTCTCGTTGCTTGCCTATGTCGGCGGCGACCGCCGCTTGCTCGACGCCCATATGGATGCCGTCCGTACAACGCTGGCGTGGACGGAGAAGAATCTCGCCGAAGCCAAGGTCAGCCAGGGACGTGGTCAGCAACTCGTTGGGACCGGCAATCTGCTCGTCGTGCTCTTCCAGCATGACACCAGCCGCGCGCTCGATCCGCAGGCCCACGTCCATGCCGTTGTCGCAAATGCCACCAAAGCCCCCGATGGCAAATGGCGGGCGCTGGCGGAATATGCGCTGTGGCAGGGGAAGACGACGATCGCGTCGGTGTACAATGCCGAGTTCCGCCAGCGCGTGGAGGCACTCGGCTATCGCACCGAGCGGACCGGCAAGCACGGTCAGTTCGAGATCGCCGGCATCGATCGCAAGGTGGTCATGGCATTTTCGCAGCGCCGGGCCGAGATCGAGCAGCAGGCTACCAAGCTCGAACACAACACGCCGGCGACGATGGCGGCGGTGACCCTGCGAACCCGCGGCGAGAAGCCGGCGAATGTCGATCGGGCGACCCTCCACGCGGAATGGCGGGCACGGGCTGAGGGACTGGGCTTCGACGCGCCAGCCATGTTTGCTGAGGCCGAAATGCGCGCTGCCCGCGAAGCAGCGCCGTGGCGGCGACTGGTCGAAGGCGTCAAGGGCATTGCCGAACAAGGCAGGATACTTGTTGAACAGTTGGGGCTGGTTGAACCGCGGGCGGTAACGGATCCCCTCGTACCGGAGGAACCTGGTCGTCTCAGCCCAGACCGTTTTGCTGTCGCTCATGCCGTGGCCGCGGCGGTGCGGCACCTCGGCGAACGGGAAGCTGGGTTCCGAAAGGTCGATGTGGTCAAGGCCGCGCTCGATCTCGGCGCGCCGGTCGGTGTGCGCGCTATCGATGCGCGTATCGCGTCCCTTATCAGCAAGGGACTTCTCATTGCCGACTCCAAGGGTCGGATGATGACCACCGCCGAGGCCCTGACGCAGGAAAAGGCCTATCTGTCGGCCGTAAGGGACGGCAAGGGACAGGCCGCTCCCTTGCTGGCAAGGGACGAGATCGGCGAAGCGGTAGAGGCTGACGCCCGCGCCGCCGGGATCAGAATGACGGCGGGACAGAGCCGGGCGGCGACGCAAATCCTCGCAAGCCATGACCGCGTCGTGCACATCCAGGGCAACGCCGGCACCGGCAAGTCGGCAATGCTCGCACCGGTGGCGCGGCTGGTGGAGGCCGAAGGCCGGCCGGTGATCGGCTTGGCGGTTTCCAACGCCATCACCAACCGGCTGAAGGCCGACGTTCGCATCCCGGCGATGACGGTGGCCCGGTTCGTGCGCGACCATGGTGCGCTCCTGTCGGACACCACGTCGCGAGAGAAGTGCGAGGCTGCCAGGTCAGCACTGAAAGGCGCACTGATCATAGTCGACGAGGCGTCGATGCTGTCGACGCGCGACGCGGCCAAGCTCGTCACCATTGCCAACGCCGCCGAAGTCGGCCGGCTCGCACTCGTCGGTGATACGAAGCAGCTCGGCGCGGTCGAGGCCGGCAAGCCGTTCGCGCTCGGGCAGGATGCGCGGACGGTGGTGATGGACGAGAATCTGCGCGCCCGGTCTCCCGAGATGCTGGCGCTGCACAAGG
>JBBSOT010000305.1:0-6373 GCA_038259455.1 Hyphomicrobiales bacterium | reverse complement strand
GGTCTGCGTCGCATGATCGACCTTGGCACCGGCCTTCTCGAACAGCGACAGGGCCTGTGCGCTCATCACCTCGATGCCGAAATTCTCCAATATGTGGAGCGACGCCTCGTGAATTGCCTCGATCTGGTCCGCCGAGAGCAATTGCATCGGCGGATAGGGATTTCGTACACGTCTGAGCGGCAGTTGCGGGATCGGTGCGGGTCCCCGGTTGCTGACGCGTTCGGCGCCGCGCCTTCGACGTGGCTCGCTCATTCCGCCGCTCCTGCCAATTCCATCGCTGTCGGTGGCTTGCGCATCTGTGTTCGCTCCTTCGACCGCTTGGCCGTCAACGACCGCCATCAATACGCGGCGAGCCCTGCGCCACTGTCAGAAATGCGGCCAATTCCGGCGATAATGTTGCCTCAGCGGCGCTTGTGCGCTTGCTCTGTCACATCGGCGACACAGGATGTCGCCTCGCTCGCATGACGAGCGTTCGACAGATACTGTCTTTACTCCCCATGCCGTTGGGTTAGGCTGAGAGTATCGGAAGGGAGAGATAGTCATGCGCATCTTGCTGTCGTTAGCGCTCGCGGTAGGCCTGTCGTGCATGCCGTCGTTGCCGGGTTTGGTAAATTCGACCGCGCAGGCAGAAGAATGTTCCGGTGATAACTGTCCGCCGCCGCAAAGTGGCCATGGCTGTGAACGCAAGAAGCAGGAAGACGCCGTTTCCTGAAGCACAGCTAGTTTTCCCCTCGCAGCAGGGTAACCAACAGATCACAGCGTTGGCGCGCTTTGGTTGACTTTACGTCAAGTCGACGGTTAACAGGCCGTGAAAGAATCCATTTAACTTTTGTGGCTATGAACTGGTTATGTTTGCGTTGCGTTTTAATCGAGTCTTAGCAGTTCTGGCCTTGCTGGCGCTTTCCGCCTGCGCGACCGCTCCCCAAAACATCAACAATATCTGCGCCGTGTTCGAACAGCGCGAAGGCTGGCTGACCAACTGGCAGTCCGAGGCAGCCCGCTCCGAGCGCAAATACGGCGTTCCCGTGCCGGTACTCATGGCCACGCTGCGCAAGGAATCCGGCTTCCGAAGTGACGCGAAGCCACCGCGCACCAAGCTTCTCGGCTTCATTCCCTGGAAGAGGCCGTCGACCGCCTATGGCTATTCACAGGCACTCGATGGCACCTGGGCGCAGTATCAGAAGGAGACCGGCAACCGTGGCGCGCGCCGCACCTCCTTTACTGACGCTGTCGATTTCGTCGGCTGGTACCATTCCAAGTCGGCCGATACGCTCGGCATCCCCAAGAACGACACCTACAATCTCTACCTCGCCTACTATTATGGCTGGGGCGGCTACAAGCGCGGCGACTGGCAGAACAATCCAGGCATTCGCAAATATGCCCGGTCCACCGACGCCATGGCGCGCGACTATCAGGCCCAGATGCGGCAGTGCAACAGCTGACGCCAATTGACTCTCGAATGAACGGCGAAGGGCGACTGACCTGCAGCCGTCGCCTTTCAACCGTTGAGACAGTGTCAGGTGTCTAGAGCTTGACCTTCGCGTGATCGATCATGTCGTCGGCGTTGGCGCCGGTCAGCTTTGTACGCAGGTAACCGATAGCCGACACGATCGTCGATGATCCGCCGTCCCAGAACTCGCCGCGTTCGGGCACTACCTTGACCAGGGTCAGGTTCGGATCATCCTTGCCTTCCGGGAACCATGCTTCCAGGTCCTCGGTCCACCGCTCTTCGATCTGCGCGCGGTCGCGAACCTCCTTGCCGGTACCCGAAAGCACGGCGTGGCGTCCGCTGGCGTTGGAATAGCCGAGGCTGATCTGAGGGTTTGACGCAAGGTTCTTGACCACCGATCCGTCATGGTGCGTAAAAAACCAGATGTCGCCGTTCTCTTCGGCTTCCTGGTTGGCCATTGGGCGGGTGAGCAGCCGGCCGTTCGCCTCAACCGTGGTCATCATGCAGATGTCCAGGTCCTTGATGACATCGTATAGCTGCTCTTCATTCTCATGGTTGGTCACGGGCGCATCTCCTGCTCGGTTGGTTCTGGGCAGGAGTAACCCCGCAGGCGCCTTGACGTTCCCTGCAGGGTCGACTTGTCGCGATTATTTGATGCCTGGAGGCAACGGCTCAGTCGCCCTTCTTGCCGGCCTTGCTGCTAGAACTTTCCGCTTCATCCTGGTCCGGCTCGAAAGCCGACGGCGCATTCTTGTCCAGCGCCTGCCGCCCGTCTCCGACTTCCTGCGGCGACAGCGGTTGGGATGCCGGCCCGTCAGCGAAAGTTTTGGCTGGCGCCGCACTGTCGCGCGCCTCCGCCTCCCGTGCTTCGCCTTCGGACTCGGTCTGCTCGACCGCTCCCGCCAACCTTCCGGCTTCCGGGCCTGCCAGCTTGCCATCCGGACGCTGCGGCGGCGTGCCGGCAAAGCCTGGCCCGCTGCCGTGCGGCGCATCGTCTGTCGAGGCTTCCTTGTCCTTAGCGAAACTGATCACCGGCTCCATCTTGTCCAGAACATCGTCGTCGAGCCAGCACAGGCTCTTGTGGCCGTTGCCAAGGTCCTTGACCGGCGGCACCTCCGTCTCGCAACGATTGCCGGGCACCAGTTTCTTGTAGCTGCAGCGCGTCTGGAAAGGGCAGCCCGACGGCGGGTTCATGGCCGAAGGGATGTCGCCCTCCAGCACGATGTGCTTCTTGACCACGGAGGTGTCCGCGATCGGGATCGCCGACAGCAGCGCCTCCGTGTAGGGATGGTAGGGCGGGGCGAAAATCTGGTCGGTCGTGCCCTGCTCCACGATGTAGCCGAGATACATCACCACCACACGGTCGGCGATATAGCGCACCACCGAGAGGTCGTGGCTGATGAACAGCATCGTCGTCTTGTTGACGCGCTGAATGTCCATCAACAGTTCGGTCACGGCCGCCTGCACCGAGACATCGAGCGCTGACACCGGTTCGTCGGCTACCACCACCTTGGCGTTGCCGGCAAAGGCGCGCGCCACGCCGATGCGCTGCTTCTGTCCGCCCGAAAGCTGGCGCGGCATCCGCGTCTCGAAGGCACGCGGCAGCTTCACCAGGTCGAGCAGTTGCAGCATGCGCTCGCGGCGCTCGGCGACATTGTTGCCGATATTGAACTTTTCCAGCGTCCGGATGATCTGCGACCCGACCGAATGGCTGGGGTTAAGCGTGTCGAACGGGTTCTGGAACACCATCTGTATGGACGCTACCGTCTTGACGTCGCGGTCCTCCACGCTGGTCGATTGGATATCCAAATTGTCGAGTTTGACAGTACCTGACGACGCCGTTTCGAGCCCCAGCAGCACCTTGGCCAGGGTCGATTTTCCGCAGCCGGATTCGCCGACGATGGCCACCGTCTCGGATTCGCGCGCCGTAAAGCTGATCGTCTCGTTTGCCTTGACGGTACGCGGTTCGGCGCCGCCGAAGATCTCGTTGGCCGAAACCTTGTAGTACTTCCGCAAATCCTCGATCTGCAGCACCGGCGCCCCTGGAACCACAGGCTCCTTCTTTTCCTTGGCGCTCTCCGGCATTGCGGCCCAGTCGATCTCGTTGAACCGGACGCACCGGCTGTAATGCCCGTCATGCCCATCGACCGCGATCATCGGAATCTCGGCGGCATCGCAGACACCCTCGACGAAGTGCTGGCAGCGCGGGCCGAAATTGCAGCCCTTTGGCCGCTCATGCGGCAGCGGCAACTGGCCGGGAATGGCGATCAGCGGACGCGAGTTCTTGTCGGCGCCGGGCAGCGGGATCGACCGAAACAGCCCCTGCGTATAGGGATGCCGCATCCTGTCGAACACGTCCTTGATCTTGCCGGTCTCGACCGCCTCGCCCGAATACATCACGGTAATGCGGTCGCAGGTCTCCAGGATCAGGCCGAGATTGTGCGACACGAAGATCATGGATGTGCCGAATTCCTTGCCGAGCCCCTTCACCAGTTCGACGATGCCCGCCTCCACCGTCACGTCGAGCGCCGTCGTCGGCTCGTCGAGCAAGAGCAGCGCCGGCTTCGACAGCAGCGCCATGGCAATCACGATGCGCTGCTGCTGACCGCCCGAAAGCTGGTGCGGAAACGACTTCATCATCCGCTCGGGGTCGGGCAGCTTCACCGCACGCACCGTTTCCAGTGCCCGCTTGTAGGCTTCGGCCTTCGACACCTTCTCGTGGATGATCGGCACTTCCATCAGCTGCTGGCCGACCTTCATGGCCGGGTTCAGGCTGGCCATCGGCTCCTGGTAGATCATGGCGATCTTGTTGCCGCGGATCTGCCTCAGTTCCTCCTCGGACAGGTCGCCCATGTCCTTGCCCTGGAACTTGATGCGTCCGCCGACGATCTTCCCGATATTCGACAGGTCGCGCATGATGCCAAGCGACACGGTCGACTTGCCACAGCCGGACTCGCCCACGATGCCCATGGCTTCTCCGGGCATCACCGTGCAGGAGAAATCCATCACCGCCGGGATCTCGCCACTTCTGGTGAAGAAGGAGATCGACAGGTTTTCGATTTCGATGATCGGTTCGGCAGCCTGCGTGGCAGAGGCTTGGACGACTTCGTTCATGGCTCTCTCCGGGACATATGTGAAGCGGATGCGGCGCGGAAGCTGCCGGTCTTCCCCCTTTTGGGGAAGATGTCCGGCAGGACCGAGGGGGGTGTCGCCGCTCCCATCATCAATCCTTCATCGACTGTTCGCGCAGCGCGTCGGCGAGCAGGTTCAGCCCCAGCACGAACGACATCAGCGCGATCGTCGGCGGCAGGGCCGGATGGATGAACGAGCGCAGCAAACGGCTGGCGTCCTTTATGGCGGTGCCCCAGTCCGGGCTTTCAGGCGCAAGTCCGAGCCCGAAATAGCCCAGCGTGCCGAGCAGGATTGTTGTGTAGCCAATGCGCAGACAAGCGTCGACGATCAGCGGTCCGCGCGCATTGGGCAGGATTTCCCACAGCATGATGTACCAGGGCGTCTCGCCGCGCGTCTGCGCGGCCGCCACATAGTCGCGCGTCTTGATATCCATCACCAGGCCGCGAACGATGCGGAACACCCCGGGGCTCGACGCGAACACCACGGCCACGAAGATGTTGAGCTGGTTTGGCTTCATCGACACGATGCCGAGCGGGTCGGCATTGAACACCAGGCCGATATAGACCCACCCGCCGATCAGCAGCGTCAAACCGACCAGTATGTAGAGCCGGTCGGGCCGGTTCTTGAAGCGCGTATAGAACAGCGTGGTGAAGAAGATGATCGGGAACATGAAGAACAGCCCGGCCAGCGCATAGGGGATCGGTGTGTCCATGATGCCTGGCGTCACCAGCAGGTAGAAAAGCAGGATCACCGGGAACGCCAGCACCAGATTGGCGAGAAACGACAGCACGGAATCGGTGCGGCCGCCATAATAGCCGGCCGGCAGGCCGAGTGTGATGCCGACCATCAGCGCAAAGGCTGTCGCGGCCGGCGCGATGATCAGCACGATCTTGCTGCCGAACACCATGCGGGAAAACACGTCGCGCGCCAGCTTGTCGCCGCCGAACAGATAGACCTGATCCGTGTCGGGAACGATCGCGCCAGGCAGCGCATCCTTCATCACGACGATCTGGCCGAGCGGATCGAACGGCGCCACCGTTCCCGCGAAGATCGCGGTGAACAGCCAGAACAGGCAGATGGAAACGCCGGCAATGCCGACGCCCGTGTCGAAAAGCTGGCCGTAAAGGCCAAGCCGTTTCTTGAAGCTAATGCTTGCGCCGAGCACGATGGCCATCGCCAGCCAGACCGGCCAGAAGCGCACAAGCACGCCGAGGAAAACCTGGAAGCCCCCGATAAATTCCATCCCCCGGCCCCCTTACTGAACTCTGATGCGTGGATTGAGGTAGGCGTAGCCGACATCCGAGATCAGCTGCGTCACCAGAACGATGAACACCGACACCAGCGAGCAGCCGAGCAAAAGGTCGATGTCATTGTTGCCGGCCGCCTCGACCAGCGTGAAGCCGAAGCCCTGGTAGCGGAACATGACTTCGACGATCACGACACCGGTCAGGAGCCAGGGAAACTGCAGCATGATGACCGTGAACGGCGCAATCAGCGCGTTGCGCAGCGCGTGCTTGATGACGACGCTGGAAAAGCCCAGTCCCTTGAGCCTTGCAGTGCGGATATATTGCTGCGTCATCACCTCGACCATCGAGGCGCGGGTCATGCGCGCGATGTAGCCGATGCCGTAGATCGCCATGGTCATCACCGGCAATGTGAAATTGTAGAAGGTTATGCCCTGGCCGGTGGCGCTCGCCGCCGAGCCGTTGAGCCAGCCCAGCCATGACGCGAAGATCACGGTAAAGAAGACGCCCGAAACATATTCCGGCGTCGCGGTGGTGGCGATCGCCG
>JBBSOT010000304.1:0-6424 GCA_038259455.1 Hyphomicrobiales bacterium | reverse complement strand
GGAGGGGCATAGCGCGTGCAAACCATCACTCGGCTCGACATGTTGAGAAGCGAAGTGGCGCAATTGCGCCGCAGCGGCGCGAGCGTGGCGCTGGTGCCGACCATGGGCGCGCTGCACGAGGGCCATCTGACGCTGATCCGCGCGGCGCGGGGGCAAGCGGATCACGTCGTCGCCTCGATCTTCGTCAATCCGCGCCAGTTCGGCGCGGGCGAGGATCTCGACGCGTATCCGCGCCAGCTGGCGCGCGATTCGGCGCTGCTCGAGGCCGAGGGCGTGGCGCTGCTGTGGGCGCCCGCGCCCGAGGAAGTCTATCCCGAAGGCTACGCCACCAACATAACGGTCTCGGGGGTGAGCGCGGGGCTGTGCGGCGCGGATCGGCCGGGCCATTTCGACGGTGTCGCCACCGTGGTCTGCAAGCTGTTCAACCAGGTCCTGCCCGACATGGCCTTTTTCGGCGAGAAGGACTGGCAGCAGCTCGCGGTAATCCGCCGCATGGCGCGCGATCTCGACCTCACCCGGCCCCCGGTGGCCGCGATCCACGCGGTGCCAACGGTGCGCGAAGCCGACGGCCTCGCGATGAGCAGCCGCAACGCCTATCTCACCCCCCAACAGCGCAAGAATGCGGCGGCGCTGCCACGCGCTATGCGCGAGGCCCTGGCGGCGATGGCGGCTGGAACCCCGGTGGCGCAGGCACTGGAAAAACTGCGCAGCGAGCTGATCGCGGACTGCTTCGCCAGCGTGGACTACGCCGAATTGCGCGACGAGGACACGCTCGCGCCGGTCGATAAGGTGGGAGGCGCAGCACGGCTGTTCGTGGCCGCCAGGATCGGCGGGACGCGGCTGATCGACAATGTGGGGGGGTGAGGGGAGCGTGGATCGTCGGCTGTCTGTGGAAAGGATCAATTTTCCTCAAGACGCCCATTCGGTGCGTAGCAGTGATACCGGGAATCGAACCATGCCGTGAAATTGATCTGTTGGGCCCAGCCTGGAAGGAAACGGGACTCTGCATCACGGCAGTAATTTTATTCGTCGAAACGCGCGATCCCGCCAAGCGGGGAAAGGCAGCTAAGTCGAAGCCATGTTCAGTTGCGCTTCACCGAGCCGCCTCCTAAAGGCGCGAGCGCAAAAGCATGTTATGTCCAGCAGAGATGCCAACCGAGACCTGATCCATTGATTAGCGTACAACAACGTCGTCCGGTTTTTTGGTTTCGCTTGCGATACCAATTGCTCGTCGGCGTCCTTATCGCGGCAGTCGCGCCCTTCCTGGTTCGCTTGGGATTTTCCACCGCGCCGGGTGATGTCGCGGTGGCTGTTAACACACTGGTTGGAACGAGCCTCGCGATAACTGTCGGAGCTTGGCTGACCCGGAACGTTACCACTTATCCTGGGTCCGAGGCTTTCGCATCGATCCTTTCCTCCTTTCTCTTGGCATTTGCCGTGCTCCTCATGATTTTCGTGTTCGCGCGCATTCCATATGGGCGCGTGAATCTGACGGCCGGCTTCGTGCTGTCGCTATCCTGGTTCTTCATTATCGGGGCCTATGCGCGACGGCGCAGTGCGGTGCGCATAGGGGTTTTACCCTTTGGTAACGCGGCCGATATCTGCAGTTTTCCCGACGTGGAATGGCGCGTCCTAAGCTCGCCTGATGAACCGGTGCGCGAGCTGGATGCGATTGCTGCCGACCTAAAGATCGATCTGCCGGATGAATGGGACCGCAAGCTGGCTGATTATGCCTTGTCGCGAGTCCCGGTCTACCACGTCAAGCATCTGCAGGAGTCGCTGACGGGTAAGGTTCAACTCGACCACCTTTCGGAAAATTCCTTCGGCTCGCTCGCGCCGCGGCAAGATTACATGCTCGCCAAATTCTGCCTCGATTGGCTAGCCGCCCTTATCTTGGGGATCGTGCTTCTGCCCCTAATCGCAATCATTGCAGCGACGGTATGGGGCAGCTCGCCGGGACCAGCTTTGTTTAAGCAAGAGCGAATGGGCTATCTCGGACGGCCCTTCACCATCTACAAGTTCCGCACAATGCGCGTGTCACATCCGGAGCTATCAGCAGAACGGCTGTCGGCGATCACGAGGCCCCATGATGAGCGCATCACGCGGCTCGGTCGCTTCCTCCGGAAATCACGGCTCGATGAATTGCCTCAGATCATCAACGTGCTCAGGGGTGAGATGAGCTGGATCGGACCACGCCCAGAGGCAATGGTGTTGTCGCGCTGGTACGAGCAGGAAATCCCCTTTTATCGCTATCGTCATATCGTTCGACCCGGTATTGCGGGGTGGGCTCAGGTTTGCCAGGGCCATGTGGCCGAGATCGACGAGGTTAACAGCAAGCTTCATTACGATTTTTACTATATCAAGCATTATTCGCCTTGGATCGACTTATTGATCGTCATGCGCACTATCCGGACGATGCTAACGGGTCGCGGTGCGCGCTAGGGTGTTAGCGCATCCTGCGGTCTTGGTGCCTGGACATCTCCCTCGCCAGCAAGCTCCAATAGCGTGTGAGAAAGCGTTAGAGGCAAAGTTGAGCTTTCTCTTTGGCGGTGAGTTTTTGCTTACAAACTATGCTTGAAGCATTTGCGTAATTGGGCCTGGTCGTCTTGAGCGCGACCGCCGACACGGATGTGCAACTTTATGACGCTCGGGGCGGTTTGCGACTGGGTTGATTGAGGAATTAGGGCGGTAGTTGGCCCGACATTTAAAAGGTAATGAGATTGTGAAATCCCTTTTGGACTTGTGCAAAGTCGTTGACCTGCCGAAAGTCACCGACGTGCGCGGCAATCTCACATTTTTGGAAGGGCAAAGGCATGTCCCCTTCGACATCAGCCGCATTTATTACCTCTACGATGTCCCGGGTGGGGCCGAACGTGGCGCCCATGCCCATAAAGAGTTGCGGCAATTCATAATTGCTCTCTCCGGGAGTTTCGATGTTGGGCTGGATGACGGCCTAACCAAGAAGGTCTTTCATCTTAACCGACCATATCAAGCCTTGTATGTTTGCCCCATGATCTGGCGCGACCTTGAAAATTTCTCTTCGGGTTCTGTTTGCCTCGTACTGGCATCCAACAATTACGAAGAAGATGACTATTTTCGAGATCATGATGAATATTTGTCTGCTCGCAGGCAGGCACTTTACTACGGAGGAGAATAGTGGTTGAGTTCCTTGACCTTAGCGCGGCCTCACGGGCCCGTCGCGAAGAGCTCATAGCCGCGGCAGCTAATGTCATCGACAGTGGCTGGTTCGTTCTGGGCGAAGAGGTGGTCGCATTCGAGAACGAGTTCGCTCACTACTGCCAAGCCCCCCAAGCCGTCGGAGTGGCAAATGGTTTGGATGCAATCTCGCTCGCTCTTCGCGCACTTGGTATTGGCCCTGGCGATGAGGTTATCGTACCAAGCAACACCTATATTGCTACTTGGCTCGCCGTAAGCCATGTCGGCGCGCGCCCGGTGGCGGTCGAGCCTGATATTGCGACCTACAACATCGATCCGAGCTTGGTAGAGGCGGCAATCACGCCTGCCACGAAGGCCATAATTGCCGTGCACCTGTACGGCCAGCCCGCCGACCTCGATGCCCTGCGCGCCATTTCTCAACGTCGTTCGATCGCGCTCATCGAAGACGCAGCCCAAGCGCACGGAGCGCGCTTCAAGGGCCAGCGGCTTGGGAGCGGCGCTGATGCAATCGTCACATGGAGCTTCTATCCCGGCAAGAATTTGGGCGCCCTTGGCGACGGCGGGGCTCTAACATGCAACCATCAAATAGCCGACAGCGTCCGGGCGCTGCGAAATTATGGTTCGAAACAAAAGTATCATCACGAAGTCATCGGGTTTAACAGCCGGTTGGACGAGATGCAGGCTGCCTTCCTACGTGTGAAGCTGCGGCATCTGGATGCGGAGAACAATCGCCGCCACCAAATTGCAACTCGCTATGCTGCAGGCTTGGACGGATTGGGTCTGGCATTGCCTGAGGTGCCAGAATGGGCTGAACCCGTCTGGCACCTTTATGTGGTGCGCCACCCAGAACGCGACGCTTTGGCTGAGCACTTGCGCGAACGGGGGATTGCAACAATGGTCCATTATCCGGTCGCCCCCCATCTTCAGCCCGCATACGCCAGCCTCGGATGGAATGAAGGGACGTTCCCCATTTCAGAGCGGATACATCGCGAAGTCCTCAGTCTGCCGATTGGACCCATGTTGCGCGACGATGAAGTCGATAGGGTGATCGAAGCAGTACAAAGTTTCTTCTGAGGCATTTGTTTTGAGCCTGATCAAAACCAGTTTCTGGAACGGCATTGCGGTCGCCGTTCGGATGGGCACCGCACTGTTGCTGAACAAGATCCTTGCGATATATGTTGGCCCTTCAGGCTATGCAATAATTGGCCAATTTCAAAATATCGTGTCGATGTTCGTAACTTTTGCGACCGGCGCAACCAGCACCGGCGTCGTAAAGTATACCGCTGAATATTACGACGACGAGCCGGCACAGCATAGGCTCTGGCGGACGGCCGGGATGATCACGGCCGGCGCCTCCTTCGTCGGCGCTATCTTGATAGTCCTGGGACGCGACGTCCTCGCGCGGGAATTGCTCCACGATCCGACGCTTTCGGGAGTCTTCATCTGGTTCGCAGGGGGACTTTTTTTCACCAGCCTCAACGCGCTCCTGCTCGCCCTTCTCAACGGGCGCAAGGACGTAAGGCGGTATGTGATCAGCAATATCTGCGGTTCTCTGCTGTCCCTCGCGCTGACGGGCATGCTGGCTTTTTACCTCGGCCTCTATGGCGCGCTTGTTGCCTTGAGCATCAACCAGGCTGTCGTATTTTTTGTCACTCTTCAGCAAATATCGCAGACGGCATGGTTCAAATTTGGCTACCTTTTCGGCAGGATCGATCGCGCGCATCTTCGGTCCTTGGGGGGATATATTGCCATGGCGGCAGCCTCGGCAGTGGCAGCGCCCTTAAGCCATCTTGCCATACGTAGTGATTTGGCGCTTCAATTCGGTTGGGATTACGCCGGTTACTGGGACGCTATGTGGCGTATCAGCCTAATATACCTGACTTTCGTAACTGCTACACTTTCGCTATACTATCTGCCACGATTGGCCGAAATCCGATCCGCGGTAGAACTCCGTCAGGAGATTGTATCGACATACAAGCTAGTCGTTCCTGCGGTTACAGTCATCTCCATAGCGCTTTATTTTCTCAGAGACCTGGTGATTGCAATTCTGTTCACTGGGGATTTCGCTCCAATGGAAGCCCTTTTTGGGTGGCAGATGGCTGGCGACGTCGTGAAGATTTCGAGCTGGGTGCTGTCGTTCGTCATGCTCGGGCGTGGAATGGTCCGGGCCTTTATCGCGACCGAGATTGTGTTTGCGTTCGTTTTTTGGGCTGGGTCTGCGGTCTTAACCCGGGTTTACGGCTTTGAAGGAGTCGCCATGGCCCATCTGGCCACCTATGTACTCTACATGGCAGCGATGTATTATCTCATTCTGGTCCGGTCGCCCGAGACTCGCATATCGGCGGACAAAGCCGAACTATGAACCAGCATATTAATCCGCCGATAGGTTCGGATCAGAAAGAGCCGTTGATCCTCGTGCGCCAAGACGGCGAGCATGACCAATCTCGCCTGCTTACTATTGTGATTGCCTCATATAATCATCACAAGTATTTGGGCGAGGCTTTTTCGTCGATCGTGGATTCCAAGGTTTGTCACCGCCTATCCTTGATATTTATTGATGACGGGTCTCCCGACGAAACTCTTGATTTTGCCAAGTCCTATGCTTTCCCGCCCTCGCTTCACGTGCGGATTTTCGGAAAGCAGAACGCCGGCCTCCGCGATTCATTGGCCAGAGGTCTGGCGATGGCTGATACGCCCTTTGTCGGATTCATTGCTTCAGACGACCACTACGACTCCATTGGATTGTCCGCCGCCATCGCGATGCTGGAGAACCAGGATCATTCAGACATCTGCTGGGTTTTCCAAGCAGCCTACCTGGAAGGTCGAGACGGAGAACTGGTGTATAATCCGGACTGGGCGTCGCTTTTCGCTTCTGAGCCAGCCGCGCGCGAGCGTGCGCTCAGCGTCGAATTCCCTAAGCCGCTACTGCTTCAGTCGACGATTTTCGGCACCAGACTGCTGCGCAGATCTGGCGCATGGCAGGATGGTTTAACGCTCGACGACTGGCCAACATTCGTGAAAATCGCGCAAATGGCTCACGATCCGGCAATAGACATGAAAGCGGTGCTGGAAGTGGTGCTATGCCACTATCGGGTCCACAGCGGAGGCGCGCACAACAACACTGCGCGACAGCTCAAGATATGCCTCGAAGTTGCCGAGAGCGGGGTCAACCCAGAGTTTCGCCGCGAAGCGATGTCGAATGTGTACAGCGACGTCGCCCTCATGCACCTCCATGAGAAAGAGCTTC
>JBBSOT010000303.1:0-6457 GCA_038259455.1 Hyphomicrobiales bacterium | reverse complement strand
GGGTTAGATTTTCGCTCAGCGACACACCATTGCTGTCGCGCAGCGATGCCGCGTTCTCGAGGCGCTCGGCGGTCTCATAGGATGTCCGTGCTTCATTGGCGACCGATGCAGCCTTGGTGTAGGACGCCGACACACTGGCCGACCGCGCCGAAAGATCACTGCTCGAGCTATTGCCGGTGGCGCGAAAGAAGCTGTCGCGCTGTTGACCCCAGTTCTGGCTCTTCGACGTCTGCTCGAGAAAGTCCTTTGCCTCCGACAGGCCGTTGGAGCCCGACGCGGTTCCTGACGTCGTCGAAGTCTTGCTACCGCTGGTGGAGACGCCGATACCAACACCGCCGCGCCCCGGCATACCGTTGCCCCCCGCACCACTGCCACCCGCGCCCTGGGTCGTGTCCCAGGTGGTGGTGTAGGTCGCGGTTGGCCATCAGCGATCTTCGTTTAGGTTTGGGTTGCGACATCCAACCAACGGAGATCACCGATGACCGACGATACGATGAACCTGCAGGCGCTTGTGGGAAAGAGCGCAAGCGCGACTGGGAGACCCGTGCCGGCACTGTCGAACTGCGCATCCCCAAGCTCAGGAAAGGCAGCTACTTCCCCGGCTTTCTTGAGCCCAGACGCCTTGCCGAAAAGGCGCTGACCGCCGTCGTGCAGGAAGCGTATATCCAAGGAATCTCGACGCGATCGGTCGATGATCTCGTCAAAGCGATGGGAATGAGCGGCATCTCGAAAAGCCAGGTCAGCCGGCTGTGCGAAGAGATCGATGTCCGCGTGAAGGCGTTCCTCGATCGCCCCATCGAGGGCGACTGGCCATACGTGTGGATCGACGCGACCTACCTCAAGGTCCGCCAGAACGGCCGCATCGTCTCGGTCGCGGTCACCATCGCGGTCGGCGTGAACAGCGATGGTCGCCGCGAGGTGCTTGGCATGGCGATCGGCGCGTCGGAAGCTGAAACGTTCTGGACCGATTTCCTGCGCAGCCTCGCGCGGCGCGGCTTGCGCGGCGTGAAGCTCATTATCTCGGATGCCCATGAGGGCATCAAGGCTTCCGTCTCCCGCGTCTTCAGCGCCGCATGGCAACGCTGCCGCGTCCACTTCTCCCGCAATGCCCAGGCGCACGCCGGCAAGAGCGGTCGCCGCGTCGTCTCGGCCTTCATTGGTACCGCCTTCGCCCAGGAGACGCCCGAGGCCGCCAGCGTCCAGTGGCGCAAGGTGGCCGACCAGCTCAGGCCCAAGGTGCCCAGGCTGGCAACCCTCATGGACACCGCCGAGGCGGACGTGCTCGCCTATATGAACTTCCCGGCGCTGCATCGCACCAAGCTCCACAGCACCAATCCGATCGAGCGCCTCAACGGCGAGATCAAGCGGCGAACCAATGTCGTCGGCATCTTTCCCAACGAGGACGCCATCACCCGCCTCGTCGGCGCCATCCTGCTCGAACAAAACGACGAATGGGCCGTCCAGCGCGCCCGCTACATGACACTGGAAAGTGTGTCGCAAATGAGCGATGATCCCATCGTCACGCTGTCATCCATGGCAGCATGATTAACCCGGCCAAGCCGGAGATCAAAGCGGCTCGCCCACGAACCTACACCACGCTGTGGGACACGATCCAAAAGATTAGACGAAACAGAACGATCTGTTGCAGTCTTTGTATTTGAGCGAATTTGCCATAACCGGTACTGATCAAAATCGAACCAGACATGGAGAGATTTTGACGTGCCACCGGACCTCAAGACGACCGTTCTGAACCTGCCTTCGCTGGGCGCGGCCAGAATTTTTGGCACAATGGTTTTTTCCGCAGGGGCTTGTCGCTGATGGACACTCCCGAACGACCCGACTGCGATCAGCTTGATGAGCTTGGTGGGCCAATCGACAAGACGCGGCTGCCGAGCCGCCACACCACTGTCGGTCCCGAGCGGGCACCCCATCGTTCGTTCCTCTATGCCATGGGGCTGTCGGCACGCGAGATTGCCCAGCCCTTTGTAGGTGTGGTCACGACCTGGAACGAAGCCGCGCCTTGCAACATCGCTCTCGGCCGCCAGGCGCAGGCGGTGAAGAGAGGCGTCTCAGCCGCCGGCGGCACACCACGCGAGTTTACCACCATCACGGTCACCGACGGTATCGCTATGGGTCACGCTGGGATGAAGGCATCGCTGGTCAGCCGCGAGGTCATCGCCGACTCGGTTGAACTGACGATGCGCGGGCATTGCTACGACGCCTTGGTCGGGCTGGCAGGTTGCGACAAGACCTTGCCGGGTCTGATGATGGCGATGTTGCGGCTAAACGTGCCATCGGTATTTCTTTATGGCGGATCAATCCTGCCCGGCCGGTTCCGCGGCAAGGACGTCACTGTGCTCGACGTTTT
This sequence comes from Hyphomicrobiales bacterium, assembly GCA_038259455.1. Taxonomy (GTDB): domain Bacteria; phylum Pseudomonadota; class Alphaproteobacteria; order Rhizobiales; family Rhizobiaceae; genus CAMYMG01. The sequence continues at coordinate 4,089 of JBBSOT010000303.1, read as the reverse complement.
CGAGGCGGTTGGCGCACACTCGGCGGGTACGATGAGCGATGAAGACCTGGCTGAACTCGAAACCGTGGCCTGTCCTTCGGCGGGATCGTGCGGCGGCCAATACACTGCCAACAGCATGGCCTATGTCTCGGAAGCGATTGGCCTCGCGCTCCCCGGCTCGGCGAGTACGCCGGCACCTTATGATTCCCGCGACAGTTTTGCTGAACTGGCCGGCAGGACAGTCATGTCGTTGCTCGCGTCGGGGATCAGGCCGCGCGACATCGTTACGCGCAAAGCATTGGAGAATGCGGCGGCCGTTGTCGCTGCAACCGGCGGCTCGACCAACACCGCGCTTCATCTGCCAGCATTGGCGAACGAGGCCGGCATCGCATTCGATATATTCGATGTGGCCGCCGTGTTCAAACGCACGCCGCTTATTGCCGACCTGAAACCGGGGGGGCGCTATCTGGCCAAAGATGTCCATGACATTGGCGGTGTGCCGGTGGTGCTGAAGGCGCTGCTCGACGGCGGCTTCCTCCACGGCGATTGCCTGACTGTCACCGGCCGCAGCCTTGCGGACAACCTTGCTGCCGTGCGTTTTCCTAGTGATCAGAACGTCGTCTTTCCAACGACGCGGCCGTTGTCCCCGACTGGCGGTCTCGTCGGACTCTCCGGCAATCTCGCGCCAGAAGGCGCGATCGTGAAAGTCGCCGGACTGCACAGACTCACCTTTACCGGACCGGCGCGAGTGTTCGAGCGGGAGGAGGACGCCTTCGCCGCTGTGATGCAGCGCCGCTACGAGGCAGGCGAAGTGCTGGTCATCCGCTATGAAGGACCGCGCGGCGGTCCGGGCATGCGGGAGATGTTGTCGACGACCTCCGCCATCTACGGACAAGGCATGGGTGAGAAAGTCGCGCTGATCACTGACGGGCGCTTCTCCGGGGCAACCCGGGGTCTGTGCGTTGGCCATGTCGGGCCGGAGGCGGCGGGTGGCGGTCCGATTGCGCTGATCGAAAACGGCGACATCATCGAGATCGACGCGGTCGCCGGCACACTCACCCTTCGGGTTGATCAGGCGGTGCTCGATATGCGTCTCTCGGGCTGGCAGCCGCGGCGGCATGGATGCCAGTCGGGGGCGATATGGCGCTACGCGCAAACTGTGGGGCCGGCCGGCAAGGGTGCCGTAACCCATCCCGGCGCAAGTGCCGAAGAGCACGTCTATGCCGACATCTGATTCAGAAGTTGCGCCTGTAGCGACGCTTTTCAGCGGCGCCACGCGTCTTACTATTCGCCAGCCCGACGATTGGCACGTGCATCTGCGCGATGATGCAATGCTGATTGCGGCTGTTGGTTACACAGCGCGCCAGTTCGCTCGTGCGATCGTCATGCCGAATCTCGACCAGCCGATCACCACGGTGGCGGCAGCCAGCGCCTATCGCGAGCGGATACGCGAAGCACTGCCGGCGGGATCCAGTTTCACACCGCTGATGACGGCTTATTTGACCGACGACATCGAGCCGGCGGAGATCGAGCGCGGCTTTGCCGAGCGCGTGTTCACCGCCGCCAAGCTCTACCCGGCCCATGCGACGACCAATTCGGCGCATGGCGTGACGGACTTTCGGAAGGTGTACAGCGTGTTCGCAATGATGGAGCGCATCGGCATGCCGCTGCTGCTGCATGGCGAAGTGACGGACAAACATGTCGACATTTTCGACCGTGAGGCGGTTTTCATCGACAACATCCTGTCGAGAATTATTGCCGACTTCCCGGCGCTCAGGATCGTCTTCGAGCATATCACGACCGAGGACGCCGTGCGCTTTGTCGAGGCGTCCGGACCTCTCGTCGGTGCGACGATCACGCCGCATCACCTCGTGATCAATCGGAACGCAATGTTCGATGGCGGCATCCGTCCGCACCTCTATTGCTTGCCCGTCGCCAAGCGTGAGCGGCATCGCCTCGCGCTCCGCAAAGCTGCGACTTCGGGCAACTCGAAGTTCTTTCTCGGCACCGATTCAGCGCCGCATGCGGTAGGCGACAAGGAAGCCGCTTGCGGTTGTGCCGGCATATTCAATGCGCCTGTTGCGCTTGAGGCCTATGCGACGGTGTTCGAGGAGGAGGATGCGCTCGACCGGCTTGAAGCCTTTGCCTCCGAGAACGGACCTCGCTTTTATGGCCTGCCGCTCAATACAGGGACCGTGGCGCTGGAGCGTACCGACTGGCGCGTATGCGAGAGCATCGCGGCGGCCGGGACGCGGATTGTGCCGTTTCACGCCGGAGCGACGCTTGCCTGGAAATACCGGGGACAGTCCGATGACACGAAGCAGTAACAGGCTGCAAGCCACGCGTCGCCTTCAAACAAGATACGGGTTTTGGGCATCGGCGATGCTGCTGGCAACTTCTACGGAACTGCGCCTGTCAAAGCACAATGGCGGGTTTGCAAAAACGGTTATTCGATACAAACGTTGCTTTTAAGGAGACTGATCCATGACCGTTGCATCGATACTGCGCGACAAGGGTAACACCATCATCTCCGTTTTCCCCGGCACGCCCTTGATGGAGGTAGTCGCCACCATCGCCTCGCGGCGTATCGGCGCCGTTCTCGTGCTCGAAGAGGCTGGCGAACTCGCTGGCATCGTGAGTGAGCGTGACGTCGTCAAAGCCCTCGCCGCCAAGGGACCCGGGCTTCACGCGATAAATGCCGGGGACGTGATGACCGCCAACGTCACCACTGTGGCTCCCGAGACAACGATCAACGAGGCGATGGAATTGATGGATCGTGGCTATTTCCGTCACCTGCCAGTGCTCGACAAAGGGGTACTGGTTGGAATCATAAGCGTGCGCGACGTTGTGCGTGCGCGCATCGATCATCACGTCGAGGAAAATGAATCTCTCGTCTCCTATATCAACAATCGGGTTTGATTGCCCGGTTGCGGTGCGTTGCTGTTTGTGGCCCTTTCCGATCTAACCCCACTGACGCTCATACTTATTAACCAAATTATAAGGCAATATGGCTGTTTTGATGATGTGGGTTGCTGGTCCTCCTTACTGCGGTGAGCGCGCGGTGCTCGCCACGATGCACGGCAAGGAACAGGTCATCGCACCGCTGGCCTTGCGTTTCCTGGGCTTGCATGTCGAACTGGCCCAAGGGCTTGATACTGACAGTTTTGGAACCTTCAGCCGGGAGATAGATCGCGCCGGAAGCCAGATTGAAGCCGCACGCGCAAAGATTGCCGCAGCGTTTGCGCGATCGCCCGAAGCCCATATCGGACTGGCCAGCGAAGGAAGCTTCGGGCCACATCCATATTTGCCATTTTTGCCCTTGTGCCGAGAAATCGTGGTTCTGATCGACCGGTCTTCGGGGCTTGAACTTGTCGGCTGTTATGCTGGATCGGACACAAATTTTAGTCACACCGTCGTTGATGATGTCGACGCCGGCAGACGCTTTGCTGAAAGGATCGGCTTTCCCGGCCACGGCATTATCGTAATGGCCTGCGAGGAAGGTAAACCCGTTGCCGAACTAGCGCTGATCAAGAATGCGACCACTTGGGAAACACTCGACCAGGCGATCCACAGCGTCCTTGATGGCCGCTCAACGGCTTTCGTTGAAGCTGACATGCGGGCACATCGCAACCCGAAGCGAATGCGGGCTATCACGCGCGCCATGATAGATCTGGTTCGGCGGGCGCTCTCGCAATGCCCGGATTGCGATCGCCCTGGTTTCAGCATGACCGACCGTCTGGTGGGGCTTCCTTGCTCGTGGTGTCGCCAGCCCACGCTGCTGACAATGACCGAAATCTGGATGTGTGTTGGGTGCGGCTATCGCCAGGAGCGTCCTGTTGCTGCTGCGGCCGCCGACCCCGGCAACTGTGATGGCTGTAACCCGTGAGCCGTCAAGAGGGCACCGTCAACTTGTTGAGGTTGGGGGCGAGGAAAGACGCCATGCCGGAATTGGGCGCAATCATGCGGCCATTGCGACGCCGGTCACCTCAGCCCAGTGCGTGAACGCCTGGGTGCGGGCAGAACGGACGGTGGCGGCGCTGGCGAGAGGCGGGCGGGAAAAGACGTTGGCAATTTGATCGTGGGTGGACAGGAATCGCTGGACGTGGCGCT
>JBBSOT010000302.1:0-6461 GCA_038259455.1 Hyphomicrobiales bacterium | reverse complement strand
GCCGGATCGACCGCGAGGCGCAGGCCAAGATCTACACTGTGAACAGGCGGCTTCCAGCTTGCGAGGTAGCACCCGGCAAGCAGGCAACCCACTGTCGAGTGATCGGTGGCGGTCGAGTTTCGATGACCGCCTGCAATAATGGGGCATTCAGGACATGATCACGAAGTCCTTGCCCGAACGGCTGTCGGGCGACAGTGGCGCGTCGGTAACGATCAGCACCGCTCCCGGGTGCAGCATTGGCTGCATGCGCGCGAGGAATTGGCCGTCGGCCTTCAGCCGCGCGATCGCACGCTCTTCCGGCTGGAAGAAACCGTCGACGTCGTCATTGTGCGATATGGCGATCCAGCGGAGGCCCTGGGCGCGCTCGTTGGTCCCGTCCAGCACGAAGACATGGCTGCCTAGCTTGCCGGATCCGGATATCGTCAGCGTTCCCTCCGCGCGGATTTCCGAGTTCTGTATCAGCATGACGCGTCGATCCGCGGATGATGCGATGACCGACGTGATAGGTTCTTGGTTCAGGTCGGTCCAGTCAGTCGGCCGTTGCTTTCCCTTGAGGCTGGCAACCGCGCCGCCGAACTCGTGCGTTCCGTAGGCGCCGAGCACCAGACCAGGATGAACCAGTTCCCTGGGGTCGGCATGCGCACCGGAGATGATCACCGGCGTGCCGACATGGGTCACGCCGAAAAGCCTTTCGGAAAAGTCCATCGGAAGACGTATGCACCCGTGGGAGGCCGGATAACCCGGCAGCCGGCCCGCATGAAGCGCGATACCGGACCAAGTCAGCCGATTCATGTTCGGCATTGGCGCGTCGTCGTAGGTGCTCGACTTGTGATGCTTGTCTTTCTGCAGAACGACGAAGACCCCTGTCGGCGTCTCGTGCCCCGGCTTGCCTGTCGAGCAGGTCGAGACGGCGATGCGGATGCCGTTCCGGTACACATGAACGCGCTGCTCAGGGATGGAGACCACAATGGCCACGGGTCCGGTTCTCTGGCGCTCGGGATGCCAAGTGAACTCGCCCGGCTTCAACGCAGCAATCTCCCTCATCACCTCTCGGGCAAGACCGTCGCTGGTCGCGGCAAGTCCGAGAAGCGACGCGGCTCCCGCGAGGAGCCTACGCCTGTCGATCTGTGTCCCGGCAAATGTCATCGTCGCGTCGCCCGTCACCTTGTGCGCTGGAGCAGCACATGGCGTACAGTCTACCGACACGACAGAAGGCGTCCAATGAGATTGATAGCAATTCCGTCGAGGGAATTCATGGGTCAGGTGACATGGCAGGATAAACCGTGCGTGCGTTCGCTCGAAAGGTGATCTAGCATCCGGATCACGATCCACGGATGTTCGCCCAGATGGAATACCGACAGAACTTCCGCGCGCTCGAGGCGTTCGAGGCCGTCTCGCGCCACCTGTCCGTCTCGGCTGCTGCAGCCGAGCTCGGGGTGACGCAAAGCGCAATCAGCCACCAATTGCGCATCCTGTCCGATCTGATCGGCGAACGCCTGCTTCAGAAGCAAGGTCGCGGCATAGCCCTGACAGAGGCCGGCGACCGGCTCGCCCGCAAGCTCCAGCCGGCCTTCGCCGCGATCGAACGTTCGGTCGGGGATGCGATCGGCGGCACTCACAATGTCGTGAGGCTTGCGGTCTGTAGCAGTTTCGGTCCCGCCTGGCTCGTGCCGCGGCTTGGCGGCTTCTACGCGACCGACCCGTCGTTTGATCTGCAGCTTTGCATGTACGCGCGGGACCCGGAACTGACCGACGCTGTCGCAGACGCTTTCGTCACCACCCTGCCGACCGAGAAGGGTTTCTACGCACTGCTACTCTGGCCAGAGAAACTGGTCCCTGTCGTTTCTTCAGGAAGCAATGCCGAGCCGGCGTTGATCACGACCGACCTCCAGCCCGGCCGTCAGGGTGCCGACTGGATGGCTCTTGCAACCCTGTCTGGGCGCAGCACAGTGCGGCCTTCGAAAGGGCGCTGGCTCTTCGCGTCGCATTATCTGGTCGCGCTAGAAATGGTGAAGGCCGGGCTGGGGGCGGCCCTTGTGCCGGACTTTCTGGCAGCGCGAGATCTGGAAACCGGCAGTGTCCGACTGCTCGACGACGTGTCGCTGCCGACCCATGAGGACTACTACCTCTGCGTCAAGGAGAGCCGTCGCAGCGAGCCGGCTCTGGATTCCCTCGTAAGGTGGTTCAAGTCGCAACTGCCCCGGCAGCCAAAGGGCAACGGAACCGAATTCTTGGCGGCCAAGTAACCCGAAGCATCGATACATGAGTTCCTTTGCCGGAAGGCCGGGAGAATTCATTGGTGCACCCGAGGGAACATCAATTACAAATCCCTGACTTCCGGTTTGCTTGTTCGGGTGAGGCTCCCTCGATGCGTTGGTTTGCTCTGGCAGTGTGCGCGATGCTTCTCGTGTCCGGTTTCGCCACGTCGGGCGTGTGGGTCACACCGGCGTACGCGCAGGATCGCACCGAGCGGATCAGCTTTGCACCGGGTCGCAGTTCGCGCACGGTGCGCGACACGATTTCAGGCTACGATGGCATCGACTACATCGTGCGCGTCACGGCCGGCCAGAGATTGGCGGCGACGCTCCGCACCAGCAATCCAAGCAGCTACCTGAACATCAAGTCGCGAGGTTCGTCCGAGGCGCTGTTCAATGGCTCCGTCGACGGCAATATCGGCGACGTCATCGTGCCATCGAGTGGCGACTACATCGTCGAAGTCTACCTGATGCGCAATGCCGCGCGGAGAGGCGAGAGCGCGGACTTCTCGCTGACGGTCGAGGTGACGGGCGGAGACCAGGGTACCCGCCAGCCCGATTTTGCCGACAGCTTCGCAGGCGGACCCGACTTCTGGAGAGTCGCGAAAGTGCCGGCGGGCGATCGGCTCAACGTCCGTTCGCGGCCATCTGCGCAGGCGACGACAGTGGCGCGCCTGCGCAATGGCGCGGTGCTTCGCAACCTCGGCTGCCGCATGAATGGACAGACGCGCTGGTGCCGCGTAGAGCGCCGCGATGGCAGCGCAAACGGCTGGGTAGCAGGACGGTTCCTGGTCGAGTCGGGAGGAGGATAAGAGTGCGAGAAATATGCAGTAGTTGACCTGGATCAAAGACAAGAAAACATCTCTGTATCTTCTTACAGTATAGATCATTATTGAGGGCATTCGATGGTCAAGATATACTATGCAGCAATTATCGCATCCATCTTCGTCTCGGGATGCACTACTGACTCCGGTCAGTCGGGAGATTCCGGTCCGTTACCGTTGATGGACCAGAGCGTGCCTGAAATAGCTCGCACAGCCTGCCTGCGCGAGGTCCGCCGCATCACGAACAACTTTGATCTGACGATCATCGAGATGGTCTACTCCGAAGCCAACTCGCAGGTGAAGGTCGGCGTGGGACCGAACCGCGCGCCCTGGCGATGCCTCGTGTCGAACTCGGGAGTCGTGGCGGACGTCATGTCGCTCACCGACGAGGGTGCCCTCTAGCATCGCGCCTCGCAGAAACTTTGTCATCATCCCAAGGAGCCAACAGAATGTTCCCGATCGTTCGAACCGTGGCCATCGTCGCTGCGATCACAGCCGCCGCTCCCGCCGCTGCAGCGATACCGTTCTTCAACGCCACCTGTCCGATGAACATCGAGGTGCACGCCGACCAGGGCGGCCCGATCTACATCAACGGCAAGGAAGGCAAGCTGAAGATCTTCAATGCCAACGCCTACGAGGCGACGCACGATCACGTCACGATCTCTGTCACCATCAATCCGGACGGTACGCCCTTGGTATCCTACACCGCACGAGGCGGCGCCAACGGCATTTGCACCGTGCAGTAGTCCAGGGAACGCGATTTGAGAGCGGTCAGCCCTGCTGGCCGTCGCAATGAATTGATCGATGGTCGCTTCTCGTCCCGGACTTCCGGACGGAAGCCCGAAGTTGAAATCAAAGGAGTGAAGACAGATGAAACGGATAATATCCATTCTCGCCGCAGCGGCACTGATGGTGGGCCTGGCCGCACAACCCGCAGCAGCGAGAATGTCTGACAAGGACAAGGCCGCGGCGGCGGCAGCAGCGATTGCCATCCTGGGCATCGCGGCCCTGGCCCACGGGAACCACCACTATACTGGCGGCTACGAACCCGAAAACGGCGATTCTACCGCCGAATTCGAGCGCGGCTATCGCGACGGCGTGCACGGCTATGCCTACAACGAGCACCGTAGCACTCGAGACTACGCGCAGGGCTACCAGGCGGGAGATCGGGAACGCGACAACAGCATGGCACATCGCCAGATTCCTGCAGACAGCCGCGCGCCCACGATGGCCAACAAGGGCTGCGCACAGATCGTGGCGCAGAACTTCGGCGTCAGCACGCATCAGGTCCACATCACAAAAGCTCGCTCGCCCGCAAAACATGAATGGCTGATCGAGGCGGCTGTCGGCCACGACTACATGGTCTGCGAGATGCGAGACACCGGCGAAGTGATCAACGTCAGGGGCGGCACCCGGCTCTAGCCGGCGGGCCGACACTCCTTGGGCGTGTACAGCCTCGGTCGAAACGGCGGGACCCTATCCTGAGGCGGCGGCGCGGGCCGGGGTCCGCGTCCCCCTGACGTCGCCGAACGACGTCCGGAGCGTACCGGCCGAGCGCGTTCGAAACGGCGATGACATCAACGGTCCGGAAACAGGAGCACAGCATGAACGCCGACCAGATCATCGCCGCCGTCATGGCGCTCCTGTCTGCCGAACCGGCCGACAATGCTTTTCCGACGATCGCCGCGGGTGGAGCGCGGGCCGAGTATCCGGTGACCATCGAGGCCTGTCCTCGCCCGCTGCCAGCTGCGGAGGTCGAGGGCAAGACCGTCATCTGCGGCCGGGTCAATGTTCCGGAGAACCATGGCAGACCGGATGGTCAGCGCATCGCACTCAGCTTTGCCGTGCTGAAGGCGCACACGCAGAGCCCCGCCCCCGATCCGCTGGTCTATCTGCACGGCGGACCCGGCGGTGGCGCGGTCCGCGACCTCGCCGGCATCGTCGTGCCACTGTGGGACGGGCACCGCGCCCGGCGCGACGTGGTGACTTTCGACCAGCGCGCAGCGGGCATCTCTTCGGACATGGTCACCTGCTTTGCGACCTTTGAGGACAGCCTCGTCGACCTGTTCAATCCCAAGAATATCGACAATGCCAAGCAGGAAGCGATCTTCTCCAAGTGCACGGCCGAGTTGAAGAAGGAAGGACGTGACCTTTCGGCCTACAACACGGTTGAAAACGCGCAGGACGTCCGGGCCGTAATGCAGACGCTGGGCTATGACGGCTACAACATCTATGGCGTTTCCTACGGCACCAAGCTGGCGCTCGAGGTGATGCGGACCGCGCCCGAGGGCGTGCGCTCGGTGGTGATCGACAGCGTGTTCCCGCCCAATGCGCGCGCCTACGACACCAACATCCTGCCGGTGCAGGAAGGCGTGCAGCAGGTGATCGACCAGTGTGCCGCCGATGCCGGCTGCGCCGCGGCCTTTCCCGAACTCGAGGCGACGATCCAGCGCGTCGCGGTCAAGCTGCAGAAGAACCCGATCCCGGCCGCGCGCGGCCGACCGGAGATCAATGTCAGTACGCTGATTGCGCTGTTCGAGGACCGCAACACCTTCGGCCATTGGCCGAACACGACCGGGCATATTCCCTTGATCGTGACCGAATGGGACCGCGGCGAGACCGGAACTTACGACCAGCTCGCCTCGGGCTCGACGGCGCGGCCGCCCGATGCGGGCGAACTTCTCAAGGCCCATGCCGACAAGCTGACCCCGGACCAGACCGTGATCGCGCGGTTGCTGCTGGAACAGGCCGCCACCACCAAGCGCAATGACATGTTCCGGGCCTATGCGCTCAGCTCGTTGTCGGACTCGCTGGCCCGGTCAGCACGCGACGTGACAAGCCTTGCCAAGCGCCTGGACCGGATGATGACGGACGCGATCGTCCGCACGCGGTCCCGTGAGGACATGCTGCGCTTTGCCAGCGCCTATGCCTCGCTGGCGCGCAAGTCGCCCGACCGCGACACCCTGCGTGCGCTGATCGTCGACCATCTTCCGGCAGATGACATCGACCCGACGCTTGCCCTCTTGGCGCAACTGACGGACGGCGACGTGGCCGAGGTCTTCTCCGCCGTGTCGAAGGAGGCGCGAACCATCTACAAGCCGCTGGTCGATGTGCTGGACCTGATGGTTGTGGCCTGCACCGAGGACACGCCCTTCAATTCCCGCGAGGGTATGCAAAAGGTAGTCGACGGGCTGAAATTCAAGTTCCTTGCCAAGTCGACCTATGTCGACACCACCACCTACGATCTGTGCGCCTATGTTCCGCCGGCACTGCCGTCGCCCGGCTTTCACGATGCGGTGAAGAGCAGTATTCCGACGATGGTTCTCTACGGCTTCAACGACACCCAGACCTCGACCGAGGAAGCGCTGCTGGCCGCCGAGGG
>JBBSOT010000301.1:0-6487 GCA_038259455.1 Hyphomicrobiales bacterium | reverse complement strand
GGCCGAGGTCTGCTCGCTCTATGTGCTGCGCGCCGACTCCGTGCTCGAACTCTACGCTACCGAAGGTTTGAACCCCGGTTCGGTCCATCTCGCGCAACTGCGTCTCGGCCAGGGGCTGGTCGGCACCATTGCTTCAAGCGCGCGCACGCTGAACCTGTCGGAGGCCCAGCAGCATCCGGCCTTCACCTATCTCCCCGAGACCGGCGAAGAAATCTACAGCTCCTTCCTGGGCGTGCCGGTGCTGCGCGCCGGGCGCACGCTTGGCGTTCTGGTGGTGCAGAACCGCACCAAGCGGCAATACCGTGACGACGAGGTCGAAGCGCTGGAGACGGCGGCCATGGTGCTGGCCGAGATGATCGCCGCCGGCGATCTGGCGCGCCTGACGCGGCCCGGCCTCGAACTTGATCTCAGCCGGCCCGCCAGCTTCACCGGCGTGTCGTTCAACGAGGGTATCGGCCTTGGCCATGTCGTGCTGCACGAGCCGCGCATCGTCGTCACCAACCTGTTCAACGAGGATTCCGAAGAGGAGATGCGCCGCCTCGAGGCGTCATTGGGCTCGCTGCGCCTGTCGATCGACGACATGCTGTCGCGTCGCGACGTGGCATTCGAGGGCGAGCACCGTGCCGTGCTTGAGGCGTACCGCATGTTCGCCAATGACAGCGGCTGGGCGCGGCGGCTCGACGAGGCTGTCCGCAACGGCCTGACGGCCGAGGCGGCGGTCGAGAAGGTGCAGACCGACATGCGCGCGCGCATGCTGCACATGACCGATCCCTATCTGCGCGAACGGATGAGCGATTTCGACGATCTCGCAAACCGGCTGCTGCGGCAGCTGATGGGCAGGGGGCCCGACACCATCGCCGCCACGCTGCCCAAGGATGCCATCGTGGTCGCCCGCTCGATGGGAGCCGCCGAACTGCTCGACTATCCGCGCGACAAGCTGCGCGGGCTGGTGCTGGAGGAAGGTGCGATCACCAGCCACGTTATCATCGTTGCGCGCGCCATCGGCATTCCGGTTGCCGGCCAGGTAAAGGGTGCCGTTTCCATGTCGGAAAACGGCGACGCCATTATCGTCGATGGTGACGAAGGCGCCATGCATTTGCGGCCCCAGCCCGATCTTGAGGCTGCCTATGCGGAGAAGGTGCGTTTCAGGGCGCGTCGACAGGAGCTCTACCGTGAGCTCAGGAAGAAGCCTTCCCAGACCAAGGACGGTGTGCACATCGATCTGATGATGAATGCCGGGCTTGCCGTCGACCTGCCGCAACTGGCCGAGTCAGGCGCGGCCGGCATCGGTCTGTTCCGCACGGAGTTGCAGTTCATGGTGGCCTCGACATTTCCGCGCGCCGAGGCGCAGGAGGGGCTTTACCGGGAAGTTCTGGACACGGCCCAGGGCAAGCATGTGACCTTCCGGACCATCGACATTGGCGGCGACAAGGTGCTGCCCTATTTCAAGAACACGTCGCAGGAGGAAAACCCGGCCCTTGGCTGGCGCGCAATCCGCCTGACACTGGACAGGCCGGGCTTGCTGCGGACGCAGATCCGGGCGCTGCTGAAGGCGGCCGGCGGTCGTGAATTGCGGCTGATGCTTCCGATGGTCACCGAACTTGGCGAGATTGCCCAGGCGCGCGAGATCATCGATCGTGAGGTCAGGCATCTGTCGCGTTTCGCGCATCATTTGCCGACCAGCCTGAAACTGGGCGCTATGCTGGAGGTTCCGTCCCTCCTGTGGCAGCTCGACGAGTTGATGAAGGCGGTAGACTTCGTTTCCGTCGGGTCGAACGATCTTTTCCAGTTCATCATGGCAGCGGATCGTGGCAACTCGCAGCTCTCGGATCGGTTCGATACGCTTTCGGTCCCCTTCCTGCGGGCGCTGAAGTCGATCGCCGATGCGGGCAAGCGCAACAACAAGCCGGTGACGCTGTGCGGCGAACTTGCCGGAAAGCCCATTTCGGCGATGGCGCTGATCGGCCTCGGCTACCGGTCGATCTCGATGTCGCCCGCATCGATCGGTCCGGTCAAGGCGATGCTGACCGAACTGGATGCCGGTGAGTTGCAGACATTCTTCGACGAAAACCTGTCCGGCATGGCCGCGCAACTGCCGATGCGTGCGCTGCTGCAGGCTTTCGCCGACGATCGCTCCATTCCCTTGTAAAGTCAGATCATGATCAGCCTGCCACGCGACCGGATGGACCAACTCGTCAAGCGTTTCGACATGCTCGAAGCGCAGATGTCTGCCGGACCCGACCCGGAAGCCTATGTGAAGCTCGCCTCGGAATATTCCGACTTGCAGGAACTCACCGGCAAGATCAGGGAGTTGTTCAAGGTCGAGGGCGAACTCGCCGATCTCGAGGCGATGCTCGCCGACCGTACCACCGACCGCGAGATGCGCGACCTGGCCGAGGCCGACCTTGCCGGCGTCGAGGAACGGATCGAGGAACTGGGCAACGAGATCCAGATCCTGCTTCTGCCGAAGGATTCGGCGGACGAGAAGAACGCCATTCTGGAAATCCGCGCCGGTACCGGCGGCGATGAGGCGGCCCTTTTTGCCGGTGATCTCTTTCGCATGTATGAGCGTTACGCCGCCGCGCAGGGTTGGCGCATCGAAGTCGCGTCGGCAAGCGATGGCGAAGCCGGCGGCTACAAGGAAATCATCGCGACGGTGTCCGGCAAGGGCGTGTTTGCGAAGCTCAAGTTCGAATCGGGCGTGCATCGGGTGCAGCGCGTGCCGGCGACGGAAGGCAGCGGTCGCATCCACACCTCGGCGGCAACGGTGGCGGTGCTGCCGGAGGCCGAGGAAGTCGATATCGAGATCAAGCCGGACGAGATTCGCATCGACACGATGCGCGCCTCGGGTTCGGGCGGCCAGCACGTCAACACGACTGACTCTGCGGTGCGCATCACGCATCTGCCGACCGGCATCATGGTCGTTCAGGCGGAGAAGTCGCAGCACCAGAACAGGGCGCGCGCCATGCAGATCCTGCGCGCCCGTCTCTATGACATGGAGCGCGGCAAGGCCGACGAGGAAAGATCTGAATCGCGCAAGCTGCAGGTCGGCTCCGGCGACCGTTCAGAACGCATCCGGACTTACAATTTCCCTCAGGGGCGGCTGACCGATCACCGCATCAACCTGACGCTCTACAAGCTCGATCGGGTGATGATGGGGGAGCTCGACGAGGTCATCTCGGCGTTGATTTCGGACCATCAGTCCCGGCTCCTGGCCCATGCGGGCAGCGATGGCTGACAGTGCGCCCCGGTCGCTGGCCGGGCTTCTGGTGTCGTCGCGAGCGGCGCTGGCCGAGGCTGGAATTGCCGATGCGGCCCTCGATGCCAGGCTGATCGTCGAACACGTTACCGGGGCAAGCCGCGCCGATGCGATATCGACGCCGGGCCGAATCATCGATGCCACTGCTGTTGCGGCAGTCGAGCAGGCCCTTGTTCGGCGAATCAGCGGCGAACCGGTGCACCGGATATTCGGATTTCGTGAGTTCTACGGACTGCGACTTGGCCTGTCGGCGGACACGCTGGAGCCGCGTCCCGACACCGAAACACTGGTCGATGCACTGCTGCCCCTTGTGCGTGCAGTGGCCGACAAGGGTGATGAAGCATGCCGCATTCTCGATCTTGGAACCGGAACCGGAGCGATTGCGCTGGCCCTGCTGGCGTCGGTCGAGAAAGCCGCCGCAACCGGCGTCGACGTATCGACTGGCGCTCTCGAGACAGCGCGCAGCAACGCGGTTGCGCTTGGGTTGGGCGACAGGTTCACGGCGTTGAAATCTGACTGGTTTGACGAAATATCGGGCAAATTTCATGTAATTGCCGCAAATCCTCCCTACATCAGGACAGATGACCTTCGATCTTTGGAGAGAGAGGTCCGTGATTTCGATCCGGTGCGCGCCCTCGACGGCGGTTCGGATGGGCTGGACGCCTACAGGCAGATTGCACAAAGTGCTGAAGACTATCTTGAGCCGGATGGCTGTGTCGGGCTGGAAATAGGGTCCACGCAGAAACGGGACGTAATGCGGTTGTTCGCGGAGCGAGGATATCGGCTTCTCGAAGCGCGTCAGGACATTGCCGACCATGACAGGGTGTTGGTTTTCCACCGTTAACAGTGATTTTGCGCATCGCAAAAAGCGCTTGGCAAGGCTGGCGAATGCAGCTAGGGTCGCCGCACCGGATGAGACGAAGCAGGCAGTGCTGTTATCAATTCGGTTTCCTTTGAAACAAACTGCCTTCTTGCGGAAATGACGCCTTAGCTTCGTGCGGGGATTGTCCGGCAGTTAACAAGTAACTGGATCGGGATGGACGTGGCGCCGACGCTATTGCGGGCGAACACCGTTAGGAACACCACGGATCGGTGGCTGCTTGAGCGCCCCGATTCCGGATTTTATTGCAAACCCAAGAGAGTCTAATGAGGCCACAACAGCAGAACAGGCGCATGCGCGGTCGCAATAATAGCGGCGGCGGCAACAACAATAACAACAATAACAACCGCAAGGGGCCCAACCCCCTGACCCGCAACTACGAGAGCAACGGGCCGGATGTGAAGATTCGCGGCTCCGCGCAGCAGATTGCCGAAAAATACGCGCAGTTGGCTCGCGACTCCCATAGCTCGGGCGATCGCGTGATGGCCGAGAACTATCTGCAGCATGCCGAGCATTACAACCGCATCATTGCGGCCGCCCAGGCGCAGTTGCCGATCCAGAACACGCAGGGCCAGCGCGATAATTCCGACGACAACGACAATGACGATGATCGTGAGGAATTCGACGGCCAGGGCAATGCCCGCCAGAACAACCAGCAGGGCAATGACGGGCAGGGCAGCGCGCACCAGAATCGCGGTGGCGGTGATGACGCGCAGCAGGGACAGGGAAATCCCGGCACCGGGCCGCAGCCTGTCATCGACGGAACGCCGGCCGAACTGGCCCTGAATTCAGACCCTTCCAATGCCGGCGGCGGACGCACAGAGCGCCAGGCCAATCCTTCCACGGACGAAGCCCCGCAGAATGACGAGGCATCGGCGCCGCCGCGGCGCGGTCGCAGGCCACGTCGGCCAAAGCCGGAAATCGTCGAGGATGCCGGGGCGCAGTCGGGTCTTGCCCAGACGCTTTCGCGCGGCCTGACTCCCGAGCCGGCAGCGGACAAGGGCGACAAGGCCGATGCACCGCTGATCGACGCGGACAGCTGAGCCTCATCCCGAGCGCTTCGATCTTTCGTTGAAGCGTTCAGGCAGGAATAACTGTACGGCGGGGGCGAAAGTCCCCGCTTTTTTGTTTGCTGATCCAGGTCAATGCTTCTTGAGCCATAAAGGTCCTATACCCATATCTGGTCCAAGTTGGACCCGGCTCAATGAGCGGTTCCGTCACCCTTGGCCTTTCCGGCGCCGCAAAGCGGGTCGGATATGGAATGGAGACAGGCAGACATGAATATCGAAAAATACTCCGAGCGCGTACGCGGCTTCATCCAGTCGGCGCAATCGATGGCGCTATCGCGCAGCCACCAGCAATTCACGCCAGAACATCTGCTCAAGGTGCTGGTTGACGATTCAGAGGGCATGGCAGCCTCGCTGATCTCGCGCGCCGGCGGCGATGCAAATGGCGTTCGCCTTGCGGTCGAGGCGGCCCTTGATGCGCTGCCCAAGGTCGAGGGCGGCGACGGCCAGCTTTACATGGCCGCCCCCATGGCGAAGGTTTTCACCAGCGCCGAAGATCTCGCCAAGAAGGCCGGCGACAGCTTCGTCACGGTAGAACGCCTGCTGACAGCGCTGGCCGTCGAGAAGTCGGCGAAGTCGTCTGACATCCTGGCCAAGGCGGGCGTCACCGCACAGGCGCTCAACCAGGCGATCAACGATCTTCGCAAGGGCCGCACCGCCGATTCGGCGAGTGCCGAGCAGGGCTATGATGCGCTGAAGAAGTATGCGCGCGACCTGACCGCGGATGCCCGCGCCGGCAAGCTCGATCCGGTGATTGGCCGCGACGAGGAAATCCGCCGCACCATCCAGGTGCTGTCGCGCCGCACCAAGAACAATCCGGTGCTGATCGGCGAGCCGGGCGTCGGCAAGACGGCGATCGCCGAAGGCCTCGCCTTGCGCATCGTCAATGGCGACGTGCCCGAGACGCTGAAGGACAAGCAGCTGATGGCGCTCGACATGGGCGCGCTGATTGCCGGCGCAAAGTATCGCGGCGAGTTCGAGGAGCGGCTGAAGGCCGTGCTGTCCGAAGTCACGGCGGCTGCCGGTGGCGTCATCCTGTTCATCGACGAGATGCACACGCTGGTCGGCGCCGGCAAGGCCGACGGCGCGATGGACGCCTCCAATCTCCTGAAGCCGGCGCTGGCGCGCGGCGAACTGCATTGCGTTGGCGCCACCACCCTCGACGAATACCGCAAGCATGTCGAGAAGGACGCTGCCCTTGCCCGCCGCTTCCAGCCGGTCATGGTCGACGAGCCGAGCGTCGAGGATACGATCTCGATCCTGCGCGGCCTGAAGGAGAAG
>JBBSOT010000300.1:0-6487 GCA_038259455.1 Hyphomicrobiales bacterium | reverse complement strand
TACATATCGATGGTCGGTGTCGAAGAGAAATGAGGACGGTTTGGTGAGAATTGGCGGGGCTGCCATCAACGCAGGCATGCTGACCATGCAGGATGGCGACGAAGGTGACGATGGCGGCGCAGGCGTCGGCCGCGGCACCGCAGTCATCACGCGCACCAAGCCGAAGACCAAGAAGCCCAGCCTTTACAGGGTTCTCATCCTCAATGACGATTACACCCCGATGGAGTTTGTGATTCACATTCTCGAGCGGTTCTTCCAGAAGGACCGCGAGGCCGCCACCCGCATCATGCTTCATGTTCACAACCACGGAGTCGGTGAATGCGGGGTCTATACATTTGAGGTCGCCGAGACCAAGGTCACCCAGGTCATGGATTTCGCGCGACAGAATCAACATCCGCTGCAATGCGTGATGGAGAAGAAGTGAGGTTTTGAATGCCGGCTTTCTCCCAAGGCCTCGAAAAGGCGCTGCATCAGGCGCTTACGCTCGCCAACGAGCGACACCATGAATACGCGACGCTCGAGCATCTGCTGCTGGCGCTGATTGACGACGCCGAAGCGGCGGCCGTCATGCGCGCCTGCAATGTCGATCTCGACGAGCTGAAGCACACGGTGCTGAACTATATCGACACCGAACTCGACAACCTGGTCACCGGCTATGATGAGGATTCAAAGCCGACGGCCGGTTTTCAGCGGGTCATCCAGCGCGCCGTTATCCACGTCCAGTCGTCGGGTCGCGACGAAGTGTCGGGCGCCAACGTGCTCGTGGCCGTCTTCGCAGAGCGCGAAAGTCATGCTGCCTACTTCCTTCAGGAACAGCAGATGACGCGCTATGACGCCGTCAATTACATCTCGCACGGCATCGCAAAGCGGCAGGGCTCTTCTGACAGCCGCACGCCGCGCGGCGCCGACGAGGAACCGCGCGCCAATGGCGCCGATGCTGCCGAAGACGGTGGCAAGAAGAAGCAGCAGGATGCGCTGACGGCCTATTGCGTCGATCTCAACAAGAAGGCGACGGCCGGCAAGATCGATCCGCTGATCGGTCGCGAGATCGAGATCAACCGCACCATCCAGGTGCTGTGCCGGCGATCCAAGAACAACCCGCTTTATGTCGGCGATCCGGGCGTGGGCAAGACCGCGATTGCCGAGGGCCTGGCCAAGCGCATCGTCGAAGGCGATGTGCCGGAGGTCCTGCTCGACGCGACGATCTTCGCACTCGACATGGGCACGTTGCTTGCGGGCACGCGCTATCGTGGCGACTTCGAGGAGCGGTTGAAGCAGGTGGTCAAGGAACTCGAGGAGTTTCCGGGCGCCATCCTGTTCATCGACGAGATCCATACGGTGATCGGCGCCGGCGCAACCTCGGGCGGCGCCATGGATGCGTCCAACCTGTTGAAGCCGGCGCTGTCGTCCGGTGCTATCCGTTGCATCGGTTCGACCACCTACAAGGAGTTCCGCCAGTTCTTCGAGAAGGACCGCGCGCTTGTGCGGCGCTTCCAGAAGATCGACGTCAAGGAGCCAACGGTCGACGACGCGATAGAGATCATGAAGGGCCTGAAGCCCTATTACGAAGACTTCCACAAGGTGAAGTACACCAACGACGCCATCAAGGCGGCGGTGGAGCTGTCGTCGCGTTACATCAATGACCGCAAGCTGCCGGACAAGGCGATCGACGTGATCGACGAAACCGGCGCGTCGCAGATGCTCCTGCCTGAAGGCAAGCGCAAGAAGACGATTGGCGTCAAGGAGATCGAGGCGACTGTCGCCACCATGGCGCGCATTCCGCCGAAGACGGTTTCGGCCGACGATGAAGCGGTTCTGTCCGGCCTCGAGGTCGAGCTGCAGCGCGTCGTCTACGGCCAGGACACCGCAATCACCGCGCTGACATCGGCAATCAAGCTGGCGCGCGCCGGCTTGCGGGAACCGGAAAAGCCGATTGGCTCCTACTTGTTCTCAGGCCCGACTGGCGTCGGCAAGACCGAAGTGGCCAAGCAACTGGCTGCCTCGCTGGGCGTCGAACTGATCCGGTTCGACATGTCGGAATATATGGAGCGTCATACGGTCAGCCGACTGATCGGCGCACCTCCCGGCTATGTCGGCTTCGACCAGGGCGGCCTGCTGACCGACGGCGTCGACCAGCATCCGCATTGCGTGCTGCTGCTCGACGAAGTCGAAAAGGCCCATCCGGACCTGTTCAACATCCTGTTGCAGGTGATGGATCACGGCAAGCTGACCGACCACCACGGCAAGCAGATCGATTTCCGCAACGTCATCCTGATCATGACGACCAATGCCGGCGCGTCGGAAGCCCAGCGTGCTGCGATCGGCTTCGGCTCGACCAAGCGCGAGGGCGACGATGTCGAGGCGATCAACCGGCTGTTCACGCCGGAGTTCCGCAACCGGCTCGATGCGATCATCCCGTTCGGCTCGTTGCCGGTGCCGGTGATCCATCAGGTGGTGCAGAAGTTCGTCATGCAGCTAGAGGCACAGCTTTCGGATCGCGGCGTCACCTTCGACCTCGCGCCGGAGGCCATCGCCTGGCTGGCAGACAAGGGCTACGACGAGCGCATGGGCGCGCGGCCGCTGGGCCGGGTGATCCAGGAGCACATCAAGAAGCCGCTTGCCGAGGAAGTGCTGTTCGGCAAGCTCCGCAAGGGCGGCACTGTCCGCGTCACAGTCGAAGAGAAGGAAGACGGCGTCAAAGCGCTCAAGCTCGAGACGCTGGCCGAAGAAGCGCCGGTGAAGCCGAAGAAAGAAGAGCCGGTCGAGGACGCCCCCAAGAAGGTCGTCGCCAAGAAGACAGCCGCCAAGAAGGCGACCACCAGCAAGGCGAAGCCCGCACCCAAGGGGCCGGATTCAAGCAAGCGCAGCCTTGTTCCGCAATTGCCGCGCAAGGGGTGACTTTTGCATCAACATCAAGAAAGCCTCCGCAAGGGGGCTTTCTTTTTGACTCGCCCAGGTTTTGCAGTTGCCTTCCGCGATTGCGCTTGATCAGTTGATGCCGGCCCATCGACATGACTGAACATGATACCTTTGCGCCGTCCTTTGCCGAACGCCGGACCTGGTACCTGCGCGGCTGCGGCGGGGCTTTTTCAATTCCAGGCCTGATCCTCGTGTCGGCCTTCGTCGGCTTCGCCAGCCTGGCAAAGGGCGCAGGGCTGACAGCAGCGCAGTCGGTGTTCATGACTGGCGTCGTCTGGGCGCTTCCGGCCCATGTGGTGCTGATCGGGGCGATCCTGGCCGGCGCTTCGCTGCCTGCGGCCATGTTTGCGGTGACGCTGTCATCGGTGCGTCTGATGCCGATGGTGGTGGCGATCGTGCCGGAATTGCGCGGCTCGCGCACGCCGCGCTGGGTTCTCTACGCATTGTCGCATTTCGTGGCCGTCACCTCCTGGGTGGTGGCGATGGAACGCCTCAAGCACGTGCCGCTGGACCTGCGCACCAGCTACTATCTGGGGCTTGGCTCGACGCTTGTGCTGGGCAACATGCTGGTGGTGGCCGCCTTTTATCTGGTCGCCGACAGCCTGCCGCCGGCAGTCTCGGCGGCCCTGCTGCTGTTAACGCCGATGTATTTCCTGGCCTCGCTGTGGGGATCGGCGCGCGAACGAGCCACCCATTACGCCATGGTATTCGGCATTGTGCTTGGACCCGCCTTCCACCTGTTCATGCCAAGATTCGACCTTGTCGCGGCTGGCGTCCTGGGCGGTGGAGCGGCTTACGGACTGCATCGGCTGCGTGCGTCAAGGCTTACCAATGAGCTTTGATGCGATAGACGCCTGGTGGTGGCCTTTTGTCTTCATCCTGGTGGCGGGCTGGGTCGCCACGGATTTCTGGCGTTTCCTCGGCGTCCATCTCGGCAGCCGCCTGTCGGAAAACTCGGATATTCTGGTGCTGGTGCGCGCCGTCGCCACCGCGCTTGTGGCGGGCGTCATCGGCAATCTCGTGATCTTTCCGGCCGAGCCGCTTGCGTCAACGCCGCTGCTCTTGCGGATCGGATCGGTGGTGATCGGATTTGCCGCCTATCTGGCGCTCGGACGCCGCGTCATAGTCGGCATACTTGTGGCTGAACTGGTGTTTGGTACGGGACTGTGGCTCGGAATGTAGCCAAGGGCATTCGTCCGGGCTTTGCGCGGAGAGTTCCGGGATGACATCGCGTGACAAAGGGCCGACCGACCAATGCGGAGAATGAGCATCGGTTGTGGCCCTTGAACGGCCGGCCCAATTGAGGCACATGGCGGCAGTCGCTTCGGAGAAACCCTGCATGAGCACACCCAACGCCACCGTCACCGTCGGCAACACGCAATTCTCGAATTCCGGTCCTCTGACGCTGATTGCCGGTCCGTGCCAGCTTGAGTCGCGCGGCCATGCCTTCGACATGGCTGGGGCTCTGAAGGAACTGTGCGCGAAGCTTGGGATCGGGCTCGTCTACAAGTCGAGCTACGACAAGGCCAACCGGACGTCTCTGTCAAGCACGCGCGGGGCAGGGCTGGACGCTGCATTGCCGGTGTTCGACGATCTGCGCAAGGAGTTCGGCCTGCCGGTGCTGACCGACATTCACAGCGAGGAGCAGTGCGCCATCGTCGCGCCGCATGTCGACGTGTTGCAGATACCCGCCTTCATGTCGCGACAGACGGATTTGCTGGTGGCCGCTGCCCGTACGGGCAAGGTCGTCAATGTGAAGAAGGGCCAGTTCCTGGCGCCGTGGGACATGAAGAACGTGATCGCCAAGATTACCGGTTCGGGCAACGCCAATGTGCTGGTGACCGAGCGCGGCGCATCGTTCGGCTACAACACGCTGGTTTCCGACATGCGGGCGCTGCCGATCATGGCTGATATGGGCGCGCCGGTGATTTTCGATGCCACCCATTCGGTGCAGCAGCCGGGCGGGCAGGGCGCTACATCGGGCGGCGAGCGGCGATTCGTGGAAACACTGGCGCGCGCGGCCGTCGCGGTCGGCGTGGCCGGGGTGTTCATCGAAACACACCAGGATCCGGACAATTCAACCTCTTCGGACGGACCGAACATGATCCCGCTGAAGGACCTGCCGGCGCTGCTTGAGCGGCTGATGGAATTCGACCGCGTGGCCAAGGCGAAATAGTCCGCAACTGCGGAACCTTCATCGCAGCCGGCCATTTCCTGTGCATCCTTAACCCCAAACGAGGAGCACAAAATGACAACCCATACAGGACACACCGCCGCCATCCAGGCATCGCGCGTCATCGGCACGTCGGTCTACAACACGGCCGGCGAAAGCATCGGCACGATCGAGGACGTGATGCTCGACAAGATGTCGAACGGCATCATGTTTGCCGTGATCGGTTTCGGCGGCTTCCTTGGCATCGGCGAGAAGTACCACGCGGTTCCATGGTCGACGCTCGACTACAGTACCGATAGCGATGGCTACGTCGTGCCGTTCACCAAGGAACAGCTGCAGTCGGCGCCCGCCTATTCAATCGAGGACCTGACCGGCAATGACGGCATGGCGGCGCGTGACGCGTCCTATGAATATTACAAGGTCGATCCGTACTGGTGATCGACGCAGTCGTTCAACAGAAAGGCCCCGCCACCCGATGGCGGGGCCTTTTTGCGTCAGTCGCTTATGAAGGTTGGGTCCGTCCCGGTGACGTCCTCGGCAGACGGTTCGCTGCATGAAGTCATGAAAGCAGCGACAATCAGCACGATACTGAACATACCCGCAGAAAACTCAGACATGGCGAAACTCCCTTGGTTTCGCCCCGCGCATTATGAATCTAACGCTGCGGCCGGACCTTGTCGCCAAGCCAGCCATAACATTGCGTTACAAACAGTCTCGCGGCGTGAATCCGACGTGCGGACCCAAGAAAAATGGCACTGCCGATTGCGTTTTCCGGCACTTTGGCTAAGACGGGCGCGCCATTGCAATCGATCCCAGCCGAAGGATTTCCCGCATCATGACAGCCATCATCGACATTATCGGCCGCGAAATCCTGGACAGCCGCGGCAACCCGACGGTCGATGTCGACGTCGTTCACGAAGATGGCTCGATGGGCCGGGCGGCAGGGCCATCCGGCGCATCGACCGGCGCGCATGAGGCCGTCGAACTGCGCGACGGCGGCAAGCGTTATCTCGGCAAGGGCGTCGAGCGGGCTGTCGAGGCAGTCAATGGCGAACTCTTCGAGGCTATCGGCGGCATGGAAGCCGAGAACCAGATCCATATCGACAAGACGATGATCGATCTCGACGGCACGCCCAACAAGGCGCGCCTTGGCGCGAACGCCATTCTGGGCGTCTCGCTGGCCGTCGCCAAGGCCGCTGCCGAGGCATCGGGCCTGCCGCTTTACCGCTATCTTGGTGGACCGAATGCCCATGTGCTGCCGGTGCCGATGATGAACATCATCAATGGCGGCGCCCACGCCGACAACCCGAGCGACTTCCAGGAGTTCATGATCCTGCCGGTCGGCGCGCCGTCCTTCGCCGATGGCCTGCGCATGGGTGCGGAAGTGTTCCACAC
>JBBSOT010000299.1:0-6499 GCA_038259455.1 Hyphomicrobiales bacterium | reverse complement strand
GGGCCTTGGCGTCGGTCTGGCCGGCAAGAAGGCGTGCCAGAAACAGCGCAGCGGTGAGATCGCCAAGACCGTTGGGCGGCTGCGCGATCGAGCGATGCTCGGCCAGCAAGACCTCGTAGGGGGTCACCAGCAGATTGCCGATGCCACCGGCGATCATGGCCGGCGCCGAAGTCACGAGCATCCTGGCCGGGCCGGCATCACGTGCGGCGGCGATCGTCATCTGGAGATCGACCAGTGTCTTGCCCGTCATCCATTCAAGCTCGTAGCGGTTTGGCGTGGCAATGTCGGCGATCGGAATCAGCAGATCGCGCATCGCCTCGGCGATCTCTTCGGCGACATAGAGGCCGCCTGCATCGCCCATGACGGGGTCGCAGACATAGAGTGCATCCGGGTTTCGGGCTTTCACCGCAGCGACCAGGGCTGCGACCTCGCCCGCCTGGCCAGCATCGCCAAGATAGCCAGACAGAACGCCGGCGACCTCGCCGAGCCATGGAGCCCGCTCAAGGTCCTGGATAAAGGCGGAAAACTGCTCCGGATCGGGCACGATGCGCGTCGCCGGGCCGTGACCGGGATGCCAGGGCAAGAGGATGGTTGGAACGGCCCAGACCGGATGGCCAAGCGTTTCAAGTGCAAAAACGGCGGCGCGGTTGCCGACCGACCCACGCGCCACATGGCTCGATATGACGATGACGGCCCGAGGCGTTTCGCCAGTATTTGTGTTCATTGCGACAAGCCGCCCCGCATCAGGAAGTTTATGAGCCATGCGACAAGGCCGATGACAAGAAATATACTCAGAATACGGCCAATCCGCGTACCCCAATATTCGATTCGGTCGCCGCGATCCACATCGGCGGCTGCGACGTGGTCGCGCGCCCGTTTGGTTGCGCGATCCAGCATCGACCTGCCGCCACTCTCTGCCTCTTGCGAGACGCGTTCGATGATGCGCTGCGATTCACGCTGCCTTGCGTCATGCTTCGGGTCGGCCATCAATCTTGAGGTCCTCGTCTCTGCGCCAGTCTAGGGTCTTGACCCTAGCGACTTTGCGTGTCGCTTACCAATGCCGGCTTCGTCCCAGACGTGCCGGTGCAACTGTTCTTCGGATCAGGGAGTATGGTAAGGATGGAGCCTGATCGATTGCGATTTGAGGGATATTCACATGATCGTCCGGCATTTCCCACTGTCTCCTGCCACCAGCCTGATTCGCGCGTTCCTCCTGCTGATACTTGCCCTGCCGTTGTTGTCGGCGTGTGGCTACAACACGATCCCGACAGCCGAGGAGCAGGCAAAGGCAGCGTGGAGTGAAGTGCTCAACCAGTATCAGCGCCGCGCCGACCTGATCCCCAACCTGGTGGAAACGGTGAAGGGCTATGCCTCGCACGAGAAGGAGGTGCTTGAGGGCGTTGTGGAGGCTCGGGCGAAGGCGACCCAGGTGACACTTCCAGCCGACGCCTTGAGCAATCCTGAGGCGTTCAGGGCCTTTCAGGAAGGGCAGGCGGGACTGACCAGCGCCCTGTCGAGACTGCTTGCGGTGGTCGAAAACTATCCCGACCTCAAAGCAAACCAGAATTTTCTCGCATTGCAGGCGCAACTGGAAGGGACCGAAAATCGCATCGCCGTTGCGCGGCGCGACTACATCGAGGCGGTGCGGATCTACAACACGACGCTGCGAACGTTCCCGTCGGTGATCTGGGCGTCGCTCTGGTTTACCGACAACAAGCCATTTGAGAATTTCACGGTTTCCGAGGACGCGATGCAGCCGCCCAAGGTTGAATTCAACTAGGCCGCGATCCTGGCCCCAGATGGCAGCATGACGATATGGCTGAACGCCAAAGCACCCTGAAGCGTGCGAGCGAAATGCCGGGTGTACGGCCATGCTCCGGTCGCGCGTGGTGGGCATTCGCGCTGGGCGCGGTGCTGCTCCTCGTGCTGCTGCCGCTGGCATCCATCGCGGCCGGCCTGCCGACGCTGTCTGGACGCGTCGTTGATACTGCAGGGATCATCGATCCGGCTGCCGAGGCCGCACTGGTTCAGAGGCTGGCTGATTTCGAGACAAAATCATCCGACCAGATTGTCGTCGCGACCATACCCGATCTCGACGGCGAGGCGATCGAACCATATGCCAACCGGCTTTTTCGTGCCTGGGGGCTTGGCCAGGCTGGCGAGGACAATGGCATTTTGCTGCTCGTCGCGCCAAACGACCGCAAGATGCGCATCGAGGTCGGCTACGGACTCGAGGGCACGCTGACCGACCTGCATTCGAAGCTGATCATCGAAAACACCATGGTGCCGGCATTTCGCGCCGGTGATTTTTCGGGCGGGATCACCCGTGCGGTCGATGACATCGTGATGGTGCTCGAAGGCAATGGCGCCGAACTGGAAGCGCGCGCGAAACGAAACCAGGACAGTGGCCCTGATGGCGGAGACATTGCCGGAATCATCTTCGCCCTTGTGTGGGCGGTTCTGTTCTTCGGCGGCTTTGCCTTCGCCATCTTGCCGCGGATGTTTGGCAGGAAGCTCGGACCTGGGCGCTACGAATGGCTTGGAACGACATTCACCTACACCAGCGGGTCGGGCTCGTCGCGTGGCGGGTCGTCGTCCGGCTGGTCATCGGGCGGATCGTCCGGTGGCGGATTCTCCGGCGGCGGCGGATCCTCCGGCGGCGGCGGATCGTCGGGGAGCTGGTAGATGGCAAAGACATTGACACAAGCCGAGCATGACCGGATTTCCGCTGCAATCCGCAAAGCCGAGACAAACACAGCGGGTGAGATCTACTGCGTGGTGGCGCGCTCCAGCGACAGCTATTTCTTCTCCGCTGCCCTGATCGTCCTCGCCGTCATCCTGTGCCTCAGCCTGCTGATTGCCCTGGCGCTCGATTTCTGGTGGCTGGAGGTCAGGGTGCCGGTATTCGTCGGCGCGCAGGCTCTGGCCTCGGTCATGGCGCTCTGCCTGATATACTGGATGCCGTCTCTGCGTCTCCTGCTGGTGCCGCGGCGCTGGCAGTATATGCGGGCAAACGACAACGCGCTGCGGCAGTTTCTCAGCCGCAATGTGCATCTTACGGAACAGCGAACCGGAGTGCTGATCTTCGTGTCGATGGCCGAACGCTATGCCGAAATCCTCGCCGATGCCGGAATCAACTGCAAGGTGTCACAGGATCTGTGGGACAGGGTGGTCGCCGACCTGATCGAGATGGCGCGAAAAGACCGTCTTGGGGATGGCTTCGTTTCCGCGATCGACAGCGTGGCCGAGGTGCTGACGCTGCACTTTCCGCGGCGGTCCGGCGATGTCAACGAACTGGACGACCATCTCGTCGAGATCTGAAATTCCTGCCTCGTCTTTGCCTGTGGGCTGATCGCAGCTTGTCGCGATTAGCGGCTTGCCAGACAGTCTTGCCGGCAGCTATGGTTAACAAATCATGAACACGACGACGATAGGCATCAGGAAGGCTGAGCCGCGGGACGCGGAAGCGATTTCCGACGTTCATCACCAGGCCTGGCATGGCGCCTATAGCGGGATCATCCCACACCGGGCGCTTAGCAAGATGGTCAATCGCCGTGGTTCCCAGTGGTGGGCTAACGCGATCCGCCGCGCCGCGACCGTCCTGGTGGTCGAGATCGGCGGCCAGTTGGCCGGCTACGCGACCATCGGCAAGAACCGCGCCCGCGAACTGACGCAAGAGGGCGAAATCTACGAGCTTTATCTGCGCCCGGAATATCAGGGCATCGGGCTGGGCAGCCGGCTGTTTGCAGCAGCGCGCCAAAGGCTTGCTGAGTCCGGGCTGACCGGCATGGTGGTCTGGGCGCTCGAGGACAACACCGGCGCCCTTTCCTTCTACGAGGGGGCAGGCGGGCGCGACATTGCCGAAGGGGTCGAGATATTCGACCAGAAAGCGCTGAAAAAAGTGGCTTTCGTCTGGGACTGATTGCGCACTGACTTGTTGCGCCCGGCGCGTCCTCCCGCTATCCGTCAGGATAAATCAAAAAGGACGCTATAAAATGCGCATCGAAGCGATAGCTGTCGGCAAAACTCCGCCCGAGGACGTCAATGTCATCATCGAGGTTCCAATCGGTGGCGAGCCTATCAAGTATGAGATGGACAAGGACGCCGGCACGCTGTTCGTCGACCGCTTCCTTCATACCTCGATGCGCTACCCTGGCAATTACGGCTTCGTGCCGCACACCTTGTCGGGCGACGGCGATCCGATCGACGTGCTGGTGTGCAACACGCGCGCCCTGGTGCCGGGGTGCGTCATCAATGTCCGGCCGATCGGCGTGCTGGTCATGGAAGACAATGCCGGCCAGGACGAAAAGATCATCGCTGTGCCATCGCCCAAGCTGACGCTGCGCTACGAATCGGTCACCGAATACACGCAGTTGCCGGACATCACCCGCCAGCAGGTGCAGCACTTCTTCGAGCACTACAAGGATCTGGAGCCAGGCAAGTGGGTCAAGATCGGCGGCTGGTATGACGCCGCAACCGCCAAGAAGATGATCGTCGAGGCCATCGACCGGGCCAAGACGACCGCGTAAAGTTCCGACACTGAAGCGCTTTTCAAGCCTGCTATTCGTTGCGGCGGAACGCCGGCATCGGTTCGCCCATCGAAACCGGCTTTTCCGAGCCGCAGGCAAAATCGCGGGCGCGCTCGTCGGCGATGGTCCGTGCCGTCTCGTTGGCCTCGGGATGGCCGGTTGCGAGCACCAGCCCGACGACGCAGCCGTCGCGTGTGCCGACCTGGCCGACCTTCGAGACCACCAGCACTTCGAGCTTGCCGCTCGGCTGGTCATCCTGGGTAACGGTCCGGCGATGGATCGTCGCAAAAGGCACCGACCTGTCGCCGATGGTTTCAAGGCGCCATTCAATCTTCGGGCCGACCGAATTGAACGCACTGAAGCTTTCCCAGGCCGGCTGGAGATCGCCGGTGTGCGTGAAGCCGTAAAAGGCCGTTTCCCTCAAATCGCCGGAATACAGGAACACCGGATAGCCGCGATAGCCGTTGCAGACCAGATTGGCCCATTCGCCTTCGCCTTCTTCCGCCATCGCAAAGACCGTGCAGTCCCTATCGATGTCGAGGTCGGTATAGGCGCTTGAAGGGGGCCCGGCCAGGACCGGCCAACAAAAGGCACCCAGCAACAGTGCGGCGGCAAGAAACCTCTTCATCGCATCCTCTGCTTTGTCTACGGGACCGGGTCGATGCCCGATCTCACGCAGACTAGCGATGTGCGGCGGTTTCGACCAGACGCAGCGCGGTTTCGATGGTTGCCAGCAGCGCGACCGCATCTCCTGTCACGCGGACTGTCTTGAGGCGCGACGTCGCACCCGATGCGACGCTGACACGGCTTTTAGGCACGCCGAGCCAAGTCGCCGCAAGCTTGATCAGCGCTGCATTGGCTGCGCCTTTTTCGGGCACGGCGCGAACGCGGGCGGCAAGGTGCGTGCTGCCGTCGGACGCCTTGCCAATGCCGTCAATGGCGTCGCGCGACGATCTGGGCGTCAGCCGCACGAAGATGTCGACGCCGTCTGGCCGTCCCTCGAAGCAGGTCTGTGCTGGCAAGGCGCCTAGCCAAGCACCGCCGGCACGATGGTGGTGAGGATGAACTGGCGCACGAAGAACAGCAGCAGCAACAGGATGATCGGCGAAATGTCGATGCCACCCAGGTCGGGCATCAATCGCCGGATCGGGCGCAGCGCCGGTTCTGTCAGGCGAAACAGCATGTTGCCGATGGCGCCGACGAACTGGTTGCGCGGGTTGACGACGTTGAAGGCATAGAGCCAAGAGAAGATGGCCGAGCCGATGATGATCCACCAGTAGAGGTCGAGCGCCATGACGACGGTCTGTATAAGGGCTAGCATGCCGTTCTCCATATTGTGCGGGACATGTAGCCACTGGCGGCCAATGCGGCAAGTGCCGGGCCGTCCGGATGCTTGACAGGCAAGCGGCGCCGCCGATAAATGCGCCATCCGCTGGACGGGGCTGTAGCTCAGCTGGGAGAGCGCGTCGTTCGCAATGACGAGGTCAGGAGTTCGATCCTCCTCAGCTCCACCAGCGGATCTTGATTATCTGAATAGGTGATTATAAACAGCATGTTAGGTATAAATCTGCCTAGACTGCGCACCCAACTGCGTACCCACGTGCGTACCCGCCGATAAACTATGGATGAAGGTCGTCGCCTGTGGGAGAACCCGCGTCGACTGCCAGTGTTGACTTGGGTAGCTGCTGTCTGTTCGTGGTAGCTCGCTTGGCCGAGCAACAATGTCTTCGGTATCTGCTGCCAAAGGGACACTCTAGAGACCCTCATGAGTATGCAGGTCAAACGGGGCAGAGAGGGCGGATACAGCGCGATGGGTACCTCGGTGACAGAATGGGGGGTTGGACGGGTGCCTGAAGCGCTCTCAAGGGGCAACCTGAGGGCCGGTGTGCGCACTTGCCCGGAGCTGACCGACATTCGCCGGTAGGGCGACCCGGGGTGAGCCTTCAGTTCGACTGGGACCGCTTGGACTT